>PLCG01000062.1 GCA_003135575.1 Nitrososphaerota archaeon
GCGTAGGCCTTGTCGCGGAAGCTCGCGGAGACCAGCGAGTAAGTTCGAGGCTCGGCCATGCCTCTAAGACGCCCCCTCTACGCTAAGTTCAGGCATGCTCTTGGTTATGGCCTCGTATCCAGCAGCGATGCTCTGCAGAGAGGAACCGTCCTTCAGTCCGCAGATCGTCAGGATGTCATAGAGTGGGGAGGAAGTCTCGTGGAAACGGAGCTCAGCGTTCAAGGCTCCCTTGAACTTCCTGTTCCTGAAGACTCCGAAGCTCTTCTCGAACTCAGACTCAGCCTCCTTTGGCGAGAAGACGAGGGAATGCACGGTCTGGCAGTCCTCTTGCTTCGCACCGATTGAGACGTTGTAGCTCTGCGCCATGAAAGCGTTCGTCGCGTTGCCATAGACGCTCTTCGAGCCTGCGACGATGGCAGAAAGGGAGTGCATCTTGATGCCTAGCCGGAGGTCTCCCTCGAGAAGGTCCATCAGGTCGTCAGCAGCCTCGAGCAAGGGTTCGAGGAGCCTGGACACCGCGTCCTCGCTCGTTGCGAATCCCCTGGCTTCGGTGAAATACATCATTTCTCTCTCGAAGCTCTGGGAGAGCGCTATGACCGGAAGGCCCTTCTTGAGGGCGAGGGAAAGTGCGACGTAGCTGTTGTTTTGCTCGACGGGTGTGGACTGCGGGTCGGCGGCCACCGCGATGACCACCGTGCGCTCCAGGTTGGAGAGGGCGGAAAGCGCTAGGACCGAGATCGGCTTGGTCGTGTCGACCACGACTACCCTGTCGGTCGACTTGTCCACCCCGACGAGCTTCATCCATCTGCGGAGCTGCTCGAGGTACTTTTTCTGAAAGTCCAGCCAGCTCCCTCCGCGGATGCTCGCCGCCTGGAAGGCGCGCCATGTCCTTCGGTCTTCCTGGCCGGTCGTTATTTCGCCGACATAGTCTGCCTTGAGTGAGAGGCCTGGGCACCCGACGGTGAGGACGGTGACTTTCCCGTAGTTCGGCTCGACCTTTGGAAGGGCACCTAGCCTCCCAATGGAGTCCCTGTAGGAGAGGGGCTGGCCGCACGTCTGGCACTTGAGTCCGAGCCTTTGCTCGTGGCCGTTTGGGCACTTAGGCATGCTCTTCCCTCGCGACCAGCCTCTCTCCGGTCTCGTCATATTCCACGTCCGGGTTCCCCGTCGAGTAGAGTTGGGCATAGAGCGCCGCTACCCTCTTCTGATACGGCAGCTTCGCGAGTGCGAGCGTAGAATGCTCCTCCAGCATCCTCTTGATTATCTTCTTGGCGAGAGGATACTGCGCAAGGACCACCAAGTTCTCGCGGTCGCTCTTCCACGCCTCGGACTGGCTCTCTAGGACGCCAGCAGCGTTCTCCAGGAACTTGGTCAGATTGTCGAAGCTCACGTCGACCGAGTCAAACCTCTTCTTCAGCTCGTTGACCTCGCTGAGCCTATTCACGGTCTCGAATCTCAGGCCCCTGGCCGCGCGAAGCTCGAGAGACTCTAGCATCTCCCCTACCCTGTCCGCGCCTGTCGCAGCCCGGGTCACAATGACTTCTAGCATTGAGCGCAGCTCCCGGAGGCTCGCGAGGGTTGCCGAGGAGTTCGCCGGCTTTGCGTCCTCGACTCCCTTTTCGATGGCTTCTAGCCTCTCCCGCTCCCCGTCGGCGACGACCTTGTCGAGCTTTTTCATCCTCTGCAACAGAGCCGACTTTTTCTGGTCCAAGACTTCTGCCCATCTGAGGTGGAAGTTCAGCCAGTACTCTTCCGCCACCAACCTCATCGCGCCGACGAACTCGTTAGATTCGAGCAGGACTGAGGCGCTCACCGGGGGCGCCACCGCCTCCTGTCCCATCATCACGTCCAGGGATGTTGACTCTTGCGCGAACAGGGCAGAGAGCTCCCTTGTGACGTCTTTGATCGCGGCGGTGGCAGCCTCGTAGGCCACGATCAGGTCTTCAAGCGGGCTGGAGTCGCTGACGGCTGGGATGTCGGGATACCTGAGCGAGACGTTCGCCTCTTCAAGGTGGTTGTTAGCTGTGGCCGTCGCGGAGATATGGCCCCTTATCTCGCTGGCGACCCGCTGCCTGAGTTGCTCAGGCATCCGCGCCAGGGGTTGGAGCACAGTGGACTCGAGCTGTGCCTGGAACTGCAAGATTAGGGTCCCGCTGGCACCTTTAATCTGTCGTTGGACGTCGGCCACATAGGAGGAGTACTCGGAGAGCGATTGCCTCTCTCCGCTCAGGCTCATTGAGGGGACGTTCTTGGAGACGTGATCGAGGAGCTCTTGGACCTCCTTCATCTTCGCGAGGCACTTCTCGATGAGGGTCTCGAGCTCGTCTGTGCCGACCTGCACGCTCTCGAGCCTAAGGAGGAGGGCCTCCCGCCCTATGAAGGAGGTCGTCAGGAGGATCGAGGAGCCGACCATGTAGAACNNTCGTCTGGAAGCCGCCGCTCTCGGGGCGGGAGAGGAGCGTGAGAAGCACGATGAAGACGGCCGGCGTGACCACGGCGACTACGAGCGGTGCGATGACCAGCCTCAGCCTGCCCGTGATCTCCCTCGTTCTCTCGAACCTCTCTACGAGGGAGCGGGTGACGCCTCCCATGGACGAGGATGCGACGAGTATCACGCCGAGGATCAGGATCGGGATGAGAAGTACTCCAGAGCTTTGCGAGAGCCACGTGGAGACTGAGAGGGCGTAGGGCGAGAGGTAGTTCGCGGGAAGCCCGGTCAAGAGGACGTTGAGCCCTGGGAGAGGCGGCCTCAAGTTCTGGGCGAGGAGCGTGAACTGGCCGAAGATTATGGGGGCCGTCGCGCCGTTCGTCGTAGTGAAGTAAAGCGCGTTCTCCAAGAGCAGGAAGGGCGTCAGGAAGCAGATGAAGGTCAACGCCAACGCCTCTAGGCTGGCGAACCCGCTGAAGGTGAAGGCTGCTGCGGCGATGAGCGGGATGGATACAAAGTACGCCGGCGTGAGCATCAGGGCGACTGCGAGCACCGCGAGCGCCATCGAACCCAGCTCGACGCGTTTGGTCATGAACGGGAGGAGCGGGACGGCCATCCCGAGGATTACGGCCAGGCCGACGCTTGCCGAGAGCAGCTGGAAGAACCCGAACCCTATCATCTGCCAGAGGATTGAGAAGTAGACCAGAAGGTAGAGGACCGCTATCGAGACGCCCCGGTTCTTTAGCGAGAGCGCCCCCAGCCCTACGCCGATGAGGAGGGGCACGATGGGCGAGGCGGGCAGAAGTGGGACTACGGCCAGGTAGACGGAGGAGGCGACGGCGATTATCAGAGCTGAGGTATACGCAGTGACCTTTGCGCGTGACCGGCTCTCAACCTGGGCCATCAAGCCTCCCTTTCTTTTGCGCGTGCGCTCTGTGCCGCCGACTTTTCCTCGAACTTTGATATCATCTCCTCGAGGCTGACGAGCCCTTGCTCGAGCAAGAAGCTCCTGAAGAGTAGCCGCTCGGACTTTTGCACCCCCTCCATGTCGTTCTTCATCGACGGGAACTTCTCGATCTGGTCAATCCTGGCCTTTGCCATTATGACCAGGAAGGTAATCGTCCAAGGGTCCATCTGGGGAATCTGCCGCACGGAGATGCTCTTGCTGGCCTCGACGCTTGAGTATACGTTGAGGGTGCTCGACAGTGCTCCCTGGAGCTCCTGGTCCCACAGGCCCGGAGGAATCCCGACGGTCGCCCAGATCAGGTCTGTCCTGTAAGTGTCAGCTAGCCCGGGGTAGTTGGGGACGCTGAAGATGCGGATGTAGCTCTTCACGATGCTGCGGAACCTTTCCCTGTCGACGATGTCCTTGAGGATCGAGTCGCCCTTCAGGCTCTCCTCGTCCTCTCTTAGGATCTTCTCCATTATCTTGACCTGCTCGACCTCGCTTAGCTCCACGACCCTCTCGTAGTAGCTGCCGGTGTTCGTGATCCCGCTCATCAGAGTGTTGAGCTCGGCCGTCTTCGTCACGACGGTCGCGAGGATCTTCCTGTAGGGCGAAGTGATCTCCAAGGCCTTTTCGAGCTCCGTGAGCTTGTCGACGTCTGCCCTCAGCCTGTCGCGCTCCGCGCGCTGTTGCTCTATCTGGGCTCGGACTCCCTCCACCTCGCTCTGTAGCGATTCGAGGGTGCGCTTGAGCAGCTTCTTCTTCCCGCTGACGTCTAGCTTGATGCTCCCTATCTCCTTGGTGAGCCTCGTGATGTCCTGGTCCTTCTGCGCGAGCTGTCTCTCTCCAGACTCCGCCGAGGCGCTCGCCTCCCGGTAGGTGTCGTCCAGTCCCTTCTTGACGACCCTTATCCCTGGGATGTATTGGTCTGAGACCTTTATCTCGGTCTCGGGCCGGTTCAGGATGTAGCCCGCGGCCTTGATGAGCGGAAGCAGGTCGGTCTCTCCTTTCGAAGCGGCGAGCCTTCCTTCCTTGCTGTCGTCCTTCGCATAGAGGACGGCGACCTCGTCCGCAAGGCCCTTCGCTCTGATGTATATGTTGAGAGTCTCCAGCGCGGTGGCCACAAGGTTCACGAAGCTGAGGTAGCCCCTGATTTGCTTGATCTGGCTCGAGGTCAGGAACTTGCTCGCGGTGATGCTGTTCTCAAGCTCGGCTGTGTAGAGCGGGATGTCTTTGAGGAATTGCTCGTAGTTGTTGCCCAGGCTCGAGATCTGCTGGTGGAAGTGGGTCAGCGACTGGATGACGCTGTACTCGACCGTCTCCTGCCCGAAGGCCATCGCCTGGAGCACCTTCGTCCACCGCTGGTTGTAGTTGAGCGCAAAATCCTCTAGGCCTCTAACTTGCTTCTTGAACTCCGCCTCGAACTTCCCACCCCTGCGGATCACCTCTTCGACCTCGGTGTCGAACGAGTCGGGCCGGTAGTTGTTGGTCTGGATGAGGTTCCTCCTATAGAGGTTCTTCAAAGCTGCGAACCTGTTCTTTATCGCTTCGTTAATCGTCACCAGGGCCTCTCTCTTAGCGTCCATGAAAGTGCCGAGCGTCTCGAGCAGCTTCAGGTACTCGTGCATGTAGTCGATGTAGTCCTGGACGGGGTATCGGATCCGCAGGTATGCCATGGTGTGCGCCCAGTTGGCGCCGAAGTCGTTGTTCGTCCCTACCCTGCTGAGAAGGTCGGCGAGGTCGAACCTCATGAACATGCTGAGAATGTCGATCAGCGATTCGTCGAGCTCATGCTTCGCGGTGGCCAGGTTGTTCCTGTTGTTGTAGACCGGGTCCAACGGGACGAAGAAGAGCGAGGTGAACGGGTTAGTGTAAGCGGCGCCATACTTCTTCGCGACTTGCTCGTTGAGCTTCCTGTTGAAGAGGAGCTCCGCTTCCATCAGCGCGTTGTAAGGCGCCGGCCCTCTTGCGAGCAGGTCGTCGGCTGCGCTGGGAAGTATCGAGAGCCCGATTATAGGAACCGAGGAGCCGAGCTTGGCCCGGAGATGTCTCGCAAAGTCGAAGACCATCCCGCTGCCCGTCCCGCCGCCCAAGCCGAATACCAAGACGACGATAGGCTGGAACTTGGATGTGAGGACCCTGTCCTTGAAGACCGAGATGGCGCTGTTGAGCTCGCTGTAGTGGTAGTAGTTTAGCGCATAGACGGCCTTGCTGAGCGCCCTCATCCTCCCGACGCCTCCCGCGAGAGGGGGGATGGTCATCGAGGACGCGACCCAGGGCTTGTAGTTGGTCGCGACTATCCCTTCCTTCAAGAGGTAGGTGTTGTACTTGCCCATAAACTCGAAGAGGGACTCTGGGGTGTTGAACTTCATGTTGAGGCCCTTGACCCAGAGGCGATCGACGGAGACCCCCTTGGCTTCGAGCTTCTGCTGGGTGGACTTGTAAGAACTAGTCAGGTTGGCGATGTCCGCGTCCGCGACGTCTACGGAGAGGCAAGCAATGTTGAAGTCTTCTGAGGTCAGCAGCTTGAAGAACCGGTCGCTCTCGATCAGCGACTGGATGATGTTCGTTCCCGTGCCGCCGAGCCCCACTATGTGGACGCTCGCGAAAGACGACATCTTAGGTGGGTTGGTCTTGCTCAACTTGATTCACTCAACTTTGCCCTTAGGGACTTTAGCTTGTCCGCCATCGCCTTGTCATACTTTGCGGCTGTGACTTCAAGGACGGCCAGGTCCTTTTGCACCTCGCCGATCAACGTCGAAGAGTAGCCGCTCCTTCCTTTGGTCCTTAGCATCAATACTGCGAGGACAACTACTAAGAGTACCGCGACTGCCAGGCCTACAAGAAGGTAGGTCTGAAGAGAGCTGCTGGGCGGAGTGGGAAACGCCGACGGCACCAGCGCGCCAAGGAGCGTCGAGCCTTGGTCGGGAAGCCCAAGATTGTTGAGTGCCTGGGACTCATTGAGGAGCGGGTTCACCAGGGACGAGTAGGACGAAGGTATCTTCCCAGACGGGATGAGGTTGGCCGTCTGGTTGTAACTGTTGATGAAGGTCTGGACTGTTTGGTCTTGGACGGAAGCCGTGAAAGCGCCAGTGCTTGTCGATCCAACCGGCACCACCGAGACGAAAATCACTCCGTTCTGCGGAAGGTGAAGCGTGAGAGTTCTGTTAAGCGATGGGGTCGAGGGGAGGGAATACTTGGCGAGTGGAATCGTGAAGTTCGTTGGCACCTTGAAATATGCTGAGAGCCTTACACTTCCTTGAGCATAGTTGAAAGCCACTGTTTTGCTACCTCCAGTGAAGCTCGTGCGATTGTAACCAGCGTATGATGGATTGTGAACCGCCCAGAAAAGAGATTGACCGGACGCCGGTTCGAGGAGGTTGTTCAAGCTCACTTGAAACTGAGGCGTGCTGGTAGAAGTGTTCGGGACATTGATTTGCAGCGTCAAGTTGTAAGAGTGTCCTGAAATGAGGGGCTGCCCGTTCGAAAGGTCAGAATTGCCCGTGAGGTCATGAATCGACCCGGAACCGACCCAGCCGTTGGAAGTCCATCCGCCTGAGCTTTGTGCGAATGCTAGGTTTGCGCCTGAGAGGCCGGCGACGGCGAGAAGCACGAGAACTGACGCAAGAGACACCGATCTTCTCAAGTCAGAGAGACCAACTCCAGCACTTGATTTAAGCATTAGGAATGAAGGGTCGGTTTTCTTCCCCGTGGGCCTCTTAATTTTCCTTGATTCGTCGTTCCGAGCTAAGTTTAGTCTCATCGCTGGGTCAGCGCCTTCAATATGGGCCGAAGTGCAGATTACCCAAGATGCCATGAAATGTAGACAAGGAGGATAAATCCCTTGACAACGTGAGGGGGACGCTCGACTCGATCTCGGACACACAGCTATCCATATTAGTCTAGGGTAGCCTCATTTTTCGTAGGGCGGTTAGGACTGCAAAGAAAATCGATTCTGGTTGCGGGCGTGGTAGTAATCATATTCGTAGTCGCGCTCGCAACCGCAATCGTGACGACCTCCTCGGCGGCGCCTCTGCCTGCAAGCACCAACGTCTACGTCGACCCGCACCAGAGCTCCTGCAAGGGCGGAGGGACCTTCTCATGCACGATCGTCCTTGACGCGAAGCAAGGGAGCCTCGACACATCGTGGGTGAAATCCGTCCAGATAAACGGCACGAACACTCAGCCAGCCGTGACGGCTTCAGGAGGATCGGTCACGATCTTGGCGACATTGCCGAGCATCACGATGCAGCACGGGCTCGGCGACGTCGGACCCAGTCAAAGGCCGCCCACGGTGGGAAGCATTGTCATAGACCTCTCGGATGGGACCACGGTCTCAGTGTTCCTCGGACCCGGCGGAATACTGCAGTAGTTCGGAATCGGAATTAGACCGTCTTGATGCGTCTCTTTCTGACGAGCATGATTATCGGGATTGAGGCGAGATACGCAGTCAGCCCGAGCGCGGCTGCCGCTCCTCCGTAGAAGTAGACCCAGTTCTTGAACGGGCTCTCGGAGTAGCGCTGAGGGAGCGGAGGCCCGGTTATCTGCCACTGCGGGAAGGTCGTCGCGCCGCCGGTTGACTGGCTGTGGAACTTTGTGAAGTTCCAGGTCTCTTGAGTGATCGACCAAGCACCTGCGGCGAACTCGTAGGTTATCTGCGCGCTCACCGTGATGTTGAACTGGCCTAGCATCGAGCTGGAGCCTCCACCTGAGACTTGGACGTTTGCAATGACGGTCACTCCGTTTGAGGAAGCTGACGAGTTCATAGCGCCGGCTGTGAGGCCCAACTGCTGATCCTGGGCTATCGTGCCCTGATAGAGCGCGCGCACGCTGCCCGCTCCATTGTAAGTGCCAGCCATGCCGTAAGGCGAGAGGGTTTCTCCCTTCCACTGAACGACCGCCCCGCTGGAGTAGGCGGTCATGATGGCGTTCACGTTTCTAGCGGAAAGATTGGCAAGGTGCGAGTTCACCTCGGAAACAAGGTCGAGGATTGGGACCGCGGCGGACTGCGACGAAGCGGAAGTCGAGGAGGAGGAGCTGGTTGTGCTTGTGATTTGCGCTGATGTTGCGCTGCTGCTAGCGGGCGAGCTCGCGCTTGGCTGGGAGGAGGTAGCCGAGCTGGAGGACGTTGAGCTCGGCTGTGGGAGGGTCGAGATTGAGCTGCTTCCCGCTGATTGCGTAGAGACATAGCCCGCGACCCCGAGAGCGGCCATGGCCAGCAGGACCGCTCCGACGGCCAGAGGCCTTGAAACGGCGCTCCTGGACCTCATGCGCTGAAATCCGCCTCTCTAATGTAAGAAGGTTATGGCGCAAGACCTTATCGCCCCGAGGGCTTTCGCGTCCTAAGCTCCGTGAGCGGGCGAAATCCGTGTTATCGCGGCCCTCAAGGCCTTCAGAGGCTCAAGAAGCGAGACGAAAAGAGCAGCGAGAATCGCCTTTGAACCAAAGTTCAACGATAGGCTGAGATGAAATGGGTCTGTGGTCGTCAGGACCTGCGGGAATGCATTGCCAGAGTAGTAGTATTGCGGAAAGCCGTAGAGTATCCATGTCGCCCAGACCGCGCCCAAGAACAACAGAAGGGCTGCGCTGGTCCACTTGAACCTCAGGTGGTCATGCACAAGGATGATCGGTGATATCATGACGAGCCATAGCAGGAATATCCTGACGTCCGTCCCGGTGATTGAGGGAGGGTCTCCCAACGCAGCGCTCAGACTGAATGTCAGGCGGTAGATCAGTTCGTAGACCTGAAGAAAGGCGTTCGCGAAGAGGATGCCGAGGACTATCGACTTGATCTCCGTGTATCCGACGCTCTTGAACCTATACTGGCTCACCACGTAGATGACAGCCACGGAGGCGAGTGAGACAGAGGAAACGCCTCCAATCTGATATACCCAGAGCTGACCTTCGAAGGTCAGGATTAGCCCCGCGAGGAGCACGACGAATGCCGCGACGTAAGAGAGCAGGACGACCCAGTGAATGGCCTTGTCCAAGCTTGAGGTCGGGGTCGTCAAAGCCCTGATGTTCTTACCGGCGAGCAGGTCTGGATTTAGCTGTTTGAAGCTTATATCGTGAGAGTAGTTCGAACCCGGCTGGGTTTGGCAGCGATGTTTGAAGCGCCTCCCGAGCGCACTGAAGGGTCGGGACGCGGGCTAGTGCGGAGGTTAGTGGGCGGGCTCAACATTGGGCATCTGCTCCTGCTGATCTTCGCGCTTCACCTCTTCGCGCTCTCGTTTCCCTCGGACACCTCCAACGGCGGAGGCCTCGTTTTCGACGAGTCTTTCTACGTGCCCGCCGCTCACGACCTCCTCAAGGGAATCGCATCTAATCTCGAGCATCCCTTCTTCGGGAAGCTCTGGGGAGTCCTCGGGATCAGCATCTTCGGTGACAACTTCTTCGGCTGGCGCATATTCTACGCGGCAATCGGGACGCTCTCGGTATGGCTAATGTACGAGCTCGCGAGGCACTTCTTCTCGAAGGAAAAGGCCCTCCTCGCGGCCTCGATGCTCGCGTTCGAGAACATGTTCTTCATCCACTCGTCGCTGCTCCTGCTAGACGGGCCGCCGGTACTCTTTGCCCTCGCCGGGTTCCTCGCCTACTTCAAGAGGCGCTACTACCTGTCAGCACTGGCCTTCGGCCTGTGTATTTTGAGCAAGGAGACCGGGGTATTCTTCCTCTTGGCCTTGGCGCTCTACCATCTCTGGGCGAACTGGAAGAGGCTCAGGTTGCCGAGCGGGCCGATTGGCTTTAGGAAGATCCTCGTATTTGCGATCATGATCTCGCTCGTTGTGGGTCTCCCCCTCTGGGCGTACGACTCCGCATACCACCCCTCCGGCAAAGCGACGGTCGTTATCTCGCCATCGGTCATCATCGACCCTGTTTCCAACCAGACCGTGACGACCACCAGGACCTCGACGATCCACTCGGACAACGTCACCAACCCCCTGCAGAACTTCGAGTATTACTTCACGTATCAGTCCTCATTGACCGGCTGCGGGAAGGTGGACCAGTGGAACTGCTACCCTTGGAACTGGATCCTTCCCTTCGACGTCACGCCGCTGCCCTACTACGTCAGCACGGTCACCGTCACGTCCACCGCGCAGAACGGGTCCGTCGTCGGGGTGATCAACTATCATCCAATTGACTGGCGCGGGATAGGGAACCTTGTGATCTGGTACTCGATCTGGCTGGTCGTCCCAGTCGTCGCGTGGAGGTTCGTTCGAAGACAGGCCGGTGAGGCCGACGTGCTGGCGGGATGCCTCATAGCGGCGACGTACCTGCCACTCTACTACATCTCGTTGGTCAGCCACAGGGTAGAGTACGCCTTCTATTTCCTCAACACCGACGTGGGGCTTGCGCTCGGGATTCCCTTGGTCATCGGATTCGTAGCTCGGGGAAACGCCAAGACGGAACGCTTGCTCATTTTGCTGTGGGTCGTCGCGGCGGCCGTCTTCTTCTTCGCCTACTTCCCTGTGAACCCCTTCGCGTTCAGGTCATAGCCCCGGCCCGTCGCCTTGGACTGCTTACGGTAACTATCCTTCGTGTCCCTATGCGGCTTAAATAGGTGCGGCAGTCGTTTCGCCTCATGGTTTCGCTATCTCAAGCAAGCAAGCATGCTACACTTCTTCCCGTCAAGAACATGGACAGGGCGGTCAAGTTCTACACGCAGACGCTAGGCGGCAAGGTCCTCATGCGCGACACAGGCGACATGAAGGATTTCTGGGCCTCGATCAAGGTGAGCGGATCCGAGTTCTGGCTGGTCTCCCCCGAAGACAAAGAGAAGCTGGAGCTTGCTTACTCGGTCTTCACGATCGACGACATCAAAGCGGGTGTCGCTGACCTGAAGGCGAAGGGAGTGAAGTTTGGCAAGGGTGAAAAGACGGGCAAGGACAGCAAGGTCGTAGGCCCGATAACTTACGACTCTTTTGGAGCGATGGCGTTCTTCAAGGACACGGAGGGAAACCTCCTCATGCTCTACCAGAGCACCATGTCCTGAGCGAAGAGACCCACCAGCTCCGGCATGGGCCCTCGGAACCCCTAAATGGTCGCGGCGCCCGCGCGAAACAGATTGAAGCGGGAAAGGAAGCCGCCGCAGAAGTGGAGGCGCAACATGGTGGCGGCGGTCGTTTTCTTGGCCATTCTTGATGTGGTCATCCTCTCTGCGACCCCCAACACCACGAGGATTGTGTTTGCCCTGGTTGTCACAATCGTGGTCGGCTACGCGATACTGAGGATCTGGCGCAGCAACATCAAGTTGGAAAAGACGGCGGCAGACCTCGAGAGGAGCCCATCGGGAGGGAGCAGACCTCCCTCCGGTAGTTCGGGAAAGAAGCGTTAGAGCCCATAATTCCTAAAACTTACATACGATTCCANNATTCCAACCCAGAGAGCCCAACGCAGGAGAACTGGTGAAAGCAGCCGACCTTGTTCGACGAAGACGCCCCCAGGTCCTCCGGAAGACGTTCCAAGTTGGAGATAGCCTGCGACATCCTCAAGGTGGTATCCAAGGGCAGCGAGAAGCCCACAAGGATCATGCAGCTGGCGAACGTCGATTGGGACGACCTCATCATGTACCTGGAGGCCCTCATCAGGAACGGGCTGCTGTCAAGAAAGGTGGACGGAAAGAGAGTGACGTATTCCTTGACCGATAGAGGGTCTTCGCTTCTGGATCATTACTTGAAGCTCAAGCAGGAGGCGGCGCCGCTGGGGCTGGAGAAGATGTCTAAGGAAAGGATCTCAAAGGCGCTGACCTATCTGCCGACCGTCGGCTCTCAAGAGGCCGACCTGTACGCCAGCCTGGAGAAGACAATCAAGGCTGAAGGGTCGGTAATCCTCTCCACGAAGACCGTCGGCAAGTCGGGAGCGGTGCACACCCTGGGGCTCGTGGCCCAACGGAAGGACGGGTCGAAGCACGGGTATGTCGTCCTCCAGGTCGTCGATGAGACACAGGTGATGAAGCTGTTCGTCACGCAGCTCGACACAGAGATGATAATCCATGCCTATTACTCGGGTGAACTTTCCCCGAAGGTCGCTGCCCTGGCCAGTGCGTACTCGCTGGACCTTCTGCCTTCGGACCGGCGCCAGGCAGTCGCGGGCTAGCAAAGGGCCTAAATTTCCCGAGAAGGGTCGAGGAAAGGGAAATGCAGCATCAGGTTTTGTTGCCGTCGTCGGAGAAGTCGAGAAGATTAGCGGGAAAAACGGCAATAAGTCATGCAATCTATACAGCATCTAATCCCCAGAAGTGCGATTATTTCGAATAAGCATGGAGCGGCCTTCGATGTTGTGGAGCTATGCCTGTGCCAAGTGTTCTCGATTCGTCGTTCTCTATAAGCAGAGCAAACCAGATAACGCTTGAAGAAAAATGGCACAAGTTCTGAGCTCGCTAGCGCGGCCGACGACAGCACGAAGATCCGCCTTCGAGGTAATGATGGAAATCCTCAGAGTCGCAGCGACGGGATGCGTCAAGCCGACCCACATCATGTACAAGAGCAACACTTCGTGGACCGTGCTGCAAAAGAACCTGGAGACTTTGGTTGTCGCAGGCTTCATGCAGCAGAGCGGGGAGGGAACACGGGTCCAGTACAGCATCACCTCCAGAGGCCTGGAGGTAGTTCAGGCTTACACCAACTTGGTTGACCGGACGGTGTCGTACGCTGTGGAGATCCAGTCGTAGTATGCCGTCTCAGGTGCTCATCCAGAAGCCGATAGATGATTCGCAGCCCACTATCTCGGCCGGAGGAATCCAGATTCTGGAGACGAGGATCGACAGTATTTCTATTCGCAAGGCTGGGACTGAAGCTAAAGCCTTGAAAGGGAGGCCATTCGACTTTGAGGTCAGCATGAACGAGAAGAGCCGGAAAGGCGACACGCTGCGGGTCGTCTACTCCTTCAGCTTTGGGAGGCAGGCATCCGGACAGATATGCAAGATGAGCGGGGAGGCGCTGGTGAGGTTTACACAGTTTGGCTCAGAGAAGGACTACAACTATCTCGGGGGCGACATCACCAACGACCTGGCAATCGAGATATTCCGAAGGAACTACGAGTCCACCTACTTGCTACACGAGGCGATGAAGATGGACGCGCCATCTCCATGGATCACGCAAGACGTGTCATTGAGCTAGCGCAAGCGATCGAAGCCTGCGGCGACAATCCGTAAATACGTGACGTGGTGGGCGGCCCTTTGATAATTCGTGAACAGAAAGATATTCGTCCTGTTAGCGGCGGTGCTGGCTCTCGTCGGCCTGATCGTCAACGTTGCGTTAGACCTGGACAACGTCTACGACATGACGACGACCACGCTTTGGCTCCTCACGGTCATCTTCGCGCTCCTTGGCGCGTTCGTCGGCAAGACCCAGTAGACCTTCCTTCTCATTCGGCGGTCGGCCGCGCTAGTGGGCTCGACTCCATCTTGCCGCGCGGCGGGGCTTCACTCATTTTGAGAGGAGAAAGAGGCCCTGCTCCGCGCGCAGGTTGGGAAGCAACCCCACCCGCTTCTCCTTTGCCACGAAGGCGGAGGCCTCGATTTTCAAGCTCCTCAGCTTGCAATAGTCGCGGAAGTTCGAGATGCTGAGGAAGTGCAGGTTCGGCGTGTCATACCACTGGTAAGGGAGCGATGGCGTGACGGGGACCTTCCCCGAGAAGAGCATCTGGAGCCGGGTCGAGTAATGACTGAAGTTAGGGAACCCAACTATCAGCCTCTTCCCAACCCTGAGGGCCTGCTTGAAGACCGTGTCCGGCTTCTTCACCTGCTGTAGGCTCCCGTTCATGATGACGTAGTCGAAGGACTCGTCCGGATAGTCTGAGAGCCCCTCTTCGATGTCCTCGTTGAAGACGCTCAACCCTTTCTCCACGCACTTGTAGATCGCCTGCTCGTCGATCTCGATCCCGTTGGCGCGCACGTGCTTTTCCTTCACGAGGATCGAGAGCAACTCGCCGTCGCCGCATCCCAGGTCGAGGACGCTCGACTCGGGCTTGATCCACTCAGCGATTACCAGGTAGTCTAATCTCATGAGACGCTGCCTTCCCAGGCCCATCGCCGCTGGCGTGGACCGAGCTGAGGAAGTGCTTGATCAGCCGGGTCTCCTCTCCCGACTCGAGGAGGAATGCGTCGTGCCCGTACGTTGAGTGCACTTCGCAATATGTGGCTTCGACTCCCGCCCACTTGCATGCCTTCACGATCTCTTGGGACTGGTGTGCCGGATAGAGCCAGTCCGACTTGAACGCGATGACCAGCACCTTTGCCTTGAGCCCCTTGAATATCTCGGCGGGGGTCTTCCTCCCCACGACGTCGAAGTAGTCCATCGCCTTTGTGATGTACAGGTAGGAGTTGGCGTCGAAGCGCTTCACAAAGTTCTCGCCCCTGTATTCGAGATATCCCTCCACCTCGAAGTCAGGGCTGAACTTCATCGGCCCTTTCGACTCCTTCATCTTCCTCCCGAACTTCTCAGCCATGGACGCCTCACTCATGTAAGTGATGTGCCCCACCATCCTCGCGACGGCGAGGCCTTTCGCTGGCGGCGAATGGTCGTAGTAATTCCCTTCGCTCCAGTTCGGGTCGGCCATGATCGCCTGCCTGCCTACCTCGTCGAACGCGATCTGCTGCGGGGTGTGCTTGAGGGCCGTCGAGATCGGGATGGCGGAGCGGATCCTCTCCGGGTAGGAGACCATCCACTGGAGGGCCTGCATCCCTCCCATCGAGCCCCCGGTCACGGTCAGCAGCCGCTCTATCCCGAGGTGGTCCAGAAGTTGCACCTGAGCGTCGACCATGTCCTTGATGGAGACGATGGGAAAGTCCTGCCCGTAGGGTCTGCCGGTCTTGGGGTTCGTCGAGGCGGGGCCTGTGGAGCCCTTGCACCCTCCGATCACGTTAGAGGCCACGACGAAGTACTTGTCGGTGTCCATGGCCTTGCCGGGGCCTATCATGCTGTCCCACCAGCCGGGCGTCTTCTCCTCGTGGTGAAGCCCCGCGGCGTGCGCGTCTCCTGAGAGCGCGTGTGCCACAAGGATTGCGTTGGACTTGTCCTTGTCCAGCTGGCCGTAAGTCTCGTAGGCCAGGGTAATCGGGCCGAGGCGCTCCCCGCTCTCCAGGACCATCTCGTGGGGCGGCGCGGCGAAAGTGAAGTACTTGGTCTCGACGATCCCTATGCTATCGTCCGGGATTCCCACTCACCCGTCTCTGCCCCCGAAGGAGGGGGCGATAACCTCGACCCGGGTGGGCTCACTTGGCCGCAGCTCGTAGTGCCTGGTCGAGGTCGTCCTTGATGTCCTCGAAGTCCTCGATGCCCACTGAGAGCCGGACGTAGTCGTCGGTGACTCCGGTTGCCTTCTGCTCCTCTGGGGTGAGCTGCTGGTGGGTGGTGGTGGCAGGGTGGATGACGAGGCTCTTCGAGTCTCCGATGTTCGCGAGGTGAGAGAAGAGCTTGACTGAGTTGATGAACTTCTTTCCCGCCTCCGCCCCTCCCTTGATCCCGAATCCGACGATCCCGCCGTATTGGCCCTTGAGATACTTCTCGGCAAGCTTGTGGCTGGGGTGGTCGTCTAGGCCAGGGTAGTTGACCC
>PLCG01000047.1 GCA_003135575.1 Nitrososphaerota archaeon
GACTTGCCCACGTTGGGCTTGCCCAGGATCCCGACGATCAAGACGCTTCGCTCCGGAGGGCCAGAATCACGCCTTCGCGCCGGTCGTGCTCCGGCCCGCAGCTACAAGTTCCACCCCGAGGGTCCTCGGGCGGAGAGCAATTGGGAGGTCGAGACGGCTCTCGCTGTGGACGCAGAACTCAGGAGAGCGACCTAGGACCATCTGCCGGCGCCACAGGTCCGTCCTGCGGTTTGCGACCAACCTCGTCATGTCGTCATAAAACGCCTGATAAGCAGTGCGGGTTGGCTTGCTGACCCACGTCGCGAAGCGAGCCTCGCGCAGCGGAAGGCCGCCCTTCAGCAACTTGTAGACGCCTCCAGCGCTGCCGGTGGCATCCCTGGCGATGTCGTCGTGGGGTCTCTTGCTGGGATTAGCAACCGCGGCATCATTGAGGACGCCCAGGGCCCCGAAATTCTTCACGAGATACCAATCCTCATATCCCTTAGACCGGTGCCTCGACCAAGGCCGCGACTCTAAACGAAAACTGAGGGCGTCCACGAAACCGTCCGGCCCGTGCGACCTAAGCGTCTCCTGAAAGGCCGCCAGCTTCCTCTCATATCCTCCCGGTGGAGCGCGTGAGCGAGGCCTGTGCCAGAAGACATAGCCCAGAAGCTGTCCCATGAGCAGGCCTCTCCTCCCAGAGGATGTAAAAAATCATCCTGAGACGAACCTTTTTCATCGAACGGCTCCTGCCCGCGACCAATGGCCAAGGTCGTGGTCGTCGGGGGCGGGGTAGCGGGCCTATCGGCGGCATTCGCGTCGTCCAGGGGNNGGGCCCAGACCACCCTCGTGGAGTCCTCGAAGAAGATCGGACTCTCAAAGACTCTCATGCCATTTCTGATCTCCGCAGAGCGCTCTGAGGACGAGGTCTTCCTGCCGGAGGCCGGGTCGCTGGCGAAGGCAGGAGTCGAGGTGAGGACTGGTGAGACCGTCACATCTGTCGCCTACAGGGATAGAAAGATCAAGGTCGACCCTTCGTCATCGGCTGGCCGAGGAGGAAGCATCGGCTACGACTCCCTCGTCATCTGCACCGGGGCCGCAGGCCAAGTCCCCCAGCTCAGGGGCCTCACGAAGCCCAACGTCTTCGTGTTGACCGGGCTCGCAGACTACCTCAAGCTTGCCGCTGGGCTAGCTCCGTTGCAGTCCGTCGTGCTCTCCGGCCCCGTCCCGCTCGCTTTGAAGCTCGGTGAGATCCTTGCCAAGAGAGGGATCCAGGTGCAGATCTATTGCGGAAAGGACGGCCTCGCCCGACAGTTTTCACCAACTTTCGCGGGCGCGATCCGCCGCCAGATCTCCGCCAGGAGCAAGGAGGACGGCGTCCTCCTGGTGGACGACTCCATCGACTCAATCTTGGGGATCGACAGGGCGGAGGCAGTCGTCTCGAGCGGGTCGGTGCGCACCTGCGACGGCGTTGTGTTGATCCCGAGAAGCGTCCCGTCCTTTCCAGCGGTCGACTGCGAAAAGGGCCGCAACGGCGGTCTCCTCGTGGACTCCTCGATGTCGACCAGCCTCCCGGGGGTCTTCGCGGCGGGCGACTCGGTCGAGCTCAGGTTCAAGTCAGGCTCCGTCCCCGCGCGCCTCTACTCGACGAGCCGCATGTGCGGTGAGGTGGCGGGGACCAACGCTGCAGGCGGAAGAGCGTTCGCTTCCCCTTCGTGGGCCGCCGAGCAGGTGTACTTCGGGCTCGAGTTCTGCTCCGCAGGGCTTACCGAGGAAGAGGCGAGGGCGATGGAGCTCGACGCGGCCACCGAGGCCACCGGGACGGGAGTCGCCTGCTCGGAACCTGGGCGCGAGACCTTCGTCTCCATGGTGTATGACAGGGAGACCCGTCAGGTGTACGGGCTTCAGGTGGCGGGGTGGCGCGCGTCGTCGCTGTCGGGCGCGGTGTCGCTCATCGTGTCACTTGGGCTCACCGTAGAGCAGCTCCTGCACGTTGAGTCTCCCTACTTGCCCGGCTCGGGATTCGATCTTTCTCCAATATCCTTAACAGCAAGAAAAATCGTCGGACCTGAAGGAGCCTGAATTTGGCGAAGCGCAGAGTACTGGTCTGCGACACGATGGACGTCGCTACTCTGGGCCTTACCGACGCGTTCGAGGTCGACTACGAGCCCAAGATTACGAAGGAAGAGCTGCTCGCGAAGGTCGAGAACTACGACGCCCTTGTCATCCGCAGCAGGACCAAGGTCGACGCAGACGTCCTGGCTCGTGGGAGCCGGCTCAAGCTGGTCGCTAGGTCAGGGAGCGGGCTCGACAACGTCGACCTGAGAGCCGCGAACGCGAGGGGGGTAGATGTGGTGAGCAGTCCGGAGGCGCTGGTTGAGGCGGTCGCCGAGCACGTGGTAGGCCTCATGCTCGCCCTCGCGAGATACATCCCGGCGGCGGACGCCGTCATGAAGGCGGGCCGTTGGGAGAAGGAGCGGTTCGTCGGGACCGAGTTGAAAGGGAAGACCCTCGGCATAGCGGGGCTGGGGCGCATCGGGAAGCGCGTCGCCGAGATCGCCAGGGTGATGGGCATGTCTCTCATCGGCTACGACGTTATCGAGGTGCCTCAGGAGACCCTTGCTTCTCTGGGCGTCAGGATGGTCGACTTGGACACGCTCTTCGCGTCGGCTGACTTTATCACACTTCACGTCCCGCTGACCAGCGAGACCCGGCACTTGGTCGACTCGCGAAGGATCTCGCTCATGAAGAAGAGCTCTTTCATCATCAACACCTCCCGAGGAGAGGTCATCGACGAGGCTGCGCTCACAAAGGCCCTCAGGGCAGACGAGATAGGAGGCGCCGCGCTCGACGTCTTTGAGAGCGAGCCCGCGACGGGAGAGATACTCACAGCTCCCAACCTGATCGCGACCCCTCATATCGGGGGGCAGACGAAGGACTCCCAGGCGAACGCTGTGACCATCGTCGGCGCCAAGATAAACCAGTTCTTTGCGGGGCGGCAATAGCGAAGATTTATCTTCCTCATTCGAAGCGGGCCAATGTTCGCTTTTGTATAGGCAGATAGGGGAGACCTGGCAGAAGGTCTTCAAGGACAAGTCGGGTGACATCCTCCAGAGGGCCATCCTCCTGAGGAAGGGCCCGACCATAGAGCGCATCGAGCGCCCCTCGCGCCTGGACAAGGCAAGGATGTACGGCTACAAGGCAAAGGAGGGCGTGGTGGTAATCAGGATAAAGATCAAGGCCGGAGGCATGAGGAGGCAGCGCCCCACCTCCGGCAGAAGGCCGAAGCACTTGGGCGTCCTAAGGATGAAGTCCGACGAGTCGGTCCAAAAGGTCGCGGAGAGGCGCGTCCGAGAAAAGCACACGAACCTCAAACTTCTCGGTTCCTACCTCTTCTGGGTCGACGGAAAGCACAGGTGGTTCGAGTGTGTCATGATCGACCCAGAGCACCCGGCGATAAAGAAGGACTACGACTACCGGCGCAGACTCGGCCTGGTCTCCTGAGCTCAGAACCCCGCCGACCTCGGATCCTCCGGTTTCAAGACCTCCCTCAATAGCACGGTCGCGTACTCACCCTTCCCAAGAGAGAACTCCAGGACCGTCCCCCTGTCTTCCTTCTCGAACGAGAGATCGCCAGAGAGGAGCGGCGCCGGCCTGAACCNNGCCTCCTTGATGTAGAACGAGCTCGGGGAGATGCCTTCCTCCTTGATGACCGTCGCGAGCAGCTCGTCGAACCTTGAGCCGTAGTTCCGGTACGCGTACCCGACGATCTGGATCAGGGGGACTGCTGTGCCGTCCTGCGTGGGATCCTCCTTGACGCCGTGCACCCTACCCACAGCGAGCCCGCCCTCCCTGAGGGATGCCCAGTTGTCGCCCGGACGCGGGGCAGATATCTCAACTCCGTCGAGCACCGCGCGGCTCAGGGTGAGGTTGAAGAGATAGGCCTGGTAGGAATTCACAAGGAGCCTCCTGATGGGGATCGATATCCGCCTCAAGGCGCCGACGTGGTCGCCCGGCTTTTGCGAGAGGTGGGAGGCGACCCTTCTCTCGAGGTCCTGGCGGGCGGAGAACAGGCGAACCGCNNCCCCCCTTCAAGCCGAACCTCTGGTAGCCGAAGAAATTCGCGAGCCGCCTATCCTTGCACGCCTCGAAGCAATCTCGGATGTCGCTCTCAAGGTCCTCCGGGCTCTCCAACACTATCCTGAACCTGTTGCCCGTCAGCATCCCCCGGGTGATTGGCCTCGAAAAGCCGACCAGCTGCGCCTCGAACCGGTTCCCTCTCACCTCCGGCGGCGCGGATGCCCTCGTGCTCCTGGCGCTCATGTACTGGACGACGGTGGCGTCCTTGTCCTTGAGCCCGGCGAAGTTCACCTCGCTCTTGATCATGGCCGCCAGCTCCCTGGCGACGTGGGGCGTGTCCACGCCCGCCTTGGTCACCTTGTAGACAGGGACCAGGCCCGCCGCCCTCTCCTGGACGATACCCTCGAGGGAGATGAGCTCCTGGACCTGAAAGTCGCCGTAGTTCATACGCAGGGTGCCCTCGTGCCGCGCCCCCGGCGAGGAATAGGTAAGCAGCCCGCACTGGACGTCTACCTCAGGGGGCTGCACGACGGCAGTCATTTTCAAAGCAGCTTGAGGTCGCCCGTGATCTTGTCAACGACGCCCGAAGGCGCAGGCCCTATCGCCAAGCACGTCGTCGTCCCTGGCTCGACCTGTGTAAGGCCCCTGTCCTGGATTAGCGCGGCTGGGAGCCCAAGGCTGCGGGCTTGCTTCTGGAGCTCCTGCAGAGCGGGTTCCCCTCCGTCTGTCTTGACGACCACCTTGGCCTGGCCTTGCTCCCACCAGGACTCATACCNNATACCAATCTAGGTGCTTGTGCCGCGCCGTCTCTGCGGCGTCGAGGGCCGCGTGGGCGACCTGAGCCGCGACCTTCCCCTTTCCCATCTTGAGGTCCGACCTGACGACTATAACCTGCTTGAAATCGGTCACGTAGGTCGCGCCCCCAATTCGAAGGGTTATTACGCGTGGGGTTAAGGCTTGCTCCGGCTCTGGACACGGTTCGATACATGCCTCAAGCCTCTGATTCCTCGTCTCACACTTCTTCCTCTCGCCGACACGATGTGATCGTCGGCGGCGGGAGCGTCGGCGGGCTGTCATTCGCGGCCGAGGCCTCCAAGAGGGGGCTCAACGTCCTAGTCTTTGAGGAGGACATGGAGATCGGGGAGCCAGAGAAGTGCGACGGCCTGGTGAGCCTCCAAGAGCTCAGGAGATACGTCATGCCCGAGAAGGCCTGCTTCCAGAGCCACGTCACCAAGGGGACGGTCTTCTCGCCTTCTGGGAAGAAGGCCTCTCTCGACGCCTCGCGGCTGGAGGTCTTCGTCCTCGACCGGAGCGTCTTCGACAAGCAGCTGGCGGCGAACGCGGAGGCGTGGGGGGCTGAGGTCAGGACGGGGACGCGAGTCACGGGGGTGGAAGAGCAGGCCGACGGGGTGAAGGTGAAAGCCGGCTCCGATGTCTACGCGTGCTCCTACTATGTCGACGCGACTGGCCCGACGGGGGTCATGAAGTTCAACAGGCAGGGACTTGTCCCCACAGCAAAGTACGAGGTGGAGGGCGACTGGTTCAACGACGGCGAGGTCGAGGTATACACCGACCAGGAGAAGTACCCCGGGTTCTTCGCATGGGTGATCCCTCGAGGCCCAGGGATAGCAAAGGTCGGCGCAGCTGGCTTCGGCATTAACAGCGTCAAGGCTCTGGAGGCCTTCCTCGCAGAGAGGAAGTCCAAGATAGTCAACAAGGTGGCGTGCACTATCTACGTGGGAGGTCCCATAGACCAGTTTGTCTCTGGACGGACTGTGTACGTGGGCGAGTCCGCCGGGCAGGTCAAGCCGACGACCGCTGGAGGGATTCCAAGTTCGGTCGCGGGCGGCGTCATAGCGGCCCGCTGGGTCTCCGACTCGATAATGCTGAAGGACCCGTCCCTTGTGGCGAGATACCAACCCGACTGGTCCGCCAGGTACGGCAAGGAGTACCGGCTCATGACGAGGCTGAGAAACATCTTCGAGAACCTCTCGAACAAGGACCTTGACAAGCTCGTCGCGACCCTCGATAAGCCCAAGGTCGCCTCGAAGCTCGCGTCGGGCTCATTCGACTTNNGCGCCGCGCTCTCAGCCTTGGGCGTCAAGGGGCTGCTCCAGCTTGCGGGGGTGATAGCCTCCTCCGAGACGAAACAGGCCATCACTTCTCTCGTCCGGCCCTCGAGCTCGCGCAAGAAGTGACCTCCGGGCGTGCTGATTTAGGAAGGTATAATTCCTAGCCGTGGCGGGGCGTTCCAAGCTTGTCGCAAAAGTCGGTCGCGCTGCCGGTTTGCACCTCCTGCAACCGCCCCATCATGCCTGGCGAGGCTGCTTCAAAGTTCCACTGCCCAAGCTGCCAGCAGGTCATTGTGTGGCGCTGCGAGAAATGCCGCAAGTTCTCGCGCAGATACAAGTGCGTCAACTGCGGATTCGAGGGACCATAAAGATGGGCTCCTACCTCGTGCGGGTGAAGGTCATGCCCTCAGGTCCCGAAGTCCCCTCTGACAAGCTCCTCGAGTCGGTAAGGGGAGTCCTCGGGAAGGAGATGACGATCAGGGGCAGCAAGGAAGACCCGATCGCCTTCGGCCTCTACGCGCTGATAATCGACATCATCGCACCCGAAGAGGAAGGGATGGTGGACAAGGTCGAGGCTGCGGTAGCCACGGCCCCGCTCGTGACCCAGTCAGACCTCATGGGCGTCAGCAGGATGTCCAGCACCCTCAAAGTCTGAAATCCCGTCCTAGAAGCTTTTATAACCCGGGCGGCGAACTCAACCCATCTCTGCAGAGTATAGGCACTATTGCGTGTTGTTAGAAATTTGAGACCTCCACTTCGATTTGCGGTTCTTGAGCTCATCAAGGAGAAGAAGCACGCCACCGACGAGGAGCTGCTCGACCTCCTGAACAAGGTAGAGGGCTACTCGATGCACGAGCTGAACAAGGCGCTCCTTGATCTCGAGATACTCGGGATGATATCAGTGAGATGGGTCGCTAAGGAGAAGCGGCGCATCGAGTTCGTAGAGGCTGCACCCCCTCCGGTCAGATACGCCGAGTGATTAGTTTTTTAGCGGGGAATCGCGCGCTTCGCTAGGGAAGTTGGCGAGATGGCGAGCGGTCAGGTGATCTACCGCTTTTGGGCGTAGACCTCGGGGACGTCGTCCCACGTAAGAAGGTCGCTCTCGAGTCTCTCAGCAACAAGAAGATAGCCATCGACGCCTACAACACGCTCTACCAGTTCCTCGCCATAATCCGCGGGTCGAGCGGCGAACACCTCAAGGACTCGAGGGGGAGGGTGACCAGCCACCTCAGCGGGCTCTTCTACAGGAACATCAACCTGCTCGAGCTGGGGATGAAGCTCGTCTACGTCTTCGACGGGGCCCCTCCTGAGCTCAAGGCAGTCGAGATTGACAGGCGGAGGAAGCAGAGGGACGAGGCGAAGCGCCAATACACCGTCGCCCTCGAGGCTGGCGACACGGTCAGTGCGAGGAAGTACGCCGAGGCCTCGACGTCCCTACGCCAGGACATGGTCGTCGAGTCGAAGCAGCTCCTCGACGCCATGGGCATCCCTTGGGTGGACGCGCCCTCCGAGGGTGAGGCGCAGGCCGCGGTGATGGCCATGGAGGGGACCGTCGACGCGGTAGGCTCGCAAGACCACGACTCGCTACTCTTCGGCGCCCCCCTTCTCGCGAGAAACATCACGATCTCAGGGAAGAGACGGCTTCCTAGCAAGAACATCTTCATCGACGTTGAGCCTGAGACGATCAACCTTCAGGAGACGTTGAAGGCCCTCGAGCTCACGAGGGAGCAGCTCATCGACTTTGGGATCCTCATGGGCACGGACTTCAACCCCGACGGCTTCAAGGGCATAGGCCCCGTGAGGGGGCTCAAGCTCCTGAAGACATACCATTCCCTCGAGAAGATCGAGCCGCTCAAGGAGGAGATCTCGAAGATCGACTACCAGGCGATACGGGACCTCTTCCTCCACCCACCGGCGAAGCACGGGATCACGCCTTCCTGGAGCGAGGTGAAACCCGACGCGCTGAGGGCGTACCTTGTAGACGAGCACTCGTTCTCCCGCGAGCGGGTCGAGGCTGCGATCAAGAGGGTCGTCGGCCTCGAGAGCTCAAAGACCGAGACGCTCGAGAAGTGGTTCGGATAGCGCGACGCTCAGTCTTGGGTCAGGCGCTTGAAGTCGTCCACCGTCTTCGCAAGGAACGCGGGATTCTTTCGAGACTCCTCGCCCAGCGTCCTGAAAGGGACCTCTCCGTAGTCGTGGCCTGGATAGATCACCGTCTCCTCGGGCAGCACAAGGATCACGTCGTGGAGACTCGAATACAGCTTGGCCGAAGACCCTCCTGGTAGGTCGGTCCGTCCCCACGCGTCGACGAAGAGCGTATCCCCGGTGAAGAGGTGACTCCCATCGTAGTAGCAGACGCTGTCCTCGGTATGCCCCGGTGTGTGCATCACTATGACGTCGTTCTGCCCTAGTCTCAACGTGTCTGCGTCTCGCACCTTGACCTTCGGGTTGACCTCCGAGCCTTCGAAGGCAACCGTCACCGCGCCGAGCTCGGCCGCGAGCTTTCCCATCGTCTTCACGTGGTCGTAGTGCCCGTGCGTGGCGCAGACATACTTCACCCGCAGCTTCTCGCTTGAGGCCAACTTCACGATCGGCTCGGTCTCCCAGCCTGAGTCAATGGCCAGCGCTTCCCTGCTCTCCTCGTCTACGAGAAGGTACGCGAAGTTCTGCATCGGCCCGACCGGGATCTGGTAGACCTTCAACTCAGAACGCCCTTATCCCTATTGGAACCACCACGACCTCTCCAGTGAACTCCTCGCGCCCCTTCAGTCCGATCTTCGGTAGGTGAAGGGCCACCGTGACATCGGCCTTCACCGCGGGCCTGCTCGCCGCCCCGGTCGCGGGGTCGATCCCCGAGGGGAGGTCGATGGCGACCTTGCCCACCCTTGAGCCGTTTATCATCGAGATGGCAGTGGCGTAGGGCTCCCTCACGACGCCTCCCTTTACGCCGGTCCCGAAGATCGCGATCACTATCACCTCGGCTCCAGCCAGGACGCCTGAGTTCTCGCGGAGGCTCTCGGCATCCTCTGCGACGTGGAGCTTCGCCTTGGTTCCCGCCAACGCCTCCCAGTTCTCCCGCGCCTCCTCACTCCTTATCTTCCCGGGCCTCGCGAGCAGGATAACGTCTACGGTGCAACGCGCCGAGAGGTGCCTCGCGGCGACCATCCCATCGCCGCCGTTGTTGCCGCCTCCGCAAACGACACACACGCGCTTGCCCGGGCCGTATCTGGAGAGGACGAACTCCGCGACACCTCTTCCAGCGTTTTCCATCAGCTCCTTCACCCCGAGCCCGTACTCTGAGGCGCCCCTTTCCAGCTCGCTCATCTCGTCCGGCGTGATGTAGTCCAAGGGCATCTCGTCTGTCCTTCCTGCCGATGAATCAGCTTTATGAACCATCGCGCACCTCGCCCTTCTCACCAGAAAATGAGCCGCAAAGGAGGAGGCAAGCACGTCTCTGTGTCGGAGATGACGACGGTCAGGCTGATGATGCCGACCGACGGGAACATCCTGGGGAACGTCTTCGGAGGGGCGATCATGAGGTACATGGACGAGGTCGCGGGGATCGTCGCGTTCCATCACGCGAGGAAGAACGTAGTAACCGCCTCGATCGACCGGATGGACTTTTACGCCCCTGTCTATGTCGGCAACCTGCTCATCCTCAAGGCGGCAGTGAACTACGTGGGGAAGACCTCGATGGAGGTCGGGGTGCGCATCGAGGCCGAGGATCCGCTGACGGGGACGACCGCCCACACAGGCTCTTGCTATCTCACGTTCGTCGCGCTCGACTGGAACAGCAAGCCAAGCCGGGTCGAGCCGATCATCCCGGTAACGGCAGACGAGAAGAGGCGTTACCGCGAAGCCCAGGCCAGGAGGAAGATGAGGGAGACGGCCTCGAGCCGCAAGCGGTAATGAGTTTGATTAGAAGTTCAAACAATATAGAGTCGATGTATGTTAATGCTGCCGGCGGAACTACAATAGCATGAGCTTCTCCGACGTCCTTCAACTGGCTCAGATAGGGAAGAGAGACGCTGCCGCGATCCTCCTGAAGGAGGAGTTCGGCAAGCTGCAGTCACCGGAGCAGAGGGTCAACCTTTGCAAGTGGATAGCCTCGTGCTTCGAGGGGCTGCAGGACTTTAGCAGCGCAGCCGAGTGGTATGAGATGACAGGTCTTCTTTCCCTCGGCGAGACGAGCAGCGACGCCGCGAACGCGATCCGGGCCTTGCCAGAGTACGAGAAGGCGCGCGAATACTACACGCTGTGCGAGGACGAGGAGAAGGTGGAACTCTGCTCCTCGGTGATAGCCCAGCTAAACAAGTGCTTCGTCGCTTCTTGACCCGAAGCTAGCCAGTCTTGTCCTGACCTACGGCCTTGCGCCTGTTGACTGTCTTCGTATAGCAGGAGACGCAGATGGTCTCCTCCTTCGTGCCAATCTTGAAGGGCTTGCCCTCCGCCTTCAGCACGGCGTCACAGAGGTAGCACTTCAACTCCAAAGGTTGCCCATCTCACTTGCGAGCGAAGAGCCTTCTCTTCTCAAGATGGCCCCGTCCCTTGAAATGCCAAATCTCTGCGTCGGCGTTGAACGCCTCTGCCCATTTAACCAATTCCTTGGCCTCCTCGGCCTTCATCCTCGCCTTTCCGTTCTTCACCTGGATCAAGAGCGTGACGCCGAGCTTCGCCGCGAAGACATCGACGGGGCTGTGGGAGCCGGCGCTCCGCGAGACCACCCATCCCTCGCTCCTCAGAATCGTCATGACCTTGTATTCGCGCGATCTCCCCCTTTCATATTGTCGATTAGGCAACTTTTCGAAATTCACCCATTCTGAACCGCACGGACTCCGATTCTACCGGCGTAAGAAGATATGATGTCAAGTCAGGTTTGACGAACAGAATGAAAGTTTTCATTCTGAGGGCATCAGCTATTTCCTTCTGGCGTCTTATCACTTTCGATGTGGACGTGCTTACGTCGATAAAGACCCTCTCATTGTTCGACGTCGCCACTACATCGAACGGGAAGAACCTGTTTGTGGCCGAAAGATGATAAATGTCGCGGAAGCCGAGCTGAGGAAGAATTCTTGTTATTGCGAGTGTTTCTGCGTCTTTAGCTATCCGCATATTCGACTTTCCCCAAATTCGAAGCCTTCTTTCTTTGGTGTAGGCGTTGACATGTTTCCTATTCTTTGACACATAATTGGCGTGCATGGCTGTGTTTACCTTCCTTCTGCATTCGGCAGAGCAATACTTCCGCATCCATGCTCCCCATCCAGTGGCGGTGAACCTGTTTCCGCATGATGTGCAGGAGATAGTTCTTCCCTGTATGACTTTTCTCACCAACTCAGACCACGCAAATGATGCACATGCTTATGTTCGCCCATGTCGCTGCCAAGTGGTTTAGACATTGGAGCTAAGAGTAGACGAGTCGCTGAAGTCGATAGAATCAAACTTGCAGGAGGTCCTCGGCAAGAGAGAGAGGATCCTCAAGACCTCGCGGGACTGCATCTCTTTCTGCTCCAAGGCGATCGTCCACCTCCACACCGGGAAGACCGGCGAAGCGCAACATGAGATCAAGGAGGCCGAGGCGATCCTAAAGGGCCTGAGGAAGGAGGCGGGCACAAGCAGCCTCTCAAGGTATCTGGCCTCTCCCGAGGCCGAGTTCGTCGAGGCCTCGTGCGTCGAGGCGATAGTCCTCGGAAAGCCACTCCCCCGGGCGAAGGACCTGGGAGTGTCTGGCGAGGGGTACCTCATGGGGCTCTTGGACACGGTGGGAGAGGTGAAGCGGCTCCTCCTCGACGCGATAATGAGGTCGGAGATCGGGAAAGCCAAGGGCTACTTCGAGTTGATGGAGAACCTCTACTCGGTGCTTTCACCCTTCGCGGTCTTCGACAACGTAGTCAACGGGCTGAGGAGGAAGATCGACGTCGCGCGCATGCTCACCGAGGACGTCCGCGGGGTGATGGCGGAAGAGTCGAGGCGCTCGAAGCTCGCCGCCTCGATCAAGGACCTCCAGACCTCGCTCGAACGCAGGGGCTCCCGTCAAGGCGCGAAGGCCCGGAAGAACAAGAAATCCTGAGCGCCGACAGAGCCAGTCTCAGGCGCCTAGGTCGTCTGCACCCAAAGGAGAGACCTTCATGTAATACGGGTCCTCCTTAGGAGCTGCTAGGTTTCGAATCAAGCCGGCGGCTATCAGCTTACTGCATGCTTCCTCTACCTCGTCTGGGTCTAGGTCGACTCCGAAGCGCTCCTCGACCTCGGCCTCAAGCGTCATCAATCCCTTCTCCTGCATGTCCCCGAGCGCCCCGAGAATCCGTCCTTCCAGCGAGTCGCCACCTGGTGCCGGATGAAGTGGAATGATCCTCTGCTTCTTCGCCTTCAGGTTCTCGATGACCTTCGCCCAGTCATTCAGGTTCCTCTTCCTGGAGCTACCTGTCATCTGCTGGACGAATTCCGTGGTCTTGGCGACCCCGCCCTGGTCGGTCCATTTGACCTCGAGCTTCGGAGCGATTGCCTCCCCTCGATGGCCGGACACCTGAGTTATCTTTGAGAGCGGAATCTCAAAGCTTGCGGAGTCGAGGGGCATCGAATTCAAGCTCTCGACATCTGCAAAGAATAGGTGCTTCCCGCTGAATACGCCGACCTTCAGGTCGACCTCCTTCTCGTTGCCGTGGACGTAGACAAGCCTCCTGTCGGTGAGGATCAGCGTGCCTTCCGTCTCTCCTCCAAGGCCGAAAGCCGCCTCGACTCCCTTGCGTATCCCGGGCCCGCGGTTGATGACTGCCTCCTCTTGCGCCAGCATGACCTCTGGCCTCGAGTTATCTTGCCCCAAGTTGAGACGACCTGAATCGACGGGCGGACCGAGGCTATTAAAGAAGATGCGGCAAAGAAAGTCCCGCGGACTTATATCCACGCGACAGGGCTCGCCGTCCGCCTTCAGTGAGAGAAGGAGACCAAGAATTGGAGAAGATCAAGCCGGTCCTGATCCCGACGCTGGTGGAGCTGGTGAAGCTCAGGGCCCACGTCGCGTTCGTCCCCCTCTCGACCGAGGAGTTGGCGGACAAGCTCGGGCAGAGCCAACAGGCAGCCTCCCAACACCTGCAGCAGCTGGAGAAGCTCGGCTATGTAGAGCGTCGGAGGTCAGGCGCGCGGTTCGCTGTGAAGCTGACGGGCGAAGGCCAAGACATAGTCCGCGCCTACTACTCGGGCCTCAAGGTCGCGCTGGACGGGAAGCCGAAGGAGATGAGGTTCGTTGGTAAGGTATTCCCGGGGCTGGGAGAGGGCGCCTACTACATCGGGCTCGAGGGATACAAGACGCAGTTTGCGAAAGCCCTGGGGTTCGACCCGTACCCGGGCACGCTCAACGTGAAGCTGGAGAGCCCCGCGCAGACCGAGCAGAAGAGGCAGCTGCGCGAGTTCGAGGGCCTCAGGATAGAGGGCTTCCAGCGGGACGGCAGGACTTACGGCGGCGCAAGGTGCTACCGTGCGACGGTGGGAAAGGCCGCGCTCCCCGCGGCGGTCCTCGTCATCGACCGGACGCACTATGACGATAGCGTGTTGGAGATAATCTCCCCACACTTCCTGCGGGGTGCCCTCGGCCTGAAGGACAGCGACCAGGTCGAATTGACCGTCGAGATCTGCTGAGACGCCTCAGAGCGAGAGCAGGATCTTAGACGTCTTGACGTCCGGGATCGGCGTGCCGAGCCTCAAACAGCGTATTCGGAGTCCCCTCCTCGCCGCCTCGCGCTCAATCTCCTCGCCGTTGTGGCGCTGATCGTAACCAAGCGCTATCACGTCGGGCCTGATCCTGAGAAGTATGTCGTAGATGCTGCCCTTGTTCCCGGGCAAGGCCAGGTCGACCTCTCGGAGAGACGAGACGAGCCCCACCCTCAGAGCCTGGCTGGTGACGGGCGCCCTCGCCTTGTTCCTCTCGACGCTCCCGTCTGTGGCGACGACGACAACGAGCGTGTTGCCAAACGTCTTCGCCTCCGAGATCGCATGGACGTGGCCGGGATGGATTATCTCGAAGGCGCCCCCCATCATCACGACCTTCAACCGTCGCCTTCCAGAAGTTGTGAGCGCAACAGCGCCCTTGGCCTCTCTCACCAGCTTCCTCGCGGATGCCTCTCTGAGCGCGGAGCGGACGGAGGACGGAGCGACACCGGCTCTCTTGGCGATGGATGCAACCGGGGCGCCGCCTTCCTTCAGATCCGTGACGTATATGGCCCTCAAGAGGGTCAAGGTGTCTAGATGGGACCCTGCCTTTTCTGCGCCAGTCTTCTGTCGCTTTACCAAGAGAGGTTGACCTCTCCCGTGAACGAGAGGGCGTCGACCAGGCCCTCTGCGTAGCCGACGCTGAGCATCGCGAGCTCGTCCTGGTTGTTGGCGAGGAAGCTCTCCGAGTCTTTGAGGTATAGCTCAGCGTTCTCCAGGAGCTCGGGGTGCCTCCCCTTCAAGGTCTCTCTCGCCTCTCCCAGCGCCCGCCTCGCTTTTTCAACGTAGCGAGGCACAAGGACCTGCGCCGTGCGCTTCACCCCGGACGAGTTGTCGACCACGTCCTTCTTTTCGAGCTTCAGGATTGCCGTGAGCGCCTCCTCCTCGGTGAAGTGCNNGTGATGACGCAGTGGGGGGCCCGCCCGAAGGACTCTCCCTGGAGCGTCCCCATCGGGCCTCCGCTCATCTCCTGGTCCTTCATCCCGACCCTCCCGAGCACGATGGCCAAAGTAGCGTCCGAGAGGACGCCCCGCTTGAAGTTCTTCTCAGCATCAAGTAGCCTCTTGAAGACGAACGCCGGCTCGACCCCAGACTCCTTCTCCACGTCGTATTCGAGCAGGAGGAGCGTGTGCTGCCCCTCTAGCAGGTTTCGGTGGATCCGCTGATAGACGTCCTGATGGTGGGAAGCGCTCTCGACCGTGAACGTGATCGTCCCGCCGAACTTGTAATAGTGTAGCCCGCTCTCGCTCGCCGCCGCGGCGGGAATCGTCGCGCCGTGGACCACGCTAGTGCGTATCCCCCTGGCGATCGCCCTCACCCTGAGGTCGTTGTGCGTGGTCGCTATCATGGGGTCCCCCTGGACCGCGAGCACCACCTTTGACCTGGTGGCCTTCTCGAGGATTTCCTTGCCGTCCTCCACGAACTCCCTCTTCACCAACAGGATTCTCTTGTCGGTCGCAGCCTCCAAACCAGTGATCAGATCCGGTGAGGGAGGGGATGTGTAGCGTTCGAGGTAGGTCAAGTCAGAGGACTTGATCGCGTCGACACCCGCCAAGTTCGTGCCTCTGTCTCCCAAGCCAAGACCCACGAAGATTAATTCTCCCAAGTCACATTGCCAACTCTTGCGTGGGCCGCCTCTGGCTCCCTAATAACACTCGACGATGGCGGTTAGAAAGTCCGCCACAGGATTTCCATGGGCTCTTATTAGAAGCCAGAGACTGAACCTCTATTGCTCGCGTTTTCCGCCGTCGTTGACGCAAGAATGGCGGAGTTTCTGGGGGTGCTGATTGGAGACGGATGCATCTCTCGGTTTATCTCCGGCGGGAAGGTTAAGTTCGAAGTCGCTTTCACAGGAAATCCATCCGAGTTGGANNTCCTGAAGCCTTTGATTGAAGGCCGCTTTCCCATTAAGGGGCAACTCCGAATTCGGGACGACAACACGGTAAGGCTCCACTTCAGAAGCAAGAGACTGGCGGTCTACTTCCTTTCAATGGGATTGCCGCTCGGGAAGAAAAGAGATGCATCAATTCCGCCCTGCATAAGAGGTCGTAGTCTCATTACGGCTTTCGTTAGAGGCTTCTATCACGCCGAGGGGTCGATTTACTTCAGATATTCGAAGAAATACGCCTATCATGCTAGAAAATATGATTATCTTCAGGTCGTCCAGTTCAGATGCAAGTTGAGAACATTGATGCGACAACTGCATGCAGCGGTCAAGGACCTCGGCATTAAACCAACGAGATTGAGCGAAAAGGAAGGGGTCTATACTTTCAGGATAGCTAGCCAGATTGAGATTCGAAGGTTCCTTCAGCTTGTCAGCCCGGTGTACAAGAATAGCCCAAAAGGCGGAGTAAGCCTTTAATCGGCTAGTCTAACGCGACAACGCTGCGGGCCCGTGGCTCAGCCAGGTCAGAGAGAATATCCTGGAACGGCTGGCTCTTAACCAGAGGGTGCGAAAGCACTCGGTGACCATGTCGTGGGTTCAAATCCCACCGGGCCCGCTCAAATCATCCTCTCGGGGGCAGTTATTAACGATAACATAAGTTAAATACCTCAAGCGCTCCGGTAATCCGAAGCGTCTTGACCGTTGTCAGCCTATCGTTTCCCGAGAGCATGCTAAAGGAGATGGACGATGTCCAGAAGAACTCGGGCTTCACGGGCAGGTCAGAACTCGTGCGCGCGGCGATCCGGATGCTGCTTGAGGACAACAGGGAGAAGGCCACTGCAGCGGGTGACATGAACGGGCTTCTCATCGTGACCCACGACGAGGACGAAGAGGCTCCCGTCACCAAGCTGAAGCATCAGTATGAGGACATCATCACGACGCACGTACACAACAAGACGAAGACATCCATGTGCATCGAGCTCTTCGTCGTTCAGGGCGACGCAAAGAAGATTAACGCCATGAGCAAGTCTTTCCAGGCAGAAGACAAGATGAAGAGCTCGAAGTTCATCCCCATCTAGAGTATCCTGGGACGGCAATCAAACAGTTTGAGGTAGGTAAAACCGTCCATTGTCGTCTCCAATCGGGTCCATCCTTCGGATTCCAGATCGCTCCAGACCTTTGTTGTGATATTCAGAGCCGCAAAGATGTAAGGATTATGGTCTGCGTCACGAGGAACGCAGAAGAATTATTACGGATTAGCGAATACTTATTAACATGATAATCAAGGGATGCGGGGATGGTCTCTCGCAGCCTACTATACGCGGCAGTTGTAATAATCGTCGTTCTCGTCGTCGGAGTAGCAGCTGGTCTCTTTCTCACGCAACAGCCAGCGTCGAACTCCACGACATCCACAGGAACTTCAGGCACCGTAATCCAGGTGGTTGCCGCCGAGAACTTCTGGGGCAGCCTCGCTTCTCAGCTGGGCGGCAGCCATGTCAATGTGACAAGCATCTTGTCTGACCCCAATGCCGATCCTCATGAGTATCAGAGCAGCCCCGCGGTCGCACGAGCCTTCGCCACTGCTAACCTCGTAATCATAAACGGAGCTGGTTATGACACGTGGGCTCAAACGATCATCAACGCGAGCAGCAATTCAAACCAGAAGCTCTTGGTCGTGCAAAGCGCCGTCGGCCTCGCGGGGAAGAGTGACCTCAACCCCCACTTCTGGTATAGTCCTTACTACGTGAACGACACTGTCCACGCGATGTACAAGAACCTCGTTGCCATCGACCCGGCCGACACCAACTACTTCCAACAGCAGTACGCTACTTTGAACTCCTCACTTTACCACGGATACATGAGCCTGGAGGTCCAAATCAAGCAAAAGTTCTCAGGCACGCCAGTCGCGGCCACGGAGGACATTTTCGTGTACATGGCGAACGCAACCGGGCTCAACGTCGTCTCTCCTCAGGGATTCATGGTAGCTGTGGCCGAAGGAAACGATCCGCCTGCACAAGATGTGGCCACTTTTCAGCAGCTGATGACGGCTGGAAATAAGACCGTCCATGCGCTCGTCTACAACCTGCAGACCGTAACACCGGTTACCGAACAGATCAAGGCACTCGCCGCTCAAAACCAAATTCCAACGATAGGTGTGACGGAGACTTTGCAGCCGCCCGGTACGACCTTCCAGACTTGGATGGGTACTGAGCTGGTCAGCCTTCAGAGCGGGCTTGGGAAATAATGAATGAATATAACGGGTTCCAAATCGATTACGGTCGGGGTGCAGTCCGAACTAATAACGGCTGAAAACCTCGCGGCCGGCTACAAGGAGAAGTCCGTCTGGGAAGACGCCAACTTTTCCATCGGTCGCGGAGAATTCGTGGCCGTCATCGGTCCCAATGGGGCTGGGAAGACGACTCTCTTCCGGTTGCTCCTAGGGTTGCAGAAACCGATTTCCGGCACGCTCAAGATTTTCGGGTCGCCTCCAAAGCGTGGCAACCCTCAGATCGGCTATGTCCCTCAGCGCCATATCATCGACAGCGAGACGAACGTCGAGTCCGTTGAATTGGTGCGCCTCGGGCTCTCGGGAAAGAGGTGGGGGTTCAACCCGTTTTCGCACGCCGACCGCGACGCCGCATACGCTGCCCTGCATGCGGTCGGTGCGAAGGACATTGCTAGCCGCCCTCTAGGTGTGCTCTCCGGCGGCGAGCTGCAGAGAATATTCTTGGCAGAGGCTTTGGTTAGCAACCCGGGAATGCTGCTGCTTGACGAGCCGTTGTCGAATCTTGACATGAGGCGCGAAAGCGACTTGCTTCATCTTGTAAACGACGTGGTCCACGAACGCGGCGTGACGGCGTTGCTGATAGCTCATAACATCAATCCGCTCTTGCCGCACCTCGACAAGGTAATCTACATCGCGAACGGGAGGGTGGCCACGGGGACGCCTGACGAGGTCCTTACGTCTGAGAGCCTGACGGCCCTTTATGGAGTCCAGGTGGAGGTCCTCCGTGACGACAAGGGCAACGTCGCGATTATTGGCATCGAGGAGCATCTTCGGAAGTGACATTGTATGGCGTTTAGCATCAACTTGTTGTCCGACCTGCAGCAGATTTTCTTTTACCAGTTCATGCAACACGCCTATGAGGCTGGGACCCTTGTCGCTATCTTCGCCGGAATCACGGGATATTTTGTTGTGCTTCGGCGGTCGGCCTTCACCGCGCACGCTTTCTCGGAAATCGGTTTCGCTGGGGCGGCGGGCGCCGTGCTTATTGCGATACCTCCCATAGCCGGTCTGCTTCTGGGTTCGAGCATCGGCGGCCTCGCGATAGCCGCGCTTGGTAAGCGTGCAGCCAACCGTGACACTCAGATTGGCATCGTCCTGGCCTTTGCGCTGGGGCTCGGGCTCCTCTTCATCAGCTTGTATACCGGTTACGCGACTGAAGCTTACTCGATCCTCTTTGGGGAAATACTCGGCGTCAGCAGTGACCAAGTTCTCCTTACGGTCGTCGCCGCAATTGGAATATTGGCCGGGATCGGCTTCCTTTACAGACCGCTTCTCTTCGCGTCGCTGGATGAGGATGTCGCGGAAGCCAAGGGGATGCCAATTCTCTTCATCGGCACCGCCTTCATGCTCATCGTGGCTGTCGCCGTCTCCTTCTCCGTCCAAGTTACCGGCGTTCTTCTCATCTTCTCGCTCATGGTGACGCCTGCCGCGACAGCGCAATATCTTGCGAGACGACCTCAACGGGCGATCATCATCTCAGTCATCATCGCCTTGGCTGCGACGTGGACAGGGCTGTTCGTCGCCTTCTACACGCCCTACCCGGTCAGCTTCTTCATAACCGGGATCGTATTCGGTCTCTACCTGTTGGTCAGGCTAGTCCGCCTGGGAATCAGGCCGACCAAGATGCCCCCGCCTAGTCGCTGAGCTGTTTTCCAGATGTCGCTCGGCGCGATCTCGTGCCAAACCTGCGGGTGCACACAAGCTTCGTGTGAAGGTTGTCAGGTCGCGCGCGAGTGCGAAAGCGCCGAGACCTGTTGTTGCCCGCCAACGCACCAGTCGTGGAGACAAGGGCAGATTCGCCTAGGAATCAGAATAGAATACGTGAGCACAGCTTGGATGCTCGTCGAGGTGTTCGGGTCGATAGGAGTAGGACTGCTCACGCGAAGTCTCGCCCTTTTGGCGTTTGGAGGCGACAGTCTGATCGAGATACTCTCGGGGGTCGCGGTCCTGTCTCAACTGAGGAGAGGTAGAGACATGTTAACAGCAAGCGACGACGCGGGCAGAGAAAGGACAGAGAGAATAACGAGCGCTCTGCTCTTTCTCCTCCTTCCGGTGATAGGCCTCGGGGCGGCGTACTCCTACGTGACCGGCATGCGACCAGAGGGGTCGACACTAGGATTGGTCGTGGCTGTCGCGGCAGTCTTGATGATGCCTTACCTCTACCTGCTGAAAACCAGGATTGGTAAGGAGACAAAGACGCTCGCGTTGTCTATCGACGCGATCGAATCACTCACTTGCTTTTTCATGTCAGTAGCCTTGCTTGGCGGGCTCCTTGCTGAGTATGCGCTCGGCTTGTGGTGGGCGGACTNNCCTTCGTGGCGAAGGAGGCGTTGGAGTCGTTTCACGAGTTACGGGAGGCGAGATGAGCCTCCGCCCAGAAGACCCGTATCCTGAAATCACATCATCAAGCTGCTGGTCTTTCCGTCGAACATGTGGAGACGATTGGCGTCCCACTCAAGCCAGATTCGGTCTCCCGGCCTAACCACCTTTTCGGGGGGCACGATTGTCTTGAACGTGGCGTCTTCGACATTCGTGCTCACGACCGTATTGGGCCCAAGTTGCTCGACGCTCTCGACCACGCATTCCGCGCTGTTCTCAGAGTTTCTCGAGCTGAAAACGCGCGTGTCTTCCGGCCTGATGCCAAGGATCACCTCACCGCCCCCTTGCTGACGGACCAATTCCAGGACCCGGGGCTCTGCCCGATAGGAGAAGCCGCCGTTCTGGAGGAGTTCCTTGNNGTCGAGATCCTTACCGTGATCAAGTTCATCGGCGGATTCCCAACGAACCCTGCCACGAACGTGTTCCCTGGTCTGGAATACACGTCCATCGGCTTTGCATATTGCTCCAGCTCCCCGTCGCTCATTATCGCCAACATGTCCGCCAACCCCATCGCTTCGGCTTGGTCGTGCGTGACATAGATCGCCGTCATCTTCGTCTCCCGCCTGATCCGCTTCAGCTCGGTCCTCATCTGCGCTCTCAAAGGGGCGTCCAGGTTCGTGAGCGGCTCGTCCATGAGGAGCGCCTTTGGCTCTCGCACTATCGCCCTCCCCAGTGCTGCCCGCTGCTGCTCGCCTCCGCTCAGCTGCGAAGGCCTCTTTTCGAGCAGGTGCTTGATGCCGAGGAGGTCCGCTACAACTTTCACCCGGGAATCGATCTCCGCCTTCGGCCTCTTCCTCACCTCGAGGGGGAAACCAATGTTGTCGTGGATGGTCTTGAGCGGAAAGAGCGCGTAGTCTTGGAAGACCATGGCGAGGTCCCTCTCCCGCGGCGGGAGCTCGTTGGAGAGGACGCCGTCGATGCTGATCGTGCCTCCGTCTGGTGTCTCGAAGCCTGCAACGCAACGAAGCAGCGTGGTCTTCCCTGAGCCGGAAGGCCCCAAGATTACCGTGAAGGTGCCTGAGTCCACCTTGAGGGAGACGTTATTCACCGCGAGGGTCTTTCCGTAGTGCTTCGTGAGATTCTTGATTTCTATCTCAGCCATGTCGGAGCATCTTGGTCGTGACCGTCAAAACCCTGGGTATCGGCGCGGGCCTTGCCTATTTATCCCTTGGACGAAATCCACGACCAAATGAGAAACCCGTTCTGATTTTGCCATCCCAGAATTCCTTCCGCCGAAACGGCGCTGGCAATTATAAGGACCGTGAACGCAATCGACAGCATCCTGACGAATTGACGCTTATATCGGACTTGCAAGAGCCATTTTCGATTGCCCCAGCCTGCCGAACTGCCTTCGTGGAGCGGGTTCGGCTAGTTGCCGCGAATCCTTTTCTTCTCAGGAAGGGAGTTCGCGATAATCGTCGCGGTGGGAATTGCGACCGGTCTGATTGATGACAAGATTGAGATGCTGCAGTTTGTCTCGGTCGCCCGCATTCACGCGCTGGTGTTGTTGAATGACTATCTCGCGTTTAGGACGGGGGGGCCAATCTTCGGCGACCTTCTCGAAATGTGGCTTGAATTCGGTGGGGTCCTTGCAGCCNNTCTGTCAGGTCTTCGCATATGGCACGCATGACCCGCACCTTCTGTACGGGCTCCCGGGCCTTGGCGCAGACATAGTGTTCGCCTTTTTCCGCTACAGGAGGTATGATCTCCCTGCGGTTTGCCTCGCGGGAATCGCCAGCGCGATGTTCTGGTATCCTGTCGTCTGGTTCACGCACGGGCTCTACCTGTATCCGCCATCATTCATCCTCTCGGATCTCTTGTTTCGCGTCGTTGGAAGCACTGTCGGTAACGGGCTTTTCGCTTTCGCCCTCGTGCTTGTGATCCTGACCCTGGCCCGTCGGAAAGGAATCGCGCCTAGCGCCGATCCGTTCGGGGTTGGGAAGGATGCAATGAAGAAAGCTATTCCCATCGCATCTCTGGCAATCTTGGTGTCGGTTGTTATCGTCGCGCTGACTTATGCCCTTCCATCGGTCTCGAATTTCTTTCTCAGCATCGGCCCTAAGATTCCGAGCGGGATTCTTCGGATGGAAGAGTACAATCCCGGATATGTCATTGGAATCGTCATCACTTTTCTAGTCTTGACGGTGCTGGCTTTTGGGCGCCTCAAGTCGCGAATCTCAGCTTAGATGACGCCCTTTTCGAACGGAATTAGCCCGGGAGGTTGCTCAGCTGTCTATCTCTGCGCCGGTCCGAATCGACCGACTTTGGTCCGTCCAATGGAGACGCAGTTAACCAAAAACCAAGAGACCCTCTTCCTCTGGAAAGAGATAAATTCTGCAGCGGGAGGGTGCGCCTGTTTGGAAAAGCACCGGCCGGGCATCAGCGCGCTGACTGGTTTGGCCGTAGTCGTCATAATCATTGCTGCTGCGTTCTACGTTTCGATACCAATGGTCTCCTCCGGTTTCACGGCTACGACCGCGACAACCTCGCCCTCGTCGAGCAACACATCGAACACCGGCTCATCCTCCGGGACGCTCACCATCAGCACGAAGCAGCCGCTTATAGTCGCCCCCGACGTGAGCGTGAGTGTCCCGCTGAAGTTCGTGGCTATTGGGACGGTCTCTGGCAACTATTCGCTCTCGGCCTCCTCCCTCCCGAAGGGGGTGACGGCCACGTTCCAGCCCAGCACGGTCAACCTTCCTTCCCAGCTCACCAACACGGTGACGATGACGCTTAGCGCGGCCAGCGGAGCGGCACAGGGCAACTCCACGTTGAACGTAGTAGCCACCGCCGGTTCGAGCACCTTCTCATCGCCGATGTCACTCCAGAGCGTCCCTGCTCTTGTGTTGATCCAGGGAAACGCGTTCACTCCTAGCTCCCTTACCGTAGCAGCGGGGACCAGGGTCTATTGGATCAATCTCGACGCCAACGGAGGCGGAGACGTCAACGCTGCTGGGCACGACGTCACTGCAACGGACGGCTCGTTCTCGTCGGGCACCGGCAACCTCCATCAATATGACATCTACAGCNNGACCTACAAGTATCAGAGTGCCGCGCAGCCGACGATGACCGGCCAGATCATAGTGACTGGCTAGCCCGGGCTATTTCGGACTCTGACCCAGGTTCAAGACGACGTTCATGAGGCCTAGCAGTGTCCCGATTATGTAGATGAAGATGGATACCCCGATGGGGACCACCAAAGGCCCTATCACGTACGTGACCACCGCCGGGCCGAACCCTCCCGCGAACGTTAAGGTGCCTCCAATGTATCCCACCGTGAACATGAAGCTGGTCTCTGCGTAGACCGCCACCTCGATGAGCACGATGCTCGTTATCGCGAGGAACCTGTCGCAGCGCTCCACCCCCCATGTCCGTCTCACCAGATCAAGGAGCACCGCCCAGCCTAAGGTCCCGAGGACCCCAACTATGAGGAAGACAAAGTACGCGACGAACATCCAGGTCCCCGGCCAGATGGTCAGCTTGAGAGGGAACGCCAACTCGGGGATGATGACAGGAGCCGTGAACGCGACTGCTGCGAAGGCGTTGACCATGGTCATGTAGAGAAAGTACTTGATTAGCCTCTCCATGCTAATCGACGCCATACTTCTCAGCGAAAGGTGGCGCGTATTTAACGCCATAGCTCCGTTTCAGGACTTTCGAGTTCGTACCTCAATTGGCCGTCTTGCTTGGCCATCTGCAGGGAATGGGAACGCCCCCTCGTGCCGGGCGAATCAGGGGNNGGGGTAATGCTTTAATAATTTGGCATGTGAGCGTGACGTTGCAATTGGAACCAAACCTTCTTCGGAATGGTTTTGGCGTGAGGTCTTAAAAGATGCAGACACTCGATCTTGCTAAGAGATTCCTCGGGCTAGCAACCTTCAACGTCTTGCTCTCTGTCATTTTCACCGCAGTAGTGCTAGATCCGTTCCTTTGCGTCTCTGTCTCCCCAGGGCAATTCGGATGCCACGACAACATGGTCACCACCTGGCCGGGAACTTGGCTCTTCATAGGGTACTTTACGTTCCTGATTGCAGGGGTCCTCGGCGCCTTCGGATGGGCAGGCCTCTACTATTTGGGTGCAAACCTGCGCGGCAAGACTGAAGTCAACAATCTTCTCTCTCGCGCCCATTTGATTTTCTTCGAAGTCGGTGTGTTGGGTGCCGCGGCCGTGATGGCCGCAGTCGGCTATGTCGGAGGCGGCGTCATGGCAACCGGCGGGGGAGCTGCTGTCGCAGCAGAGTCGATAGCCCTAAACATCTTCCCTCCTCTTTCGAACGACCCCGCTTCCTTATTCAACGACATGCCCCCCATAATCGAGGCGGTCTTCATAGTCATGGCCCTGTTGGGTGCGCTCGTCGGGGTCCTAAACTACATAAGCTCAAAGTCTACAGGGGCCGTGTAATCTTGGTAAGCTTCAAGGAATCCGCTAGGAACCCTCGCAATAGGATGGCGATATCGGCCCTCGCAGTAGCCGCAGTCGTCTTTGTCGCAGTCGGAATCGCAGTCGAGCTAGTCTTCCTTCCAAAGGCATCTTCGCCAGGTGGGGGCTCAGGTCAGACATCAACGGGGGGATCAGGCGGCTGCCAAGCAGCGATCCCAGCGGCAGGATCGGCGCCTTCGACACCAGTGAAGGGTGCCGTCGACCAGTTAGTCCAGGACTTTAACAGCCGAAACGTGGCAGGACTGAGCAACTTCTACGCGCAAGACGCCTGCGTCACATGGTCGGGTCTTGCCTCAGGCCTCACAGGAACCTATAACGGCCAAGGGAACATCAGAATACTCTACGGCTCTTCGATCGGGAAGACCACGTTCCTGAACGCGAGCACCGCCAACTACAACGAGAAAGCGGCAAGCCCTTCGAGCGTGAACGTGACAATGACGATCCTGATGAACGGAAACAGCAGCGTGGTCGGAGCCCTAACCGCTAGCATCGATGCGACCCAACAGTGGGCCTACAACGGAGGGCAATGGCAGATCATCAAGGAGAACTGGGATTACAAGACCTTCCAAGTGCAGTTCCCGGTCTCCTCGACAACGTTCCCCCAGTGGGGCGCAATGAGGACAGGAAAGAGCCCGGACCTGGTGTCTGAGAAGAGTTTCGAGTGGAACGCAGGGCCTTACGTGGCTGCCTCCGTGTACGCGTTCTTGTTCGCCATAGCCGCGATTGGCGTGGTAAAGTACAGGTCAAGATCAAGGCCTGTCTAGGTCAGGGAACGAGTGGGCTCCCCACGAGGCCATACCGTCGATTCACTTTGAAAAGTCTGTAAATAGGACCGAATTCCAAATGGACCGGTTACCAATGGAGCAAATCCCGCGCGTTAGGGAGAAACTATATAATCTCAAAAATCGTAACTCGCCATCGATGGTCCGTTACCGAGCGGTGGCCATTTCACTCATGTCTTTGCTGGTGGTGTCCTCCCTCGTTGGAATCCTTGTCACGCCCGGCTCTCCAGCGAGCGCGGCCTCCAACGCCCTTTCTGCCGCCAACTGGCCTTATGCTAACCATGACTTGAACGGGACCAATTACAGCCCACAGACGATGCTCGGTCCCAGCAACGTGAACTCGCTGAGCATGTCTTGGATCATGCCCTTCGGCCCAACAGACCCCAGTTGGAAGCAGGCACCGGGCGCCCAGTGGTCCGTCGAGCCCGGGTCGGGCACCCCTCCGCTAGTCGTAGACGGAATCGTCTACATTGCGACCAATCAGAACGTCGTGTACGCCCTCAACGCCAAGGACGGCTCTGAGGTCTGGGCACAGTCAGTTACCCTGAACTATGCGAACGCGGTGAAGAACGTGCCCATCGTCGAGCGGCAGGTGGGTTCAGGGATTCTCTCTCCTTGCAGCAGCACGGCATGCAACCTCAACAACACCTTCTGGTGTTCAAGCACTAATTGCACTTCGCCAGTCATACACAAGCACGCCATCAACTACTACAAGGACTCCAAGGGGAAAGGCATCATCAACATCACCGGATTCGCTTGCGAGCTCTGGGGCTTTGACGCCATAACTGGCGACATCGCCTATCACATAACGAACATCTGCGGCAACGTGCCCTTGAACGGCAACGGTGCCTATCCGGCCACCTACACGTCGGACCCGCCCGAGTTCTATAACGGGATGTTGGTCTACGAGCAAGGCGGCTACACCTCGATGGGCGGGCGCTCCTTCCTCGTGGCCTTCAACTTCACCCAGGTGGAGGCAGCAGGCGGAAAGGGCTGTGACGGAAGCTTCGGCTCATCCAGCTGTCCCCCCCTGTGGCAGACCTTCGTCTCCCCACCGAACACGGTCGCCGACCCGAAGTGGGACTACGCGAACTGCAACATCGGCTGGGTCTTTGACTATCCCGCTTTCGCCAAGAACGGCACCATGGCCGTGCCCTGTACGAGCCTTCCAGACTCGGTAAAGGCAATCGACTGGGGCATGAATAACGGGCTAAAGCCGATAACAGGCAGCGTCTCAAACTCGTGGGGTCAATATGCCATTGACAACAAGACTGGCATGATGTACTTCGGCACCGGAGAAGCAGGACCGTTCCAGTACGCCGACCCGAAGGTCAGGCCAGGGCTCGACCTCTACTCCTCGAGCGAGATCGCAGTCGACCTGCACACCGGCAAGGTGGTCTGGTGGTTCCAATTGAATCCGCACGACCACAGCGACTGGGATGCCGCGTGGTCGTCCATACTCGGGACGACGAATGGGAAGGAGTCGGTATTCAAGGCATCCAAGGACGGCATCCTCTTCTCGTTGGACGCGTTGACAGGAAAGCCCAACTGGGTCTTCGACAACCCAGCGATAAAGTGGGCTCCGGGCCTACGTCCGGGTGATCCGACGAGCGTAGCGGATATGACGACACCTTATCCCAACTACCCTAACGCTTCCTGGATTCAAGCCCCAGGGCTGGCAGGTGCGCTCGAGATGGACCTCGCCTATGACGGACACAACCTATACGGCGCCTGGTTCAACAGCTCGCCGAACGTCATGCAAGTCGATCCAAAGACCCAGTACGCGAACACACTGAGGACGCTCGCCTGGCCTGACAACGTTACGCTTACGGCCATAGACGCGAACACCGGCAAGACAGTCTGGACTCACTTCTTCAACGGGTTCGTCTTCAGAGGCGGGATGACCGTGACCAACGGCATGCTCATCATGCCCGGCGGCGACGGCAACATCTACTTCATCAGCACGAAAGACGGCAGCATAATCTCCACCCTCCACATCGGCGCGCCGCTATTCGTGGACCCGACCCTCGGAATCACGGCTGACGGGAAGAACATCGAGCTCCTTCAGATCATCGGCGGAGGGAGATGGATAGCCGCAGGGCAGGCCGGTGGAGGGGCTACGGTGCCAGGGGCCATAATGGCCTTCACTCTGGGAGGAACCGGAGGAAGTGGCCCTGGGACGACGGTGACAACCGCAGTCGCGGTCCAGTCCAACCTGCCCCTGAACTACATCTCATACGCCGCCGTCACCTTCGCCATCGTCGTGACCGTGGCAAACGTCGTGATCAACGGCCGCAACCGCAAGAAAGGAATGTAGGCCTAGAGTCTCAAGACTTGCTGGCGGGCTGAACCCCGTCAATCGGGAACTCTTTCTCGAGCTCGGCCCTGTCGCTCTCGCTCAAACGCCAGTCGCTCCCTCCCAGATTCTCAATGACGTGGCTCGGTCGTGACGCACGAGGTATCGCGAAGACGCTAGGCTTCGAGACCAGCCAGTTGAGGGCGACCTGAGCGGGCGTCTTCGCGTTCCTCCTGCAAACCTCCTCCATCTTTGGAGTTGGCTTTGTGAGGATCCCATGCCCCAGGGGATAGTATGCGAGCACGGCGATCTTGTTCTGCTGGCAGTAGGGGATGATGTCCTTCTCGAACTTCCTATGGATCAGGCTGTAGTTCACCTGCGCCGAGGAGATCTCGGACTTTGCGAGCGCCGAGCCTGCCTCTATCATCTGGTCGAGCGAGAAGTTGCTCACACCTATCGACCGTATCTTTCCCTTGTCCATCATCTCCTCCATCGCCCCCATCGTCTCTTTGAGGGGGACGCTGCCGTTAGGGAAGTGTATCTGGTAGAGATCTACATATGAGAGCTCGAGCCTTTCGAGGCTCTTCGCAAGCGCTGTAACGAGGTCGTCGTGGTGGAGGTGGTCCAGCCACACCTTCGTCGCGATGAAGAGGTCGTCTCTCTTCCTTCCCTTCATCGCCTTCGCGACGAAGGGCTCTGTGTAGTAGGCCTCCGCAGTATCGACTAGCTTGATTCCTCCATCCAATCCGGCTCGCAGCGCCTTGATCTTCGTCCTTGCGCCCATCGACCAACCGTGCTTCGCCACCCTGATCCATGGCTTGTCGTAGTAGGTCCCCATCCCGATCTCGGTCACCGAGCGCCCGGTCTTCCCGAACTCCTTCGTCATCATCTTTGCAGGCTATCCTCCTTGCGTCGGGGCGGACTCAGTCGGGTCATGTCACTTCTTTACGGCGATGACAGCGTCTTGGCTTGCCTTCTTGCTAGGGCTTCCACCCAAGTGGTACTTCTCGTTCTCGAAGGCTTCGGGAGTGTTGTTGGCCCAAGTTCCTCTCACTATGGGCTCAACGATCGACAGGTCCGCGTCCTCGTAGAGCTTCCTGACCCACGCCTCGGGATGGGCTATGAAGTGGGCCGGATCAGAGGAACTCCTCACCCTGCAGTCTCCGTACTTGTGGATCAGCTTAGGCATGCTCCTGCCCGCGTCCACCACGGGCAGCGTGGTCTCGTTGAGCAGACAGAAAGTCGCCAGCGTGGTCCCTCCGGGCTTCAGGACACGTTTGGTCTCCGCGACAAAGTTGGCGACCTCGTCAGGCACCATATGGGTGNNGGTGTAGAGCGAGCCAGCGAACGCGAAATCGAACTTGTTGTCCTCATATGGGAAAATGAGGTCGCCCGCTCCAGTCTTCCCCGACGGGTTGTATCTTTTGTTGAGGGTGTCAGCGGTCCTGAAGTGAAAGTTCGGGAACTTCCTTGTGATCACGCTCTGCGCCCATTCCACGGGCTTCTTCGCGGCGTCAAAGCCCTCGTAGGTCGCGCTGGCATCGAGATACTCCGTCAAGGCCCTCGCGACCCTTCCACAGCCGCACGCTATGTCGAGGAACGCGGCGTTCGGCTTGAGGCCGGCCATCTCCTTGAATCCAGCGACGTTTCTCTCCCCCGCGAACCGGTAGAGGCGGGGGTCGGCGAAGGGCCCTATGTGTAGCCTGATCCGCAGGGGCGGGGTCAGCTCCTCCCTCCAACCCAAGATGAACTCCACGGAGTTTGTCGCCCTGTCGAAGAGCCTCGCGGCTGCAGGTTGGGCGGACGGGGGTGTGATCCTCTTGACGAACCCTATCACATAGCCGGTCACTTTAGAGGTGGTCTCAGCGAGGTGCGTCCCTACCATCTGGTTGTCGCCTCAACAAGGACAGCCGCTCTGCTCATCGAGCGAATCCTTTCCCGGTTCCTTTGATTCAATTCGTCGCTCAAACTCCCGTGAAACACGCACGAATCTTGGAGTTTACTATACTTGTTGGATGTCGAAGGCCGCTTGAGCGCAATAACAGGTAATTTCGTCAACCGCGAAAGGTTAAACAATGGCGAAGGCCATCTGGGTGCTCAAATCCCTTGCTTGCCGTCAAGAACGTCACGAAGACCTTTGGCAAGTTCAAGGCACTCAACGACGTCTCCTTTGAAGTGCAAAAGGGAGAAGCGGCGCTCCTCATCGGCCCCAACGGTGCCGGAAAGACCACGCTCGTAAAGTGCGTGCTAGGCCTCCTCAGATACAAGGGAAACATTCTGGTAGACTCCTCGGACGTGTTCAACGACGGAGGAAAGGCCCGGGAGAAGATTGGGTACGTCCCACAGGCAGTGTCGTTCGGCTATGACACCTCGATAGCGGAGCAGGCCTTCCTCATCGCGAAGCTCAAGCAGGCTCGAAAAGAAGACGCAGAAAACGCACTAAGGGAATCAGGCCTTTGGGAGATACGGAGGAGGAAGGTGGCATCGCTCTCCCACGGGATGAGGCAGAAGCTCGGGATCTCCATGGCGATGCTGACCGACCCGCCCCTATTGATCTTCGACGAGCCCATCAACAACGTAGACCTGAAGGGGCAGTTGGAGTTCAGGGAGCGCGTGCTCGAGCTTACCAAGAGGGGAAAGACCCTCCTGATAGCGACCCATCTCTCCGGCCTCAGCGAGTTCATGGCGACGGCGATAGTCCTCCACCAAGGCAGGATAGTGGCCCAGGGGACGCCAAAGGACCTTTTGACGAAGATGTCTGCCGCAGACACGATATATCTCAGGGTGAGAGAGCAGGACGCCCCGAAGGTCCACGAGATAATAGATCGCCACTTCGAGCACCACGACGACACGGGTCCCGAAGGCCCATCGGTCCGTCAGAATAACGAGTGGCTCGTCTTCTCGCTCCCGCCCGGAGAGAAGGCGAAGCTCTTGAAAGAGGTACAAGACGCCGGGTACGAGGTTAAGGACCTCATTATCGAGCCCTCCACCATCGAGTCGCAATATGTGAAGCTCCTTGCCGAGGGCGCTCAGACCAAATGACCGCGGGCGCCATCTTCGGCGTATTCGTGCACACGTTCAAGGTCACCATCAGGTCGAAGTGGCTACTGCTCTTCACAGTCGTCTTCTTCTNNTAGGAACTCCAATGCCTTCGTCCAGATCGTCATCAACACGTCCTTCAACCTGATGCCTCTCCTCGCCCTGCCCGTAGGGGCGGTGAGCATCGTCGAGGAGCGGGAGTCCGGGGCGTTGCAGTACATGCTGTCCACGCCGATCTCGCGAGGCAGGTTCCTTGTCGCGAAGGCGGCAGGGCTCTTTGCTGCCACCTCTGGCATCATAGTCCTAGGGTTCACGTTAGCCGCCTTGGTGGCATTCCAAATGTCTCCTGCCTCGATTTCGCTGTGGTTTGTCACGGGGGCGGCCTGCCTCCTAAACGCGGCCATGATAGGGATCTCTCTCGTNNGGAAGAGGCTGACCGCGCATGGGGCCGCCATATTCATCTGGTTCCTCTTCACCTACGCGGGCAGCACCGCTGTGACCGCCCCCGTCTTGGCCGCGGCCAACCAATACCCGATTCTTTTGCCCTGGATATTCCTGAACCCCATAGAGGTTGCCAGACTGGTGGCGGTCATGCAGTTCCCAGTTGGCGTCCAAGACCTCGGCTCGACCGGCGAAGCGCTACTCTACGTCTTCCACGGAGGCGCGCTCCTGGTGCTCTGGGTCACGATGGCGGTCTGGATAGCGCTCACGATGCTTGCCGCATTCTTCATCTTCGTTTTTCAGGACGTTCGCTGATAGTAGAACATTTCTGGTTTAATTATATCAATTGTTATATTCCTGTGCGTAGGCTTATTAATCGGACATTCCCATCAGCCTGGCAATGTTAATGCGACAGAAAGCAACAATTCTCTCAATGCTATCAGTCCTGGTCGTGTCCGGGCTATCGGGAGCATTCTCGATCGCTCCGGCAGCGGCCGCAACTCCAGCCTCAACCGCTGGGGCTAACTGGCCATACGTCAACGGGAACATCGCTGCAACGAACTGGTCCAACCAAACGCAACTGAACTCCGCAAACGCGGCGAACATGGGCGTGCAATGGGTGGTCCCGTTCCCCAACGTCGACTTGACGTGGCAGCAAGCCCCCGGGGCAAAATGGACGGTAGAGCCCGGCTCATCCGCACCTCCACTCATCGTCAACGGGATAGTCTACGTCGTCAGTGACCAAGGAACCGTCTACGCGTTGAACGCGAAGGATGGCTCAATCCTTTGGTCCAACTCGGTGACCTTGAACTACACGACGACCCTGAAGACAGTCCCGATATTCGAGACCCAGATCGCGAGTGGGGCGTTGCACGCATGCTCAGCGAATCAACGAAACAACACATGCATCTTTGCGTCAGCTTCTCCAGTCATGCACAGGCACGGGATCAATGACGTCAACGGCGTCATCCATGTCACCGGCTTTGCATGTGAGCTGTTCGGATTCAACGCGACGACAGGTGCAATTGCATACCACATCACCCACGTCTGTGTTAACGTCCCCGGGAACCCGGTGGGCGCATATCCTGCAACCTACACTTCAGACCCACCCATGATCTGGAACGGGCCTAACGGTCCGATTCTGGTATACGTCATGGGCGCGTACACCAACTCAGACGGCAGGTCCTTCCTAGTCGGATACAACTACAACGCGGTCCTCAAGGCAGGTGCAGCCGGCTACGATGGAGCCTGCGCTGCATCGGCCGTAAACCAAGCATACACCGACAACGTCAACCTGACATGCCCGCCGAATGTGGCTGGCCAGGGACCTCTGTGGCAGGTTATGTTCAACCCGCCCAACAAGGGTGACGCCAACTGGGACAACGAGCAATGCAGCATCGGGATGGTCTTCGACTATCCTGCCTGGAGGACAAACGGTACTCTGGGAAGACCATGCACATCTCTCCCGCAGTCAGTTCTGATGAACGACTGGGGCGTTCCTAAGGGCGTTGACGCGACAGTCTCCACGACTTGGGGACAGTATGTCATCGACAATGCGACCGGCATCGTCTACGTTGGCACGGGTGAAGAAAGCCCCTATCCATACTACGATACCTCAATCAGACCTGGACTCAACCTCTATGGGTCAGCACTAATGGCCATCAACATGGCAACAGGCAAGTTGGTCTGGTGGTACCAGATGGACCCGCACGATGTCAGTGACTGGGACGCCTCATGGGCCCCAATCCTCGGCACCGCCGCAGGCCAGCCAGCGGTCTTCAAGGCTACCAAGTTGGGCGTCCTCTTCGCCTTCAACAGGGCGACAGGTAAACCAATCTGGGTCATGGAGAACCCGGCAGACGTCTACGGAAAGTGTACCCCCAGCTCGAACCCACCCGCCAGCATGAACGGACTCTGGGCGAACGGCAACTCGATGACCGCAAAGCCCCAGGCCTCATACACGACCTACGGCAAATACGCCGATGTCTCGTGCATGTCGCTAGGCAGCCCGCTCAACGCGAACTGGCTCATACACCCGTACCCAACCTACCCTGATGTCAACGGGACATACGTTGCCTTGCCGGCAGCTACAGGCTCGCTAGAATCGGATGTGACTTACGACGGGCACTTAATCTACGGAGCGTGGATGAACCAACCAGGTTCGACCACCAGGATGAACCCGAAGACACAGACGACCACGAACGTCGGGGCAGTCAATAACCCGATCAACGTGACCCTAACAGCCCTCAGCGCGGACACAGGCAAGATAGTCTGGACCCACTTCTACAACAACTTCCTCTTCCGGGGAGGCATGACCGTTACCAACGGCATGATCATAATGCCCGGAGGAGACGGCAACATCCACTTCCTCAACACCACAAACGGGAACGAGATCGCCACGCTTCACGTGGGAGCCTCGCTCTTCGTGCAGCCAACGCTCGGCCTAACATCCGACGGCTCGCTCAGAATGATCACCATCTTTGGTGGTGGTCGCTGGTCGGCAGCCGGGTCGCTCGGCGGAGGAGCTCAGGTGCCCGGAGGAGTCATGGCATGGTCACTCCCACTAGGAGGAGCTGGAGGACCGTCCACGACAACCGTCACAACCACTAAGACAGGCTCAGGGTCAACAGCAACAGCAACAGCAACAGCAACATCAACAGCAACAGCAACATCCACAACCACAATGATATCTACAATCACAGGAACGGGCGTTACCGGCATCGACCCCACGACGTTCTACGCCGTGGCAGGGATAGCCGTAATCGCCATCATAGCGACGGGCGCACTCGCGGTAACGCGAAGAAAGCCCACACCATAGTCTTTCAGAAGAGAATAGTCGGGTTCTCCTCGCGCGGAATCGCGGAGGAAACCCGCCCCCTTTCCTTTTCAAGAATCTCAGAGGCGGTACTTTTCTGCGATGGCCAACGCATCAAGGGACGCTTTTGGCGAACGCCGAAGAGTCAGACCGGTGAAAGGCCGAGCTCAGAAGGCGTAGCTGTTTGACTGGAGCTGGGCCTGGGCTGCGTCGAGCGCGGCTTGGGCGGATGAGACTCCTGTGTAGCAGTTGAAGACCTGCTTCGCGATCACGTCTGCCGCGTCGCTCGAACCCTTGAAAGGAACCGTGAATGCTATCTGCCCCGACGCGAGGATCTGTTGCGAGATGCGCACAGGGTCGTAGGCGGGGGTTGCAATTAGGTTCTGCACGAAAGATGAGTTCGTGGCTGATTTTCGGCTCGGGACGTACCTAGCCAGGTTGTCAGCAACTAGCATCATCTGGGTGCCCGTCGCCGTGGCCCACTGGAGCCAGAGCCAAGCGGCTTGCGGGTTCCGCGAGAACTTCGAGATGCCTAACCCATCACCTATGTAGCTCGAGAAGGACCCGGCGGGACCCGACGGATTCGGGCTGTAGGCAATCTGCCCGACCTCGATGGACCTCAGAGGGTCGTTGATGAGCACTGCGAAGTCCTCGAACGTGATCGCGTTTGCCGCTTGGCCGTGCGCCATGGCTGCGACGCAGTCCTCCCACGTGTATGTGGCTGACGAACGAATCGTGTATGGGAAGAACCTAGCAAAATTTTCTAAAGCTTGGACGTTCTTGCTGCTGTTGACGGTCGGAGTAATGCTGCTGCCGTTGATATCCCAAAGTCGGCCGCCGAAGCTGTAGAGGTGGTTATAGAATTCGTGGAAAATCGGGGTGGTTATGGATGCCTGACTCACGCAGCCGGCGATGTTCGTCGAAGAACCTATTGCCTGCACATTGCTGTAGTAGTCATCCCAGGTCACGGGCTGAGATAGCCCCACGCTCTTGTAGACATCCGTCCGGTAGAATCGGATCATGAGGGGCGTGTTGAATGGAAAACAAAAGACCTGGCCTGACGGCGTGGGCGCGTCCGGGAGCACAGGCGGATAGCTCCCTATGAGGTTCATTGGCGTCTTCTCAAAGTCGTCGAGCGTGAACCCCGGATAGGTGAGGTCCGGATACATTTGAGCGAGCTTCATCGGAGGGATCAGGTAGTCCTTGAACGTGGGGATGTCCAAAGAGTCAAAATCGATGACATCTATTGCGGGCGAAGAGGTCTGGACCGCGAGCCTGGTCTTCTCTAGGTTGAGGATGTAGGGCTCGAGGTCGTATTGAGAGTTTATCCCCGACGCCGCGAAGAAGTCGACGTCAAGCCTCTGCACCGCCCGGTAGTCTGGCTCGTTCTGGAGGTTGATCGCAACCTTAGTCCCTCTGTATTTCCCTGAGACTGACTGCAGCCACTTGAGAAAGTCCTTGTATTCGGTGGGAATGTTCGGGTCAGAGTAACGAGCAGCCAGTCCCGGACCTGTCGTGGTGGTCGAACCGGTCTGGGTCCCTGGATTCGAAATCCCGCCAGGACCGAGGGTAACGTAAGCCGCGGCGGCAGCCACGGCGCCGGCCCCTAGAATCGCACCCGTCTTCAGAAAGTCTCGCCTTTTCATGCTGCCACCTGACTGTGAAGTGGGAAAGTCACGATATTCGAACCAGTGGTTCCTGAGAAGGCACAGAATGCTGAACCGGTATAAGTTTTCCCTCTGTCATTTTTGAATTCGCCCGGAACAAGGCCCCATCGACGGCCATGCCAACATGATACGGCCAAGAACTTCAAGAATGGTCTGCTGAAGCGAGTTAGTGCGTCGGGCGCTTGGGTTCATATTTCTCGTGGCGAACGCGGTATACAGTTGACAGGATTCTCAGATGGATTTCTAAGATTGATAGCACTCAGGCTGCATTTGCCTTCAGAATCTTCACAAGGCGGCGATGCAAACAAAGGTTCTAATACGACTATAACGCCTTGATAATGGAAGTAGAGCGAACGTGAGAAGAACTGCAGCGATTAATAGGGTCTCCGTCATAGGGCTCACCTTGATCTTGGTTGCGGCTGGAGGAGTGGGAGTCTACTACTATACCTCCGCAGCCACCCCAGTAGGGAACGCGGCTACGACCAGCGTATCTGTTGGGCAGATCAGGGTGATATCTAACCAGGCATCCGACGGCTTTCTCACGGTCGTCTTCAATGGAACGAACTACCAGGTGGCGGCCAAGCAATCTAACGCACCGTCGTTCTCCTGCCCGGTGGGGTCCGACCCTAGCCTTTGTACGGTGCTACAGGCAACGTGCGGGAACGGTGTCGGCGTCGCCCAGGAGCCGTGGAAGAACTGCGCCAACTGCGCGTTCGACGCGGGTTGCGCCGGTCAGCAGAGCTGCGACCCATACACCCACCAATGCTCCGCGTTGGTTGGCGCCTGCCAAGTCGCCGTATTCGGCGGACAGTAGCCGCCACAAATCCTTTACAGCACGCCTAATTCAAGCGCGATTTTTCCGTGCCTAGCCGGATGTCCCTGGACCGCCTCTCTTCCTTGTGAGCAGAGTAACTCCAACCAAGGCGATTACAACCGCGGAGCCCACTGCAACTGAGGTCAGCAAGTGGTTCCCGCTCAATGTGGAAAGCGCCGTGCTTACTGGCGGGGCTGCTATCTGCAGATGGTTTGTCACTAGCAAAGTCTTCCCGTCAGGCACGAGAGCAGGGAACTTGGGGTCGTTGTATTGCTCGTAGACTATCAGGTTCGCGTAGAGCGTGGCGTTCGTCGTCTGGCCCGGAGAAAGCCCGGCCTGCGATGCGGAAATGTCGACGGTCATGTTGAACGGACCCCATCGGCTTCCTTCGTAGGTGTAGCCTGTCCGGTTCACCTTCTGGGTGAGCACGGTCGCGGTCGGAGTATTGATGTTGATTGTCAGGATCTGCCTCTGGTCTACAATCTTCCATCCCGAGAGTTCGGTGATGTAGATGTAGAACGTCAAATTCGTCCTCACACCAGTCTGAATGATGGCTGGCGTCGTGTAGTAAAAGGAGTACTTACTCTCGTTGTTGTCGATGCGGTCTCCGAAGGTGTAGACGATGGGCCCTCCCGAGTCGGCGATCGCCTTGGGCAGAAATCCGAATGCCATCAGGCCGATGAAAACACAAACGGTGAGTTTCAGCTGCCTCGTGCCAAAAGTTAGATGATGTCTTTTGAATCGTCCCAATTCGTTCTCAACAGGAGTATTCTTGCGAAGGGACCTCCGGTCGCATTTAGATAAGGATTCGTTCGTCTCGTAGGCGCTCTTCGCGATTGGTGCTCCACAGATGAGACCAGAAGCCATTTAACCCGACGGAGCTCTAAAGCACTCGCCCGTCCTTTGGACAGAAGCGCCTACCTCCTCATACTCCCGCTCCTCGCAATCCTGGCCTTCGTCGAGATCTATCCGCTGGTTGTTAGCGTCGACCTCAGCTTCACCGACTACAGCAATGGAGGTGCGTTTGTAGGAGTGGCAAACTACGCCGCGCTGTTCTCGCAGAAGGACTTTTGGACGGCGGTCTCGACCTCCTTGCTCTACTCCGACGGGAGCGTGGCACTCTCAACGGTCCTGGGAATAATGTTCGCCTATCTCCTGACTCGAATAAGAAAGGGAAGAAGCTTTTTCGAGGCGGTACTCCTGATGCCGCTGGCTGCAGCTCCGATTATCGCGGGAGTAGTCTGGGCTCCGAGCGCAGTCTGGGATGATGTGAACACATTTTGGCACTTCGTACTAGGGCAGCCTTTCTTCAACGTGACAAGCTACCACCTCTACTTTCCGATCATGATCCTGTCCGATTCTTGGGAATGGGCGCCGATGATGATGCTCGTTGCGTTGAGCGTGCTCGCCTCAGTGCCCAAGCAGGTCTACGAGGCCTCGGAGTCCTTCGGAGCCTCGAAATGGAAGACGTTCACGAGCGTCGGCATCCCGGCCATCATCAACTCTCCCGTGATTCACTTCATGGTCATCATCAGGTATGTGGACGCGATGCGGACCTTTGAGATTCCGTTCGCTTGGTCCGGGTGGCTCTCCTACACGCAGCCGGGGGCTCCGACAGACGCCCTAGGTCTCTACCTGTTTAAGCTCCTTCTCATTCCGCCTTCGGGACTCATACCAATACCAATCATCTCGGCGGCCGCGCTGGTCCTGCTCGCTGTGACGCTGACTGCAACGTTCCTCCTGTTCCGCCTGATGAGGGGCCTGAGGAAGATTTGAGCGAGAAGCAGAAGGAGTCTCTCCGCGCCCGATTCCCGATTTACATCGGCCTGCTTCTTGCTTGTCTTTTCGCCGCATGGCCAATAATTGTCATGGCGCTCGAAGGCGCCGATATCGACCTAGGCCCCATATTTTCCGGAAAGGGCATCAGCTACGTGGCAGGTGTACCGTACTACAGCGGTGGAATCTTCCCGACGATCGCGCTCTACCACGACGCCCTTCTTCTAGGAAACTTTCCCAGATTGGTAATCAACTCGACGGAAATAGCCATAATCAGCATCGGGATCGCTTTGGTCGCAGGAATACCGGCCGGATACACTCTTGCCNNGTCTAGGCTCAAAGGAATCGGGATACTCGGATTCCTATTGCTTGCACTTCGGACGGTCTCGCCTTTCGCCATCATCCTCCCGTTGTATCTCACGTACGTCCAGGTGGGCCTTTATGATTCGGTCCTCGGAATGGGTCTCGCCTATCTGGTGATAGACGTCCCTGTCGTTGTCTGGATGCTAAGCGGATTCTTTAGCGAGATTCCAAAGAGCATCTACGAAGCAGCCGAATCCTGCGGAGCTACGGAGAGGCAAATTTTCTTGAAGATCGCGATTCCCTCCGTCGTGTTGGGCATAGCGGCGACGGCCATATTCGCCTTCGTGCTCATCTGGAACGAGTTCCTCATCGCGAGCCTTCTCACGTCTTCCGTCAGCAAGACCGTGAGCGTGGGGGTGTGGTCAGGGGTCGGCGAAGGATTCGGAGGCCTCAAGTCCGCCAATTGGGACGAGATCAACGCTGGAGGCACCCTCGCTTTCATTCCGGTCTTTGCGGTCTTGCTCATAGTCCGGCGCTACCTCGCAAGGGGCTTTAGTCTCGCCACAGCGAGCTAGTTTCGTCCGGCCGTGGGCCTTGAAAGGGTTGCAAGTTTGCCGCACATCGCCCGGCTCGAAGGAGGCGACAAGAGATGACTAGGGAGGACACCACGTTTATACGGAGAATGTGACATCCTAATCCAAGGTTGTTCTCGAGGACCGTCATCCTTGCCGGCGTCTTCATCGTCCTGGTCGTTGCTCCTGCATACTATCTATACACGGTAAGCCTGTCGAGCAATTCGGTCGATGTGAACATCTCCATCGTGGGTGACGGGACTGACTACTACGTCCCCGCCAACGTAATCGTCAGGCAGGGGCAAGTCGTCACCCTCGCAGTCTTCAACACGGATGACAACACCCACGGGCTGGTCGTTCCCGCATTCAACGTGGACACGGGCGTAATCAAGCACGGGATAACCGCCCGTGTGACGTTCACCCCGGACAAGCTCGGGACATTCCCATTTGATGAGCCGCCGGGCTATTGCACGGGCGGAAACGGGAACATCTGCAACAGCGCGCAGGATCTGAAAGGCAATCTGACGGTCATTCCTTAGTACTTCCCGGAAAGATTCCCCTACGAACCCTTTCGGCGGCTCCGGAGGGCAACGAACGCGACTCCGATTCCAACAGCGATGGCCACCGCGGCGTAGACCACAAGGGGCAGGGCGCCGCTCTGACCGGTCGAACTCGGCGGCAAAGTAGTCGTCAAAGAACTTTGGCTTGTAGATGTCTGTGTTGATGAGGGGCTAGCAGATGAGGAGGTGGCCGGGCTCTGCCCATAGGTGAATGTCGCCGTCGCAAACACCGGTGAGGTCGAGGCGGAAGAAGAACGATATTGGGAAGTCACGACGTAGATACCCGGAGTCCACAGCGCCGTCCCTCCTGTCACCATAGTGGTTGAGTAATTTCCGAACGTAGCCGCACCGCCGGGCGTGACCTCGTCTTGAAAGACGGTCGCGCCTCCAGGGTTCCTTACCAGGATCACGACCGAAGTGTAGTTCACGGACCCGGAGCATGCCGTCACCGTCCCGCTTATTGTGACGTTCCCGTCCAAGGACACGACTGTCGGTGTCACCTTAGCGGTGACGTTGTCTGCGCTGACGACTCCAAGAGAGTATTGGAACGTAGCTCGGGCCGATGCAGTAGCACCCGAACTCACGGCACTGGCGGTCACGGTGTATGTGCCAGGGGTCCAGGCGGGCGTGCACCCCGCAAGAGTGGTCGTTTGAAAGTCCCCAAGGCTGTCCAAAGGCACGATATTGGTTGCGACCGCTACACCCTGCGGATTAATCCACACCACCGTGGCAAACGTCGAGGCTGATGGAGGCGGCGTGACCGAGCCCAGAACGGTGATCGGCGCTTCTCCTGAATATGCATCTAGCTCGACCGAAACTGCCATGGATGAGGCTGCAGAGGCCGCCACCGGCGAAAGCACGATGAGTAGAGCCACTAGAGTTCCAACAAGAAACCTTAGTGTCTTCACGTGAAGTCATGACATTACCCGACATATAGCCTTTGGACGAGAACGAAAGGTCGCTTTGGGCACTCACTAACTTTATGCCGATATGACTCTATCCATAACAAAGAATGGTCTCGAAGGTTCTCGTCGCCCTCGCCGTCGTCGGGGTGCTGGTAGCAGCATCTGCTTACTACTTGTCTCATCCAACGTTTCAAGCCAATCGACAAGCAATTCCGTAGAGGTCAACATCCAGATTGTCGGCGACGGGACCGACTATTACGTCCCGGCCAACGTGACGGTGAAGCTGGGACAGGTCATTACTTTCGCTGTCTTCAATACGGATGATAACACCCACGGGCTCGCAATCCCTGCGTTCAACGTAGACACTGGGATAATCAAGCACGGCATCACCGCCCGGGTTACTTTCACCGCGGACAAGGTTGGGACCTTCCCGTGGGACGAGCCGATAGGTTATTGCACGGGAGGGAACGGGAACGTCTGCAACAGCGCTCAAGACCTCAAGGGAAACCTGACCGTGACGCCATAACCAGGCCGCACCGAAGGAATCCAGAGCCTTAGTCACGACGTTGGAAACGGCCGAAGGAGGAAGCCTGACACGCAGGCACCATAATGCCCCTTCAGGTCCTCAGGCAGGAATGAGTAGCTCTTCACGGTCTTCCTGCAAGCTTTCATGCCGCACTGGCACTCCATGGTGAAACCATCCCAGCCGACGTTTGTCGAGTAGTCGAAAGTGACCTCCTCGCCTTTCTCAATCCGCCTAAGGGCCACGATCTTGGTCCTCCCCATTATGACGGCATTAGGCACGCAGGAGTGGTTCATGAACCACCCGACCGACCCTTCCTTTGGGACCACGTACTTGTCGTAGTCTACCTGGAAACAATACTGCCAGAGCTTCTCCGGAATATCCTTGATCCACTCCTCTTCGCCGGCGTAGTCCCAGACGACCTCGCCCAGCTCTATCCGCCTCGCCGCGAAGACCCCTTTGCCCTTCGCCCCAGCGTCGCTTATTTGGAGACTCGCGGCCTCTGCTGTATCTTCCTTCTTCTTGGGTCTGGGCAACTTCGGATTGAGACCATCTCATCCAGCCTNNGCAGAGGTGTTCGGTTAGAATTATCTGAACAGCAACCTTGAGAGGGTCGGCCAAGGCTTGAGCCAGTTGACCGCTGAGGGCGGACAGTCGCCTTCTAAGGGCTGGGTGAGAGACGGGATTCTGTCACTCTTGACCAAGGGTCCGGGCACGACGTCAGAGATAGCGAAGGAGCTCGGCGTCTCCAAGGCGACCGTTTCTTATCACACAAAGGCGCTGATCCGGAGGGACATGATTGAGATCGCCGACATCAAGAGCATCAGGGGCGGAGTCTATAGCNNGGCGCAGGGGCGAGCAAGGGGATTCCCTGACCAAGCTGGACGAGTGGTTCGAGAAGCTGCTGATGAGCTGGCACCTTGAGCCTACGAGGAAGCCCTCCGACGAGGTGGAGATATTCCTGTATCACCTCTTCAGGCTCCTGGCTGAGTCCGACTCCCTGGACGACGGCATCTTCCAGGATTTTGGCCAACGTGTCGGAGCCGATATGATTGCTTCTTCTTTGAAGTTCGNNTACAATGAAGGGCGGGCTGAAGGAGTTGTCCGAGTACCTAGGCGCCGAGAACATGGCCCAGCTGACAGTCGAAGTCAAGAAGGGAGAGGAGCCACGGCTCATCTGCGCGGGCTGCTTCGAGAACAAGGAACACGGGAGCCTGGTCTGCTCGTTCACGAAAGGGCTGTTGACGGGAGCAATCAAGGCGAAACGCGGAGGAAGACTGCATCTCGAGCGATTGAAACAAGAGACCGGTGCGCCCGCATGCGTCTATGAAGTGAAGACGAGAGGATTCAGAGCTTGAGCAAGTATGAGGAGCCGCGGAAGGGCTCTGGCCGTGCCAAGGCACGAGCGGCTCCGAGCTCCTCAGCATCGACGGCCCAGAGGCCGGGCAGCGAGAAGCGCCCGTTCGAGAGAGATGAGTTCCTGAAGCAACTGCAGGGAAGGCTCCAAGAGAAGTACCAGGACAAGCATCCCATAATGGTGATGCTCTACTCAGGTAAGCTCACCCCTAAGCAGATCAGGGCCTGGATCATCAACAGGTTCTATCTCCAGAAGAACATCCCTCTCAAGGACGCGGCGATCCTCTCCAACTGCCCGGAGACAGAGGTGAGGAGGCTCTGGATTGGAAGGATCCTGAAGCGCGAGGGGTTGGGAGGGAGCATCGGCGACGTCGACGGCTGGATAGGGTTCGCGGAAGCGGCTGGCATCGCGAAAGACGACATCCTCAGGGCTCGCTGCTTGCCTGGAGTAAGGTTCGCAATCGACGGCTACGTCAACTTCGCGAGGAAGGCCGACTGGACCGAGGGGGTGGCCGCTTCGCTAATCGAATACTTCGCCAAAGGGGAACTCATAAAGAGAATCGAGGCGTTCAAGCGTCACTACCCGTGGATAGAGCCTGAGGGATACCGGTTTTTCATGTCAAGGCTCGGGCAGCTCGACGAGGCCAACGAGACGACCCTAAGGATTGTCCTTCGTTACTGCAAGACCAGGGAGATGCAGCTCAAGGCCATCGACGCAGCCGTTTCCATGGCCGACATCTACTGGAGCCTTCACGACGCGATCTATGTCGCCTACGTTATCCAGGACCGCCCCCTCGCAGACTCGCTCTAGGGCTAGGCGCGACTCAGAGCCGTCGCGCGGCCTTCCTCAGCGACCTGTTCTCGATGAGCAACACGATCACGACCGCAGCCAAGACTCCTGCCGCGACCGCAGGGATGTAGCTCGTCCACGAAGGGGCGGGAGGGCTAACGAGCGTGTACGCCATCAGGTTGCCTGGAACGCCCCCGGCGAACGCGCCGTACGCGGGAGCCCCAATCAGCTGGTAGAGGTATACCCTCCCATCAGGCGCCGTGCCAAGGGTCGGGCCTTCGTATAGCGACGGACCCACGTAAAGGTCGTACGCCTGCTTCCCCGTGAACGCATCGATGATGTGGATGCTCCCGTCCAGGCTCCCCGCGAAGATCAACCCGCCGCTCGCGGTCAGCCACCCCCTGTAAGGCACGGTCGGGATGAAGTAGCTCCAGGCCTGCGTGCCGTCTGAAGCGTGAATAGCATAGATCGTGGTATTCGCATGCTGCCAGTCCGGTTGCAGCCCCGTCACCCCCCAGACGTGGCTGCCCTCTGTCCCCACCGGAGCGACCTGTCCGAAGGTGCAGAAGTTGAAGGTCGCGACGTAGATCATCGAATACGCGAACGCGATGTCGGACTCGACCGCACCGTTCTCTCCGGGGCACTGCTTGAACTGCTTCGTCGAAGGGTAGTTGATCCAGGGAAGCGTGCCGGAGTAGTTGCCCGTCGCCACGTAGTTCGCGTTCCCGGTCAAGTTCCTCGCCACCGCGGGGGGATTGAAGTACCACAGCTTCTTCCCCGTGAGCGCATCTAGAGCGTAGACATACCCGTTCTTGCACGCCTTGAAGACGACCTCCTGGGTGTGCCCGCCGATGGTCGCGTTCCCGAGGACGGTGTTCCAGCCGCAATCGAAGTCGAAGAGATCGTGGGGGGTCGTCTGGAAGTACCACATCATACTGCCGTTGTTCGCATGCAGCGCGACGACCGAGTCCGAGTAGAGGTCCGGCCCTGGCCTGAACGTCCCGTTCCAGTCCGGAGAAGCCTGCGAGGTGGAGACGAAGATGATCCCGTGGCGCGTGTCCACAACCGGGTCGCCGAAGCTAGGCCCAGCACCTGCGAGAGGCCCGCCGGTGCCCGGCCCGTTGAGGCTCAAGCTCCCCCAGTCTCCGGTTACCGGCGCCACGTTCCCATGACAGGTGGACGGAGGGCACGAGTTTGCGTCCCAGTTCGGGTCGCCGCCAGCCGCGGGGGTGACAAACCATCGCCAGAGCAAATTCCCGGTCTTGATGTCATACGCCGCGACGAAACCTCGGCCCACGTTCGTCCCTTCGGAGACGGAGCTCGTCCAGATCATCGTGTTCCCGTCGAAGACCGGAGGCACCCCAGAAGACTTGTAGAAGCCTGTGTTCCCGGGTATCCCCTTGCATATGCCTGATATCTTCGTGACGAGCCCGCCCGTGAGCGCGTCGAGCGCAATTGCGGAGCAATCAGGCAGGCTTACCCAAATGTCACCGCGGTAGTAATTGATCCCATGCATGTGCCCAGTGAGCGGCCCGAGGGGCAGTCCTGTCGTGTTGAGCTGAGGCGCGTAGGTCCAGACCGTCTGCCCCGTCGCGCCGTTGATCGCATAGACCGTCAGGAAGTTAGTCACGAGGTATACCGTGCCGTTGACGACGAGAGGGGGCGAGATCGACCCCTCACCCGTCACATTGAGGCCCGAGACTGGAGTGGCCGTTGGAAACGGGAACGTCCACGCGACCTGAAGATTCTGAACATTGGACGCGCCAATCTGGCTCTGGGCGACGTAATTCGTCGAGTTGGCATTGGCGTTAATCCCTGTCCAGTTCGCGGAGCCAGAGGCAGGAGAAGTCTGCGACTCTGCCGGGGTCGAAGGAAGGACTAGCGAGAAGACCAAGAGGAGCAAAAGGGCAGCTGCGAGAGGCTTGCTAACCCGAATCACGCCTGGTCACCTTCTCTCCATCGTCGTCAGGCCTCTCCACTTTAAGCTTGGACCGTCGAATCGTCCCTCGCGCTCGGAACGGTCTTAAAGGGCAGAATCTTCCGCACCGCAGCTTTGGAAGCACTGGCGAAGCGCCGCAAGTGGTTCTCCCTCTCAGCGGTGAATCTCGGCAACTTCGTTCCGCCGCTCGACACCGGGATAATGTCGCTGATACTCCCCACCGTTTCTAGAAGCCTGAACGCGGACATCCAGATAGTCATTTGGGTGCCACTCGTGTCCCTCATTATCACCGCAGCCTTCATGCCGATATTCGGGAGGTTCTCGGACGCTCACGGAAGGAAGCGCTACTTCATCCTGGGGCTGGGTCTCTTCGCAATCGGCGCCTACCTCTCCGGGAACTCCTTGACGATTTACGAGCTTCTGATTTACAGGGTAATCCAGTCCTTGGGAGGAGCATTCATTCTCTCCAACGGGAGGGCCTTGATCGTCGATGCGTTCGAGCCGAGGGAGCGGGGCTTCGCCCTTGGGACCCACATATCGGTCATCTACATCGCGATGACGGTAGGCGTGGCGATTACGGGGACCGTGGTCAACGTGACCCAGGCGATAGGCTGGAGGTACGTCTTCTACGCAAGCGCTTCCATCGCCGCCATCTCGATTCCACTCTCTCTCGTCGCTCTTCGTGAAAGTCCGAAGAACCTCAAGATCAGGACTGACTGGCTCGGCGCTGTTTTCTTCGCAGGGGCGCTGAGCTCCGCGCTCGTCACCTTGACCGCCTACGCCAACGGCACTAGCGCGATCAACATCTATATCCAAGATATCTACATCCCTCTCATCAATTACTTCGTCCATCTCAATCAGGCGATTTCTATCCCGATATCGTCGATAGCGATAGTCGGCATCGCCTCGACTGCGTTCTTCATAGTCCAAGAGCGCAGGACGTCGCAGCCCCTGATCAACTTCCATACCTTCAGGACGAACACGATGTTCGCGTCCACGAACTTCGCAGCCCTCTTCCTCTACATGTCGCACTACAGCACGCTGATTCTGCTTTCCTTCTATCTGGAGATAATCAGGGGAATCAACCCCTTCACGGCAGGCCTTATCCTGACGGTGGAGCCTCTGTCAGTCACGATTTTCGCGCTCTTTGGGGGATGGATAGCAGGCAAGACCGGGAGCCGCGACCCTGCAATCGCCGGCCTCGGGATAGTCGTCCTGTCCTTGATTCTACTTGGGACGCTCAACCAGGAATCCTCGACCTATCTCATCTCCTTCTTGCTCGCTATGTTGGGCGCCGGCGTGGGTATTTTTGCCCCGGGCAACACCAACGCCAACCTTGCCTCGGTCCCCCCTGGGGATCGCGCGCTCGCCAACGGAATCCTCGGCATGATGAGGCACACTGGGCAAAGCGTCAGCCTCGCACTGGGGAGCATCCTGATCAGCCTCGCGCTTTTCAATGGCGGAGTCCTCGGAGGTACCTTCACGCCTCCTCAATACATTTGGGCAATGGATCTCACCTTCGTCTTGGGTGCGGTCCTCGCGGGAGTGGCGGCCGTTTTCGCTTACAAGGGAAGAGAGCTTAGCGGTTCGGCACGCGAGGTTGCGTAGGACCCCGCCTCTTCAGCAGCGTATACATCACGAGGACCACCACCACTACTCCGAGAACTATGATTATCACTTGCTGGAGGTCGATACCGCTGGAGCAAGTTGCGCCAGAGCAAGTAGTGGTTGTTTGTTGGCAGCCACTGGGTCCACACCAGTAGGCGACCAGGACACCCGGAGTGGCGTTCGGAAGGTCGCCGCCTCCAGCGGGTGCGAAGACCATCATGTTGGAAGATCTGCTGATATCCCGTGCTAGGGACACTCCTGCAGCTCCAACTCCGCCGAGGCTCAGGCTGTTGATTAGCGCCCCAGTCTGTTGATTAAGCTCGTATAGTATTCCGCCTCTGTCGACTACGTACACGACTCCGCCGCTGGTCACGGCAGCCGAGCCTTGATACCGGTCGGGCATGTTATAGTGNNAGTTCTGCGAGGCGGAAGCGTCGCCGTTGTAGATGTATCCGTTGATGGTCGCGCCCTTGTAGAAGTACTGGCCGGCTGCCATAATCCCGCAAGCGTTCTGAGTGGCCACGTAGAGAGTGTTCCCAGATACTGCGGGAGACATCTCGATTCCTCCGTCAGGGCCGGGGCAGATTCTCTTGTTGTTCCCGAAGAGCGCCTGAGAAGCCGTCAGGTTTGCGGGAGGGTTAGTGCTCGTGGTGAGCCCATCGTTCCAGTTGTTAAGCCCGGGAGGGCCGATGAAGATCGGTTTGTAGATTAGCTGTCCTGATGTGGCGTCAACCACGTAGATTTGGCTGCCCTTGGTCCCTTGTATCACGACCTCCTTGGAAGTTCCGTTGACGTTGATGTTCGCCAAGTTCACGCTCCATCCCCCTTCGTGCTCTGTGATGTCGTGAGAGGTGTACTGGTAATACCAGATCATCTTACCCGTGGTCGTGTCGAGGGCGATGAGCGAGTCCGTGAACAGGTCCGGCCCAGGCCTCAGGGCCGCCTCGTACCCGTCGGACGGGTGCCCTGTCGAGAAGTAGATTACGTTGGTCTTGTTGTCGACCGCCATCAGTCCCCAAGCCGCTCCTCCGCCAGCATACCCTTGCGACTGGCTGCTGGACCCCCAATCATTCGGGTACGGCGTGATGTTCCCGTGACACGGCGCCTGGCATTGGCCGGAATCCCAGTTCGGGTCTCCGGTCGAGGGTGGCGTGGAATACCAGATCCATGACATGTTCCTGGTGTTGACGTTGTATCCTGCGACGAAGCCCCTGCCTCCGTAGTCGGTCGTCGAAGCGCGGACGATGAGGTTGTTGCCCACGAGCAGCGGGGCCTTTTCTCCGTAATACGTCCCAGTGTTGCCCACGATGTTGGCGCCTACGGCCGGAATCGTCCATTGGACGGTCCCGTTCAGAGCGTTCAACGAATAGACGGTCGTGTCCGATGACATCACGTATAGGCTCTGATTATAGAGCGAGATGCCGCTGATGATGTAAGCGCCGGCCCACCACTTTTCCCCTATGAACTTCGACATGTCGACCTGGTAGGACCAGACCACAGCTCCGGTCTGGGTGTTGAGCGCGATTATGCGGTTGTAAGGGGTCGCGATATACGCAATCCCGCTCTTGACTATGGTCTGGGTCTCGACGCCCAGAGCGGGGGGAGCGCCCGGAATGCTGTAGGGGTTGACCGGGATCTGATAGATCCACCTCAGCTGAAGGCTCCCCACGTTCGCCGCATTGATATCCGTCTGCGGGTCGTTGTTAGAGTTCTGGAAGTCGTACGATGCCGCCGGCCAGTTGAAGTACCCCGGCGAAGAATTCGCCGTCGACTGCTGGGCGTGGACGATTGCGTTTGAGAACCCGCCGAACGCGAGCATTACGGTGATGATTACAAAAGAGAGGCTCGCAAACTTGCGCCGAAAAGACCTCATTAACGGCGCCTCGACACTTGACGAGCTAATAAAACATTCTCATATTTGCCGGAAAAGATTCGCTCCATCGAAACCCCATAACAAGCTGAACTTCGTTAATATCGCCTAGTCGAGCGAATCCTAGCAAGTCCGAGGATTGAAGCACAAGCGATGGCAACCACTGCTACAATTTCGACCGCCAATAGGGGCTCCCCTGAGGAGGAGGAAGGGGGAACGGCAAGAGCTTGTATGAAGCCGGGGAACGGCGGCCCCCAACGTGTGGACCCCATGTCGGTCAGGACCAACGTCATCTCTCCGTTGGCGTCGGCTCCAAGCGACGGCTGGATGAGAAGCGAGCCCCCTATCGACTTGCTCCAGAGCAGCCGTCCGTTGCTCTCGTCGAGCATCCGAAGGGTGCCGTCCAAGGTCGAGACGTAGACGACCCCGCCGCTCACGGTCAGGCCACCGCGGTAGGCCTGGTCCTGGATCGTGTAGCTCCACCTCACCTTGCCGTTGTTCGCGTCGATCGCGTAGATGGTCGTGTTGGTGGCTCCCGCTGGCAGTGTCTTCAGTATCTGGATTCCCCAAGAGAACTCCCACTTCGTGACGTTCTCGGGCGTCTTGGGCGGACCGACATCGGAATACATGAATCGCTTCGGATCGTTGTATGTGGCGGCGAATACCGTGTTCTTGGCTGGGTCGAACGCGATGTCAGACTCGAGCGCGCCCGTGTCACCCGGGTTCTGCACGATAGGCTTTGTCGAGGGGTAGCCAATCCAATTGACCTTGTCCATCTGGGTCGAGTTCAGAGGGTTGAGAAACGTAACGGCCTGATAAGCCACAGCAGGTGGCCGCAGGAACCAGAGCATCTGCCCTGTCGAGGCGTTGAGCGCGAACACGTACCCGCTCTTGCAGCCCTTGTAGACGACGGGCGTGTTCTGGCCGTTGATCGTCTGGTTCGCCAGCATCACATTCCAGGAGCAGTCAAAGTCCCCGAGGGCGTGTGGCATCGTCTGGAAGGCCCAAATCAGCCTCCCTGTGGTCATGTTCACAGCCAGGACGGCGGCTGACCACAGGTTAGGACCTGGGCGATACGTCGCGTTCCAGTCGGGCCCGGGGACGTTCGTCCCGATGTAGGCCACCTTGTTGTGCTCGTCTATCGCCCAGGCGCCTCCCCAGGCGGCGCTCCCTCCTGCGAAGCTATTGGTGCCGTTGAAACCGAACTTCCCCCAATCCCCGACGAGCATGTTGCTAAGCTGGTCTTGCGGCAGGGTCTTCAGGTCGACCGCCGACTGCCCGTCGAAGATGTAGGCGTGAGACATGCTCGTGACTGAGTTGAGCGANNTGGGGTCGCTGCCGTCCTGCGGGGGGATCATGTACGTCCTCCAGAGGAACTTGGGCTGGGCCGTGGAAACGTTCCAGCCCTCGAGGAAACCCCTCCCTGCGCTGTCGCCTTCCGTTACCGACGGCGAGAACATCAGAACCCCGTGCAGCTGGTCGATTAGCATGTTGGGCGTGTCCACGTCGTAGAGGCCGTAGCTTCCGGTAATCCCCGTGTGGCGATCCGCTACGAAGGGGTTGAAGTTCAGAACGATGTCTCCTGTGGTCGCCTTTAGCGCGAAGATCTGGTACGTGTTCGAGACGACCCAGATTAGCGACTCTTTCCAGAGCTCGGTTGTCAGGAAGATCGCATGGTAGTGGCCGAGCGGGACGCCTAGAGGCCCTGGGACGGACGGTTGCAGATAGGATGAGTAGTTGTCCATCATGGGAAGGTCGACCGACCAGACCACGTTTCCGTTCTCCACGTTCAGGGCATAGATGCGGTGCCAGTTCGTGACGCTGTAGGCTACCCCTTCGAAGATTAGGGGTGTGACCATCGCCCCCTCGGCGGAGGAGAACTGCCTCTGGGGTGCCGAAGGAACTGGGAACGTCCATTTCACCTGCAGCTGGTTGACGTTCTGGCTGTTTATCGTGGTCTGGTTATCGTAGCTCCAATTGAGCGGAAAGTTGTTCTCTGGCCCCGTCCAGTTGGCGCTCCCAATCACGCTCTGAGCTGCGGCTCCCGAGCTCATGAGAAGGGAGACGAGCACCAAGGCGGTCCCAATGATAGTCGCCGCTGACTTTGGCCTACGAGGCTTCAAACCTGCCTGCCACCGACCCTTCTCGATTTAGACCCTTCCGTGTCCGAAGCGCGCCTAGGTCGCTTCCCGGCTCGTCGAGCCAGCGCTCCAAATCATTAAATCGGTGCGAGAACTGAATGCGTCCAGGAGTTTGGCGGCGAGATACAAGTGTCTGGAGGACCAACGATAGGTAAGGCCAACGAGCCGGCAAGCGAGGCGGGGGTCCTGCGAAGCCTCGTCGTCCTCTACTCGTCTTGGACGACCCTTCTCACTAACGGGGTCTTCGCCGTCGCGTACTACGCTGTTTTCTATCTCTTCATCACCGACTCGAACTTCGGCTACTTCCTGCTGACCATTCCTTTCTACCTGCTTGTCTTGCTGGTCCTCGCATCATCCTCGCTGGCGACGGTGGCAGTCTCCTACCTCAGGCTCTCGAGGCGAAGGAGCACGCTTCCGGGGATCGCGCAGAGTCCAATCGGAATCGCGCTCGGCGCCCTGGTCGCGAGCTGCTCGTGCAGCCTCCCATTACTCGGACCCGCGCTGCTATTCATAGGCCTCAACGCCGTTGAGGTGAGCGGGTTGATTTCATTTTTTGCCTCGTATCAGGACGCCATCATAGAGGCCATCATCGTCCTCGACGTCCTGTCAATCTATTATTACCTCAGACTCATCTCTCGTTCCGGGCCCGCACGAGTTACCTCCTGACGAAGCCATCGACACATCACCTGCACGCCTCGCCATTTCTGGTTTTTCGATGCGTTCTTAAGCGGGCGGGAGGGGAGCGGCGTGACGGTCGCATCGATGCGCGGTTTGACACACGGATCCTATCAAAGAACAATAGCCCGAAGACGGATTTCGCGCCAGCAGGAGGGAGAACCCGAGGGCATGGAGCCGGAGCACGTCGCAGGGGGCTCGAATAGGCTCAGGATTGCGATCATCGGCGTCGTCATCGTTGTCATTCTCGTGATTTCCTTGGCGATCATACTTCAGCCCGCTGCCTCGACGGGCTTGGTTATCACGTTGACCTCCGGGAAAGTGACGTCGGCCAACAGCGCGGAGTTGGACCTTGCCATCGCGCTCACGGTCCACAACATCGCGAACAAGAACCTGACCTACTACGGTTCTAGCTGGTCCCTATCAGACAACGGGGCAAATCTCGACAGCGGAGTGTGGGGCGGCCACTTCGTCATGTCGCCAGGGGAGACAAGGGTCTTGAACGAGACCGTCAACATCAGCTTGGGTGACGTGATCCAGGTCCAGCCCATCACCTCGTCGGGTACCTGGAGGCTCCAAGGTACTGCGACAGTGTTGACCGGACCAGGGACGAACTCGACGCAGGGCTTCGACTTTAACTTCCTGACTCAGTAACCGCGTCAAAGAACCCGTTAACTCGTCATGTAGGCATCGTTATCGTGAAGAATCCGGGCCCTGGTGAGGGCTGCTCAGTCTAGTCAGAGCTGAGCTTGTACCAGTTGATCAGGCCGACGAGGACGCCTAGCAGCGTCAGGCCGATGAACGCGGCCTCCATCACAGGTGGCATGTCACTCAGAACGTTTGTTGGGTCGGTCGAGAGTGGCGGGATTATGTTAGCGGCTATCACGGCAGACGAGACGATGGCGTTGCCTCCGTGCGCTATGTAGCTGCCTCCTACGTATCCTATCGCAGCCATCAATCCGCAAGCGCCGAAGACGCCAACCTCAAAGATGACGAGATGGAGAGTGCTCAGGAGGTTGTTGGCCTTGGTCTTGTTCCAGAACTTGGCCATGAAGTAGTAGCTCACGCCGAAGAAGAGAGCTCCGAGGACTGCGACAAGAACCCAAACGATCCAGGCGACGAGCACCCAAGTTCCAGGCCAGTTGATGTCCATCGTGGAGATGCAGCCGAAGAGGCCAGGAGGAGTAGCAATGCAAAGCGCCGGGTCGAGGATGGGAACCGTGAAGACGAACGCTAGAAATCCGTTCACGACAGAGAGTTTTAGGAACTCATTTGCTAGGTCCTCAGTACGCATTTTCATTTGGTTTGCAACCACCGTATATAATTTTTTGGTCGCGGCCTCAACGCCAAGAGGCATCGTCAGGGCATTATTTTCGCAACTAGGCCCTCGGGTTCAGGTCAATCCTGAGAATCGTTTATATGAATACAGAAGGGGTTGGTCTCCAACATGCAGGCCGGAACCTCTTCGAGCCCGGGGAGCGACTACAGAAGGACCAAGTCTGTTGCTTACATCGCTCTCGTGCTCGGCATAGCTGCGCTGGTCTGCGTGGCCACGCTCTCAGTGGTGCTTGTGCGAGACCTAAACCGACTTGCGCCGACGACTACCACGACCACGCTGGCCCCCATCTCCATAACGGGCATGCTCATCACTCCACCGATGTCCTTGCCTGACGCGCCGCCAATCTTTGTCCAGCAGCCTTTCGGCCAGAGGCTCACGAACATCAACGTCCCTCTGAACTCGACCCAGCTCAGCGTGATAAACAACGGGCCTGACTCGTTCTTCGCAACAGCCGCTAAGATGTATGTCAACGGGAGTCTGACGAGCGTGATAGGGCAACGAGTGGCCCCTGCGCCCATATTC
>PLCG01000063.1 GCA_003135575.1 Nitrososphaerota archaeon
GTCTGAGGCTGGGTGTAGTTGAAGAGGAAGTTCGTGAAGGGAGCAGAGTCGGTCAGCAGTAGCGCCCGGGCGCCTGACTGGGTTCCTGACGCCGCGACTATCCTCTGGCCGAGAGTGGGGTTTCGAGTGTCGGTCGATCCCGGCGAGGTCAGGGCCACCGCACTCAGGTGGTATTGCGGGAAGAGCTGCAGCGAGGAGGCGATGTCGATCAGCCCGGTGGCGCTCGCAGAGCCGAGCGAGACGTAGACGTTGAACACGCGCCTGTCTTGGAAGGGCGAGGTCGGCTCGATTATGGGGGCGCCGTTCGTGTATGCGCCGAAAGTCTGGAGCAGGTCGGAGTTCGTGGTGTTCCCCTCGGCGATGAGCGCGGATATCCTGCCGCCCTGGTAGCCCTTGCTCACCAGCGAGAGGTCGGAGTTGCTCATCTTGAGGTCAGGCCCTATGAGCAGGTACACCAGTTTTTGCTGCCCGCCGAGATCCGTCGTCAGCTGCTGCGAGTCGTTCGCGATGGTGACGTGATAACCGCTCGAGCGCAGGTAGGAGAGGAACATCGACGTCCCCGACTGCGAGGTGTCGTTCGGGCCCGTCCCGCCGTCTCCGGCCGGGGAAGCTGAGAAGCCTATTGTGGACGGCGAGTAGATCAGCGCGACGAGGGCGACGATGCCCATTATGGAGAGGAACTGGCGGAGCTTCATCGCTCTTCCTTACCCATGGCGAAGAAGGCCGCCGCTGCNNGGGCGTGCTCTCGCACTTCGCCGAGAACTCGCGATGGGTCTCCGAGCCGAGCTTGGGGACTCCTCTGCGCGCCATGAGCCTCACGGCCCTGCCGAAGTAGAACTCTATCCGCTTGCGTGGGTCGGTGGGGATGTTCCCGCTGTCGCGTTCGCCCTCGTCAAGGACTCCCCTCAGTAGAGTAAGGCCAGGAAGACTCTGCGTGCCGATGAGCCTGATGACCCGACCGCTGTAGAGGAAGAGGCCCGCGACCGCGGCGGCCACGAGGANNGGGGATTGCGGGAGGACCGCCCGAGGCGCCGCCGATCGAGAGCGAAGGCGCGACTATGGACGGAATCGAAAGGTCCGGAATGTTAGACATCCCGGGAAGCGCGATCGGGAATCCGCTGGACTTTATTCCGCTGGCCCCGGCGAACGCATTTTGGCTCAGCAAGTCAGAGTTCTGGAGCAACTGGCTCGCCATTGTCGAGTTCACGTATTGCATTAGGTTCGCGAGGGTCTGCATGTCGACGGAGAGCTTCTGCTGCGAACGGCTCGAGGCGCCCTGGTTCGAGTTGAGCAGGCTGGCCAGGGTGTTCGCATTGATGGAGGCGCCGTTGCTCCCGACCGCGAGGCTCTGAAGAAGGGCGTTGAGCGACTGGGGGACCCCGTTGGGGTTCGCCGAGGACAAGCCCTTGAGCTGGACCAGGGTCGAAGCCGCGCCTTTGTAATCGCCCGCGTTCAGCTCCGACTGAAACTGCGAGAGGAGCTGCTGGACCTGGGTGCTGTTGTTCCCCTGCGACAAGGCGTTGAGCGCGGAGCTGAGCTCCTGGGGGCTGACCGTCGGCGTCTGGGCGAGCTGCCCCGCGTTCGAGTCGTCCGCGGCGTGGGCGGGAATCGCAATCAGTCCGAAGGCCGAGAATAATAGGAAAGCCGCTGCTAGAGACAAGGCGACCGCTCGGCCTCCGACGCTGGCGTGCTCGATTGCGGCCGGCAAGGGTGGATTGCGCGTGTTGGATTCATATAACCTAGCTGGAGCATTAATCCATATTCCGCGGAGTACGAATGCTGCGAGATTATCTGAGCGCCTGCTCTAGGTCGGCCTGGAGGTCCTCTATGTCCTCGAGCCCCAGCGCGAGCCTGAGGAGGTTCTCGCCTATGCCCAGCTCCTTCCGGACGGCGGGGGAGATCGTCTTCGATGCGCTCGTCAGCGGGTAGTTGAGAAGGGACTCGGTTCCTCCCAAGCTGGGCGAGGGCTTGACCAGCCTTATCCTCTTCAGGACTTCGATGGCCTTTTGCTTCCCGCCCTTCACCTTGAAGCTCAGGACTCCGCCGTAGAGCCCCTTCTCTAGGAAGAGCTTGTCCGCCATCTTGTGGTAGGGGTTGTCCTTGAGGCCGGGGTAGTAGACCGCCTCGACCTTGGGATGGTCGTGAAGGTATTTCGCTAGCGCGAGGGCGTTCTTGCATTGGAGGTCGAAGCGCACCTTGAGCGTCGCGACGCCTCGGAGGGCGAGGAAGGCCTCGAAGGGCCCCATTATCGAGCCCAGCCTCCTCCTGAACTCCCAGAGCTCCGTCAGGTCGAGGGGGTCGTTGACGGCGATGGCCCCTCCCACGATGTCGTTGTGGCCCCCGATGTATTTTGTGACGCTGTGGACCGAGAGCCACGCCCCGTGCTCGAGGGGGCGGTAGAGGAGCGGGGTCGCGAAGGTGTTGTCCACCACGAGCCTTGCCCCAACTTCCTTGCACCGCTTTGTGATCGCGGGGATGTCAACCACCCTGACGAGCGGGTTGGTTATGGTCTCGACTAGGACGAGCACCACCCCGGGCTTGATCCTCTGGATGAAATCCTCCGTGTCTGGCCCGGCGAGGACGGTCTTGATGCCGAGCTTCGAGAGGTTGAGCGCCAGGTCCTGCGTGGTCCCGTAGGACTCCTTCGTTATCACGACCGTGTCTCCGCTGCTCAGGGCCGTGAGGTAGACCGCCGCAATCCCTCCCATCCCACTGCTAAAGGCAAGGGCCTCCTGCGACTTTTCGAGCTTAGCGATGACCCTCTCGAAGCCTCTTACGGTCCGGTTCTCCTCCCTCGAGTACTTTTGCTCGAAGCCCCTGTCGCTCTTCCTCGCCTCCCCCGTCCTCCGGTCAGGGTGCTCGAATATCGTCGAGAGATAGAGGGGGACGCGGAAGGCGCCGGTCTCCACATCGTAGTAGTCGTGGCCGTGGATGCTGTCCGTGGAGGGTTTCGGCATGACCTCTAAACATCCACTCCGTCCTGTGACCCGCTCATAAACTTGACGAAACGATTAGTCTGATAGGAATATCAGGTGCGAGAGGAGCAGAAGCGGGTTTCGGCGCGGGAGATCCTTCTGAGGATGTCAAGCTCTTTGGCACGGGCGCCCTTGCTAAACTGCTCGCCTGTCTGCCCGACGCGGTTGGTGACATTTGCCACGACGCCCACCGGAAATCGACGCGCAGCCGAGAAGGCGAGAAGGGATGCCGCCTGCATCTCGACTGCCAGCACTCCCGCCTTTGCGTGTCTGGCCAGTTGCTCGTCAGTTTCGCGGTAGGGCGCGTCCGTGGTCCAGACCCTTCCGATTTTACGGGCAGGGGCAGCGGCGAGCGCGTGGAAAAGGGCCATACGCCCAAAGTACCTTGATGCCGGGTCGCTGCTGATCTCTATGTATCGAGGCCACTTGATGACAAGGCTAGCCAGGAGAAGGACAATCCTAGCCGAAACGACCCCGTATGAGACAATTTGCGCCGGAGGCAGGTAGACCCCGGACATGAAGAACGACTGTTCCCCGAGACGGAGAAGGAGGAAGTGCATGAAGACTCCGGCTTGCCGCCAGCAAGCCTCCCCACATCGCGGTGTAGGTGTTCATCAGTCAGGGCCTCTGGAGGAAGTCGTATTTACATCATTGACCATTTAGGCCTAATGTGGAACGGGCGCCTCGATGTCAACAGGGCTCTAAGCACCACGCCAAGATAAACGGGATGTTCGATTCACCAACCGAATCCGAATTGGACACCCCTTTCAGACACCCAGATGAGGCGACGGTGTAGAGATTTGAATTTACAAATACCTCGCCAAATACACGCTCGTCGTGAACTGCAGGCTCTGCTCAATCGTAGCATCGGAGAAGGGGCTGTACGAGGACGACGTCGTGAAGGTCATGCGGACGAAGAACCTCAAGGGCCATAGGGAGCGCATCATGGTCGTCGCCCTCGCGCACGACTTTACGCCGTGGGTCGAGACCTACATGCTCAAGGTCTTGGAGGATGAGGGCCGGAAGCTATTCGACTACACTTACAAGTTCATCATACTGGCTACCGACTATGCCTCCGTCCCCGACCATCCTCACTTCATAGCTTCTGACTTGGAGGCATCTGAGGACCACCGACAGATCCTAGGCACGCGCTGGATCAAGGTCGTGGACGTGAAGCCCTGGATATCGTGGAGGAAGCCTTGACCCGCCATCCCTAAGACCATATCACCACATCCGCTGCAATAAAGTCATAGCCCAGCCACCTTCACCCACCGTGCCGGCCACCATTTGTTCGATAAGGACTTCATCGGAGGTTCTGATTCCAGCCGATTGTCATGAATTGCAAGACACCACGGCGCTGTGTCAGCTCCAGCCTTTCATGGCGAACTTCTCAAAGAACCAGTCGTCGGACCTGGTCCTGGTCTTGAACAGCTTCCTCCTCCTCTGGAGGACGTTGCTCTTCTGAACCTCGAGGAGGACGTCCAAGAACGTCGGGACGGCGGCGTTGCCCCTCAAGAAATTCTCCAGCCGTCTCTCTGAAAAGTGGGAGAAGGCGAACCTGACCTTGTTGTAGACCTCGTCGAACCACGCGATGTGGTATGGATGCTCCTCCCTGAACCCGTGCCCGACCCTTATCGAAGGGTCGCACATCACCTGATAACCCATCAGCCACGCCCTCATGGACAACTCTGAGTCCTCAGAGCCCCAGAATCTCGTCCCCGAGTCGAAGCCCCCGATGTCGTCGAACGCCTTCTTCTTCATCGCCATGCAGCACGCGCACGCGAACGGAACCTCGTGAATCTGCGGCTTCAGGTCAGGCAGCCAGTCGATTTCCATCTGGATGTTCTTCCAGATGAACCCGCAGCCCCTCGAATCCTCGTCCCCCATCATTGTTATGCACGGGGTCAAGATGCCGTTGACCTTCTCGCACGAGCTCAGGATTTTCGGCCCCCACCCCTTCCCGAATTCCGCGTGGGCGTCCGCGAAGAGCAGGGTCTTGCCTCGGGCCTTCCGCGCACCGAAGTTCCTCGCCTGGGGAGCCCCTTCCCGCTCGGTCTCGTAGACAGAGACATGGGGCAGGTTACTCACAGAAGATAGGTCCGTCCCCCCGCTGTTCACCACTATTATCTCGTAATTGCCCAGGTCCACCGTGTCCCTAATGTTGCGGACCATCGTCTCGACCTGCTTGCCCTCGTTGAGCGACGGGATGATTACGCTTAGCGGGGACAGGGCCTCCCGCGATGAAGCCCGCATCTGCTAGAATTCCTCGATGATGATGGTGACGTTCGACACTGCGAGCGACCCTCCCGTGACTGCGGCGTAGGCGAGGTCGAACCAGCACTCGGTGCCGACTGTCAGTCCGGTCACCAGGGCGAAGGCAGCGACCGTGAATGCACTGTTGGCGGTCGGGCTGACGCTCTGAGCCGCCGTTCCCGCCTGGGTCCCCGATAGCGCATCCCCGTTGGCCGGGGCCGATCCCGTTCCGAATGATACCTGGAACGTGCCACCGTCTCCCGCCGTCGCGTTGGCCAGCGTAGCCTGGACGGTGACCTTGACGCGGCCCGTTGTAGCCGGAGTGTACAGCACTCCCAGACCGGCCATCGCCGGGGTTGTGCTCGTCGTGGCAGCCGGATTCGCGGGGTTGTTCAGCGAAGGCGAGATCTGCAATCCGTTTAGAATCGTGTCGATTAGCTGTGGAGGTGCGACGCCGAGCGCGGACGCGAGGACTTCGGTGCGTATTCTCGTCTGTCCGAGCGAACCGAGGAGGTTGATATAACCCCCGACCTCCGTTATGTTCTTCGGGGCGGGAATCCTGGATGGGATGATGTCCCCCTCGAGGAGCATCCTGCGGAGGAGCGCCTGCTGCAGGGCGAGCACCTGGGGGCTCGTGCCTGTGCTCAGTATGTTGATCAGGGCAGCTATGACCGGGTCGGCGATGTTGGACCCTGTCGGCGAGGGGGTAGGGGTTGGTGCCATTCTCTCACGCTACCGCCGCCGCGGCGGCTTGTATTAGTATGGGAATCAGGGCCGATATCATGGACTGCTGGGTGGAGTTCGAGGATGAGCTCGACGAGGAAGAGCCGGGCTTCGTGGTCCCGGAGGACTTCGGCGAGCCCCCTAGCGCAGTGTTGAGGACGCTGGCGGCCTGGTCAATCGCGTCCTTTGTTAGCGCCGTCTGCGCGGCGAGCGCGTCCTGCCTCGCCGCGGCGGCCGTCGACTGGGTCGACCCTAGTAGCGTAGCGAGCTGGGCCGCCCCGGTCATGTCAGGGAACTGCGCTGCGGGGGCCTTTTGGGCGAGCGCCTGCGCCAACGCGTCCGTCGGGGTCACCGTCGGGGCGTTCACGTTGTTGACCAATGTGGATAGCATCCCGCCGAGCTGGCTGGGCACCTGGGCCGCGGCAAGGGCCGGGACCTGGCTGCCAGGGACGGTGACCGGCGCTATCGCCGGCGCCGTGTCGGCGGGCGAGTCCTGCCAGTTCCAGAACCGGGTGAGGTCGATCTTCTCTCCGGAGGCGCAGTGGCCGAGCATGGCCTCGCCGAGCACCCCTTGGGTGGGCAGCATCACGTTGGTGACCTGGTGTGGAGCGCTCTGCCTGTGGAACCTCAGTAGCGTGTCCTCGAGCTCTCCGGTAGTGCTTGGCCATCCCTGAGCGTCTCCGAGGGCCTGGGGAATCGAGAACGGCATCATCATGGAGTTCCCGTGGAACCCGAGCACCTCGTTCCCGATGCAGTCAAGTAGGGCGACGTTTCCGGGCGGCAGCCCTGGGAATGAGACGAGGTAGGGCTCGAGGAGCATCACCCTCTCCTCAGGCGTCAGCCAGGTCCAGACCGCCTTGGAGTACCGCACCACGTTCCTCAGGACGTGCTGGAGCGTGTTCTCGATGAGGATGAGGTCCGAGTACTTCAGGAGGGGGGAGACCTGCACGGCGGGGATTGGGTAGACGCCGGAGGGTAGCTCGATCGCGCCGGCGCTCGGCTTCACGTAGCTCTCCGGGTTTCCCATGACGCTGGCCGTGAGGTCCGCGCGGAAGTTCCAAAGGTACGGCGAGCCCACCTCTTTGGCCAGTTGCGCGGCCGAGTATGTCTTCGCTTGGGCTGTGACGGCCGGGGCGATGAGCGCCCCTATCCCCGACAATACGCCGCTCGGCCACGCTGACCCGTTGGTTCCGAAGAACGAGGTGAACATGTCGAGGGGCGTCGCCAGTTGGTAAGTGAAATTGTCAAGGCTGTGCGTGATCTCGAAGCCGACCACGTCCGAGGGCGAGAGCGTGCGCGGGAGCGCGATCGAGGCCTGCAGGGAGGGTGCGCTGGAGTTCCCCGGGTTCCTCTGCCCCTGGAGGTATTGCATTAGATCGTCAGGCGTCTTGAAGGCCTTGCTCGCGTCGAATTGGCCCGGGACGCTCACCGGCGGGTTCGGGATCATCTCCACATGCCCCACCGTTGTCCCCCATCGCGTCACGGCGGCGACGTACACGTGGTCGAAGGGGAGGACCGTCGCGTTCGCGGAGAACTGGATGACGTCCTCGGCCAGGCTGTCCAACACGACCGAGGCGCGAGGGTCGGAGGCGAACTTTTCCAAGCGGCTGAGGCCAGAGGCGTACTGCGAGGGCAGCCAGACCTGGAGCACGTCAGAGTGCGCGAGGAGCCCCTCGTACCTGTCCAGCACCTGCTGCCTGGTCATCCCGCCGCTGACACTGGGGCTCGAGAGCTGCTGGTAGAGGGCGACGGCCGTCCCCCCGGCGCCCTCGACGAGCGAGAGCGCGTTCTGGAGGTCGCTCACCCGGTTCGACGACGAGAACTGGTTCACCGCAGCCTGGGCCTGCGTGAGTTGAGCCTGGAGCTGGTTCGCCTCGCTGGACTGGTTCGCGTAGGCCGAGCCGAGCCCGCTGAGGATCCCGGCCAGCGAGGTCGCGGCGTTCAGGGCAGATCCCAGCTGAGCCCTGACGTTGGTGAGGGTGTTCTGGACGAACTGATTGAGGAAGGGGATCGCAGCGAAGGCGATGGCCTGCCCCAAGCTGGACTCGATGCTGCCAACGGAGCTATTGACCTGGCTGGCGTATTGGATAGCGTTCGATAGGTCGCTGCCGCTGATGACGTCATCGAGGTGCTCCTTCTGACCGGGCGGTAGGAACCAGACGATATCGAGAGGGACCAGGCAGACAAGGTTCACCCCGTCGTATGCCGTGCTGACGTCGAAGAGGCGGAGCACCTCAAAGTACTGCATCGTGAGCGCGTGGAGCTTGTTGTGGTTCGTGATGATCTTGGTGGTGACGGAGGTGGACTCCGATGCGCTGGCCATCCGCATTCCGGTCCGCTGGGCGCGCCGCTGTGCGGATGACTGCTGCTCGGCGTAGGTCTGGACGGACTGTGAGGCGGACGAGGCGTAGTTCTGGAGGCCGTCCATCCAGTTGTGGGTGGACCCGCTACTCACGGTCTCACCGAGGCTCCCGCTGGGCCCGCCCAGAATCCCGAGGAGGCCGCCCCCGACCGTCATAGCCCCCGTCTCGGACGCCGTTGTGTAGCTGCTCCCACCCTGCGCGGCCTGTTGGAACGCAGACTGGAAGGTGGCCTGGCTGGAGGAGTCGGTGGCGGCAGAGGCCTGGGCGGTCTCCGCGCCGTAGGCCGACTCCGTCTCCCTGATCTGGAGGGTGGTCCTCTGCTCCTCGACCACCACCAGCTGCTGCTCGCCTGGTGCGAGGGGGAGGGAGTAGACGAGGTCGCCTAGAGCCAAGCCCTGGAACAACCAGTTCTGGGAGCAGCGCAGGACGTACCCGAGGCCGAGCGATCCCACGATGTTGGGGCCGGTCAGGAGGCCCTCGCGAAAGTCGTCGATGCTTATGGGACCGGCCAACTGGTTCCGACTGATGACCTTCTCGTTGCGCGTGTATGCCCTGTAGACGCCCTTCACGTCGGGGTTCACCGTCTCCGTCTCGACGTAAAGCGTGGGCGCGATTAGCTGGAAGAAAATCCCATACGGGTACTGCTCGAAGGAGTACTGGTTCTCAAGGACCCGGACGCAGTCTGCGTCGTCGCCGAGCGTCAGCTTTAGGAGGGACGGCTGGGGCCCGGAGCCTCCCGAGCCCGACTGGCCCGGGCCCTGCGAGAGCTCCTGCTGAAGCTGCTGGTAAATCGAGGACGGGATGGAGAGGAGGCGGTCCGTCAGGTTGAACGTGCCGAGGTAACCCAGAGGCCCGAGCGAGCTCGGGGGGGCCGAGAGAGGGACCGTTATCGTGGGCGACGAGCCACGCACGCGCATTGAGAGCTGCTGGCCAGGCGGGAGGACCACGCCGCCGGGGAGAGGTATCGAGAAGTCGCCGTTCGCGTCGGTCAAGCCGGAGGCGATCACCTGGGAGCCCGAGGGGCTAGTGCCGAAGACAGACGGCTTCGGCTGGGCCGAGGCGGCCGTAGAGGGCGGAAGGACCTCGATCTGGAGCTGGCTCCCGGGGGTCCCGTCTGGCTCCTTCAATGTCCCCAGGATTTTCGAGGGGAGCGGCACCGGGGGTTGGTTCACCAGGACGACGTTCTTCAGGATGTTGCCTAGGTTCAACAGCGTGGTCTTGATGGCGATGCCTGACAGGCTGATCTTCAACGGCACAGAGGTCGCGCCCGCCATCCCCGCCGCGGTCGGCTTCGGCGATGGGGAGGGAGAGGTGACGGCGGCTCGGGCGCCTCCAACGTTGGCCCTCGCGGCCCGTGCGGCCCTCGTGCCCGAGGCGACCCGCGCCGATGAAGCGGGTTTCGAGACTGCAGACCTGCCCGCGGCGCTGGATTTTGATTTGCGGGGCAAGAGGACTCTGGGACAGCATGACGGAAGGTCGATATATAACTTGAGTGATATTTGCACATTTTGTCATGTATTATCTCATGCTTGGCGGAAGAATTGAATCGAATGAGGATTCCGAGAGTTGAATCCATTCTGAGGAAATCATGGACGCGAAGGACATTCTTGCGGTGGAATTCCTCGAAGGGATGAAGTCGATGACTGCTCGGGCAGACCTTTGGGGCGCAGGAGTACATGTAGTCGTGGGGAAGTTCTCCCTCCAATTCGCAATCGCTTCAGCGACGTAGCGCTGGTCAAAGAGTGTGAATTGAGCAGTCCCCAATGTTTCCAGGTGCTCACGTAATGCCCCATACCTGCAACACGGGTTTCCGTCGTTGTCAAGAACAAGCCATGAACGTCTGGGAGGACTGACCAGCCATTCTTCTCGAACTCCTCGCTAATTTGATCGGCCAAAGGGGAGTGCATAGAAATCAAGGAGCGTAGATTATGAGGAAAATGTTCACGATGAGGAAAATGAATCTAAGGACTATTACATCGTATCTGCTCGAATGAAGCAGTTCTCGGATATCCTCCTAGCTCTTCAGATTCTTCTTGATTCTCTGTTCCCATTCGGCTTGGGTGATTATGCCCTTTTCTTCCAGGAGCTTCTCGAAGGTGAGTGACTAATACATCTGCATGGAGGGATCAACCTCTAAGCCCCAAGCCTTAATCCCTCCCTTCAAATTCTTGGCCTTCTTGAATCCTAGACCATTAAGGAACCGCACCGCTTGTGCCGACCTTTGGCCAGTATGGCAGTACACCACTATCGCGCTTGCGGTATCCAGTTCGTTTACGCGTCCCGCGAGTTGCCCAAGAGGGATGAGTCTAGCGTTGCTGAGATGTGCGATTTCGTATTCAAAAGGCTCTCTCACATCGAGCATGAGAACCTCCTTACCATTGTCCGTCCACTCCTTTAGCATCCTCGGAGAGATTTCCATCTCAGGGCTTACTTCCTCCTCGACGCCACAGAAGGCGTCGTAGTCAATTAGTTCCTTGATGGTTGCATTAGGGCCACAGACTTTGCAGTCAGGGTTCTTTCGTAGTTTGAGTTCCTTGAACTTCATGTCAAGAGCGTCGAAAAGCAGGAGACGGCCCATCAGCGGGGTGCCTTTCCCGATGATGAGGTCGATTGCTTCCGCTGCCTGTATGCTTCCCATTATCCCAGGCAACACCCCGAGGACACCCCCCTCTGCACACGAAGGAACTAAACCAGGGGGTGGGGGTTCCGGATACAGGCATCGGTAGCAGGGGAAATTTTCTCTCGCGTAGAAGACTGAGGCCTGGCCCTCGAACCTGAAGATGCTCGCGTAGACGTTGGGCTTGCCGAGCAGGACACAGGCGTCGTTAACGAGATAGCGCGTCGGAAAGTTGTCTGTCCCGTCCAAAATGATGTCGTAGGCACCGAGTATGTCGAGTGCGTTGGAGGAGTCGAGCTTGACCTTGTGGACCTCGACGCTGATGTTGGGGTTGATCTCGAG
>PLCG01000116.1 GCA_003135575.1 Nitrososphaerota archaeon
GTTCTCTACCTCGGTGGCCTCGAACTCGCTCGTCATCGTGGTGACCGCGAAGAATGTCACGACGCCCGCAGTCCAGCACTACATCAACAGCCTAGTCGCCCAGGTAAAAGCCTACAGGAACCTCACGGGGGTCCAGAGCGTCACCAGCATCTACTCGATTCTATATCCAATCCTGAATGGCACCGGCGGCGGGCACAAGGCCCTCAACCAGTCGCAGTTAGAGGCCCTCGCAGGCGGGGTCGTATGGAAGCCATCTCGATACTCGCTCGGTCCGCAGATTAATTCGTTGATATCATCGTTCGTGTCGCCGAACGCCAACACCACGCTGATCTCGATAAGCGAGAGCGCGTCCGCTCCTACGACCAATGTGAAGGCGCTCCGCTCCCTAATCGCTGTGAACGAGAACGTGGCCGGCGTCCAGCCTCCTGTCTCGTCGGTCCAGGTGACGGGCGGTGACGCAGTCTCCAGCGACATCAGCAGTTCCACCACCGCTGACCTAGGGCTCATCCTTCCGGTTACTATCGCCCTGTTGATAGTCGCCACCGGCCTGTTCTTCAGGTCGGTCGTCACGCCCTTCGTGACGCTGGGCGGCATCGGCATCGCGCTCGGGATCTCGCAGGTCTTCATCGTGCTGGCAGGCCTCTACATCGCGAAGGTGGACTTCACCATCCCCACAATCCTGCTCACCATCGTCATCGGCGTCGGGACAGACTATAGCGTCTTCATCATCTCCCGATACAGGGAGGAGCGCGTACGGGGGCTCGCGGCGCGAGAGGCGATCGTCAAATCGGTCACCTGGGCCGGCGAGAGCATCGCCACCAGCGGAGCCACGGTGATCATCTCGTTCCTCTCCCTCACTTTCACCTCGGTCGTGTTCCTCAAGACGATGGGGGTGGTGGTCGGGCTCGGGGTCCTGGTGGCCCTCGCGGTCGCCCTCACCCTAGTGCCGTCCGTCATCGCAATGATCTCCGAGATCATGTTCTGGCCGACTTCGGGGAGGCGCTTCGCAGACCACTCGAAGGAAGTCCTCTCGAAGCTGCAGAAGAGGACCGGCTACTTCTCCAGGAGCGGAGCATTCTCGGTGAAGCACGCGAAGGGCCTCATCCTCCTCGCCGTGCTGGTCTCGGCCCCCGCCCTCTACGTGTACGCGGGCACGAGCCCGACTTACAATTTCATTGCCGGGGCTCCGAGCACCCTCGAGTCCGTGAGCGCCTCGAACCACCTTACGGCAGCGTTCGGGGGAGGGAGGCTGAGCCCGTCATACGTGGTGGTCTCGTTCGCCCAGCCGCTCTGGAACGGGTCGGCGTTCAACTCGAGCGAGATGGGCCTCCTCCAGAACATGTCCAACTATCTCGGCTCGAACCCCGACATCGCGAACGTCACGGGCCCGACGATGCCCTACGGGCGCCCAGTCGCGTACACGTCCGCTGACGCGCAGACCAAAGCGGCAATCCTCCAGAGCATTGGGAAGGACAACAGGACCGCGCTCCTGACCTTCCGCTTCAAGATAGACCCGTTCGCGACCAAGGCCCTCGACGACGCGCAGGCGATGAGGACATACCTCCACGCCAACTTCGACGCCAAGCCGGGCGTCGTCCAGCTCCTGATGGGAGGCGCCTCAGGCGGGATAATCGACACGCGGAGCGTGTTCGTGAGCCAGTTCAACCTCGTCGTCCCCCTCGTCGTCGTCGGCGTCGCGCTGATCCTCTTCATCGTGCTCGACTCCTTGGTCCTTCCCATCTTCGCGGTCATCTCCGTCCTGATGAGCATCATCTGGACCTTGGCTCTAACGGAGATCGTCTTCAAGGCATACTACAACTACGACCTGCTCTTCATCACGCCCCTCTTCCTCTTCGTCACCCTCCTCGGGCTGGGCATGGACTACAACATCTTCATTCTCACAAGGGTCCGCGAGGAGGGCCGCAAGGGCGGCGATAGGAACCAGGCCGTGATCAGGGCGATCGAGAACACCGGAGGGATCATCACCGCCGCCGCGATAATCCTAGCGGGGTCCCTTGGCGCACTGATGCTATCCAGCGACCTGCTGCTCAAGCAGATCGGATTCGCCTTTGCGTTCTCGATCCTGGTCGACGCGCTCTTCGTCCGCACCTATCTGGTGCCCGCAGTCATGTCCTTCCTCGGCAAGTGGAACTGGTATAACCCGGTCTCGATCTTGAAGAGGTCCAGGGAGCTCTATCGCGAAGAGGCCTGATGCCTCACCCGCTAGGCTGCCCGCATCTTCGACATGTACGCGGATGCTGACGCTGTCAAGAGGAGCGCAAGGGTAAGGGACTGGACGACGATGTTGAACGGAATCAGCGCGATTCCAGGACCTAGCAAAGTATTGAGTGCGCCCACTTGGCCGGTCAGCGCCCCATCTAGGACGGCATAGATCAGGTCGACAAGTCCGAAAGTGACCCATGCAACCGCCAATCCGTAGCGCCTTGGCCCTGGCTTGCCGAGCAGAAACCATACAGGGATCGCGAGGAGCGCCACTAGAGCATCGCCGACTCCAAAGAGCGCCGCAGAGGGAGCCAGAGCGCCACTCCGTATCCCAGCGAATAGGACCAGCCCAGCGAATCGTGTGACCTCGATCAATGCGAAGACCCTCGCGTACCGCAGGGCCTTTGGGACCGCTTCTTTGCTTGTATTCATATATCAAATATACAAAAGGAAGTGATATAAGCTTCCGCTAACAAACTTGAAAGCGCCTTGTTACAAGAGGGTGAGAACTTCCTAAAGTCACTGGACGGCTACGAGAACCTGCGGGCCTGCACGATAGCGACCGGATTCAAGATCCTCGGCAAACGGTGGACCATCGAGATAGTCCGGCAGATCTTCCTCGGTGACGCCAAGTTCAACGAGCTCCTCAAGAACACGATGGGCATCAACCCGAGGATGCTCTCTCTGCGCTTGAAGGAGTTGGAGCATCATGGGCTCGTCGAGAGGAAGGTCATAGGTGGCACGCCGGTCAACATCACCTATTCATTGACTGGTCCTGGGAGGGAGATAATCCCCGTCATGTATTCGATGTCCAAGTTCACCATGAAGAACTTCCCGAAGGAGGTCTTCAACGACGGAAAGAGCAGGACGCCGGAGCAACTTACGAATGAGCTGGTCAGGGCATCGAGCCGTGGCCGGTACTCGTTCCCCTAGGCGATGGGTGTTGCCTTGGGTTGCCCCGCCTCGACTCCGGGGCGGAACTCCTTCAGCAGCCTCTCGCAGACGGTGCATATCGAGATCTCCTTCGGAAAGTCCCTGAACTTCACCGAGCGCAGCTTCCAGACGGGCCTGTGCTTGCTTGCGGCCAGCCTCGCCTTCTCGCGCGCCTCTAGCTGCAGGTCGTAATAGAAGAGCCCCGCCTCCTTGATGTAGTCGATGCCGTCCACCAGCTTGAGCCCGCTGAGCCTCGCGATGTAGCCGAGCCTCTGGTACTCCACGTCGTGGAGGTCTTGCTCCCTCTTGAGCTTGCGGCTCGTCGTCTTCTCAAAGTCGTTGAGCCTCGACGCGATGGACGCCCTCTGGGACTCGTCCACCGGAGTCCCGCTCATCTTTATTGGCGCGCCCTTCCTCACCGCGAACGAGACCTCGTCGAGCTCCCTGACCGTGTTGCGACCCTCGTCGGTCAGCAGGCTGAGGAACTGCATCGACTTGAACTGGTCGGCGTTCTGGAGGACGAACGCGAGGTCGAACTCCTTGAAGGCCTCGGGTACGACTTCCCTCCACTTTGCCGCGTTCGTCTGGAGCGCATCCTTAGCAGCCTTGGTCGCAGCTATTTCCTTGGAGATCTTCGCCTCGTCCTCGGTGTCGCCGCTCAGCGCGGAGCCAATCTCGCTCGATGTCCTCCCGCAGAGCCAGCACGTGGCGTCATCGGGCTGCGTCGCTTCGGCGGCTGCTTCCTTCGGCATAGAATCCTTCAGGCCGCAATACATGGTGAAATAAGCGTTGAATCCTGCCTCCGGGAGGCTGTTGACCATCAGGATACACGTGGCTGGCTACCTGAAGGACTACACCGGCCGGTCGGTGGACCTGGAGATCAAGTCGGCTGTCGACATCCTGGACGTGGTCAACCAGCTCGACGCGCGCCACCCCGGCATCAAGGACAGGGTCCTCGACGAGCACGAAAAGACCCGCGTCTACGTCAACATCTTCGTCAACGAGGAGAACATCAGGGACCTCGGCGGGGAGTCCACGAAGGCGAAGGATGGAGACGTTATCTACATCCTGCCCTCGGTAGCTGGAGGGAAAGACGGGATGTCTGGAGATTGGGAGGGCGCGACCAGTTGAAGCCCCGGAGCATGGTCATGCTAGGCACGAAGAAGGGGATATTCGTCTTCGAGTCGGCTGACGGAAGGAGGACGTGGAAGTCGTCCGGGCCTCACTTCAAGGGCACCGCCATCTATCACGCGACGTTCGACCCCAGGACCAAGACGATGTTCGCTGCCGTTGACAATTTCATCAAGGGCCCCACGATCGCGAAGAGCCGCGATCTGGGGAAGACCTGGAAGGAGGGAAAGAAGCCCCCGAGGTTCCCGAAGGGCTCCGACTGGACCGCGAAGCAGGTCTGGCACATAGAGCCCAGCGTCGAGGACGAGCCAGGCGTGCTCTACGCCGGGCTGGACCCGGCGGGGCTCTTCAGGAGCGAAGACGACGGAGAGACCTGGTCCTTGAACCAGGGCCTCTACAACCAGGAGACAAGGCCCAAATGGAACCCTGGGGCAGGGGGCATGTGCCTGCACTCGATCCTTGTGGACCCGAGAGACCCTCGGACGATGCACATAGCGATCTCCGCCGTGGGGATCCTGAAGACGAAGGACGGCGGAAAGACTTGGGCCTTCAAGAACAAGAACCTGCTAGCCGAGTTCATGCCGAACAAGTATCCGGAGTACGGGCAGTGCCCGCACCACATTGTGAGGAACCCCTCGCGCCCCAACGTGATCTACCAGCAGAACCACTGCGGCGAGTACAGGAGCGACGACAACGGTGAGACCTGGAAGGAGATGGTGAGCAACCTGCCTTCGCGCTTCGGCTTCCCGATAGCCGTTGACTACAACGATCCAAAGAGGGTCTACGTCGCCCCGGAGGTCTCGGGCGCGGAGCGCCTCCCGCCCGATGGCCGGTTCTTGGTGTGGGGCTCTGAGGACGAAGGAAAGAGCTGGTCGGCCATGGGCAACGGCCTGCCGAAAAGGTCGTTCTACAACGTCTATCGGGAAGGCATGGACACGGACGAAGAGGACCCTTCCGGCGTCTACGTGGGGACGGGCACGGGCCAGCTCTTCTTCAGCAGGAACGCAGGAGCGAAGTGGAGCCTCATCGCCGACGGCCTCCCGCCTATCTTTTCGGTCAGCGCAGCCAGCGCCTAGACGCGCCGCTCCTGACAACATTTATCCGTGCACGGCCTTTTGGAGAAAAAGTTGGCGAAGCGACTTGCCAGTTCCTCTCAATAGAGGCGTTGATAAGATTGGGTGAAAGTGGCATGCCTCAGGTCGGCGTCCGGAGGAGCAGGCTGTCCCTTTATTCCAGCGTCGGCATGATGGGCCTTGGGATCATCACTCTCCTGTTCGTGAGCATACTCGTCGGGATGATCCTGACTGCGATAGGGCTCCTCATGTATTTCTTCTACCGGCGCCTGGAGAGGCGCTCCCAGGCGCGAGCCGCAAGCGGGCCTTCGCCCGGAAGCGGCGCAGTCTCCTAGTCTCAGATAGACGTCGCGGACTGCTCGTGGAGCCTCCAGATCTCGTCGATGGGGGGCCCGTTCAGCACTTCCGCCTTACCGTCCCTCGCGAAGAGTACCTTCCCCTTTGTGAAGCGCCCTATTGGAGTCGCGCGCGATCCGACAGAAGCAATAGCGTCCTTGACTCGCGCCTCCTTTCCTTTCTCGACTGCCAGAAGCAGCGTGCCAGAGCTGATCAACTTCAAGGAGTCTACGCCGACCGCGGAGCAGATGACCCTGGTCGCCTTCGAGACTGGGATGTCCCTCTCCGCGACCTTCAGGCCTAACCCCGAAGCCGCGCCCATCTCGTAGATGGCGCCCAGCACCCCTCCCTCGGTGCAGTCGTGCATGGCGTGGACCGCCCCGGTCCGGTAGGCTATGGTGGCCTCGTCCACGACGCTGAACTTCTCAAAGTATCTTTGGGCGGCCATCACCGTCTCCTTCCCCAGCTTCTTGTTGAACCTGGGGTCCGTCCCGATTATCGCGGTCCCCTCGACGCCCGCGGTCTTCGTCATCATCAGCGTGTCGCCCTCCCTCCCCCCAGCCGCGGTCACGTACGAGTCCGCCATTGCGAAGGACGTCGTGACGACGATAGGCCTGTGGAGCCCCGGGCTGAGCTCGGTGTGCCCTCCCACAATCGCGATCCCCAGCGCCTTGGCGGTCCGGTGCATCTCCGACGACAGCGCCTTCACGTCTCCCTCGGAAGCATCCTCGGGCAGGAGTATTATCGACTGCATGAACTCAGGCCTGTTCCCGCTGGTCGCGACGTCGTTCGCGCTGACGTTGACCGCGTACCACCCGGCCCTCTCGCTTACTCCAGTGATGGGGTCAGACGACACGATGAGGAACTTGCCCTTCGCCTTGGCCCCTCCGAGCCTGACGACCCCAAAGTCCAGACCGAGCGACGGCTCGACCACGACCTTCCCTGACCTCGCCCCGGTCATCCCGAAGAGGTGCCGCTTCATCACCTCGGGAGGGAGCTTCCCCAGAGAGAGCCTCAAGCGCTCTACCTTTTTGGAAACCAACGACAACGAAGGGGCTCTACTGTCCCTTCTGCTGCTCCTTCAGCCACTTGGCAGCGCCGCTGTAGACGGGGTTGTTGCTAAGGTCGATCACGGGGATGATGACGCTCGTCTCCTTGTATGAGAGGCTGGGCTTGTACTCCAGCATCTCTGAGTACCCCACCCAGAGCCAGTGCACCCGCCCGTCCAGGTTCTCCTTCGTGATCATCTCGTTCTGAGGGAACGTCTCCCTCCACATCACGAGCCCCTCCGACCATTGGAAGTTTGGCGCGATGCTCCCCACCTGCATGCCGGTGCACCTGAGCCTGACCATGTCGTCGAGAGAGAACCGCTGGTGCTCGTGGACTATGAGCTCCTCGTAGGGCTTGAACGTGACTTTGACCAAGAACGTCAGGCCGCTCTACTTTCCCAGAGCTTTTAACTTATTTCAGCGCTCTAACAGCGACCGATGCAGGAGTATCGGCGCGTCGTAGAAGAGCGCGATGGCTATCGCGTCCGAGGCCCGGTACCCGCGCAGGAGCATCTCCTTCCCGCGTCCCACGAACTGGAGGTCGGACCTCAGCACGCTCCCCGAGGGAAAGACCTCGATCCCGGCGAGGTGGAGCCCCTCCTTCTCGGCGAACTCCTCGATGATGTTGTAGACGGAAGGGATCGACGAGCGGTCGCCCTTGTCGAACCTCGACATGTGCACCGCGGTCTCCCCCGAGAAGGCGCGCATGGTGAAGGTCTCGTCGGTCTGAGACTTTAGCAATACGAGCCCCTCTAGCCCGTCCTCATCCGCGAACCCAACCTCCGAGACTTTGACCAGGACGAAATCGTTCACCTTCGTCTCTGCCATGGCTGGGAAAACATTGCCCGGGCCTTTTAAAACTAATCCTTACTTCGTCGAGGAGAACTCTTTCCTCACGGCCTCTATCGATCTCTCCGTGACGGCGAGGCCCTCGCGCACGTCCCCGACCCGGTCGTACTTCAGGCCGACGGTGATCATGTTGACGAAGAGCTGCATCTCCTTCATCTTGGGCATCGTCTCCGGGCGCTCGCGGCCCAGCCTCCCGATCTCGTTGTTGAGCGCGAAGATGTCCTGGAACGACTGCTCCCTCGCCGACTCGTCTCCCTCGATGGCCTTCTCGGCTGAGGACTTTACGCGGGAGAACGCGGCATGGATGTCGTCTACTCTTCGCATCATGAGCTAAATCATGCCGCCCGAAGACGCTCCGACCTGCAGAGCGTCCTTCGCTGTCACTTTGGGCTTGAGGCTGGCTGCTGCGGTGGGGCCTGCGGCTTGTTGACCTGCTTGTTGACCGCGTCCGCGAGGTAGTGCCCCTTGACCATGACCTTGACGTCCTTCACGCCCTTGACCTGCAGAGCGTAGTTCTTCATGTCCTGCGAGATCTTCAACGCGAAGATCGGCGGGCAGTAGGGCGTCGTCGCGTGGTACTCGATGTTGACTACCCCGTCCACGGCCTCGAGCTTGTCGATGAGGTTCATCTCCACGATGGGCATGCCGATCTCGGGGTCCACGACCTTGGCGAGCTGGCGCTGAACCTCCTTCATATCGATCTCTTCGACTGCGGACATACTGGAAACGAAGCGTTTTCGGAGTTATTTAGGGGTTTGCGACCCTCGGCCTAGCCGTAGATCCCTGTGCGCTCGCGGGGGACCGCGGGGAGCCCCTCCTGCGGAGCCTTGCTCTCCATGGCCTTGGCTCGGGCAACAAGCTCCTTCAGGTCGATGTCGACGCCGAGCATCTCGTCGTCNNGTCGATGTCGACGCCGAGCATCTTCGAGAGCACGCCGATTATCTGGATCAGGGACTTTGGGTGGGGCGTCGGCTCGCCGTGGTCCACCCCCAGCTTGTAGCCTTTCATCCCGTAGACCTCGGCCATGCCCACCACAAGGTTGGGGAAGAAGGGCCCCGGCTCGCTCTTCGTTATCGTCACGCCCAGCCCTTCGAGCTCCTTGACCCCGGCGACATCGGTGGCGAACCCGACCGGTTTCAGGATTGCACCGGGAGGGACGGGCGACTCGGACCACCTCGCCCCAATCNNGTGTGAGCATACTGCGGCTGGTCGTCGAAGGGGGAGCCGTCGCCAGCCAGCATGATTATCCTCCTCTTGCCTTTGTGGGAGTAGAACTGGTTGGAGCGGAGGCTGGCGATGCCGTCGTCCTCGATGCCAACCTCTGGAGGCAGGGAGGAGGAGTAGAGGGAGGCGAACTTCGTGAACTCGAGCTCCTTCAAGAGGAACTTGGCCAGCTCTCTCCCGTGCGAATACAGGTCCCGGTATTGGGGCACCATCGTTGACAGCGTGACCAGCAGGACGGAATCCTCCGTGCTGGGCTTACCGTCCACCTCGAGCTTCTCCCACATGGCGACCTCGAGCGGGAAAGCACCTCCCGTCGAATAAAAGAGCATCGATTTAGCGTGGGTTGCTGCGGCGCTGCTTCTCTGCGGGCCTCTTCGTCGCGACCATGTAGTATCTGTCCCCGAGCCTCGTCATCTCGACCTGAGTCCCCAGGCAACGCGTGAGCTTCCCGCTGGTGAGGGTCGCCTCGATCTTCCCCGAGTCGGTCACCCGCCCCTCCCTCAGCAGGAGCGCGTGCGTGAAGCCCGGCGGGATGTCCTCGGTCCTGTGCGTCACCTCGATGAAGGAAGGACCGCCGCGCTTCGAGAGGAGGGGCGCCAGCCCAGCCAAGAAGCTCTCCCTCGAGGCGATGTCGAGCCCCTCGCAGGGCTCGTCGAGTATGAGGAGCCTCGGCCTCCCCATCAAGGCCCTCGCGATCGCGACCTTCTGCCTCTCGCCCTGCGAGAGCTCGGAGACCACCTTCCCCCGGTGCTCGAAGCAGCCCAGCTCCCGGAGGAGCGAGGTCGCCCTCGCGACGTCGTCCGGCTTGACCTTGCTCCACATCCTCGTCGAGCCGAACTTGCCGCTGACGACGAGGTCGATGACCTTCTCGTCGCCGCCGATCCTCCAGTCGAGGTAGGAGCTCACCAGGCCGGTCTCCGGCCTGAGCTCCCGCAGGTCTGCCTCCCCGAACCTCCTTCCAAGGACCGAGACGGTCCCGCTAGAGGGCCACCTGTACCCGTCGATGATGCTGAGGAGGCTCGTCTTCCCTGCGCCGTTGGGGCCNNCCCTGCGCCGTTGGGCCCGATGACGACCCAATTCTGGCCCGGCATGACCTTCCAGTCGACGTGGCTGAGGACCTTCTTCCCGTCGAGCACCAGGCTCACGTCGGACAGGGCGATGACGGGGCGCTGGCGGGCCATTCGGATGGGCATCGGTGCGCCCTCGCGGCCGCTATAACCTTAGTCACCGCTTCGGTATTGGAAAGCAAATAACAACGGCGCGCGACGTGCTTGCGACGATGGCGCTGGAACTAGTCGAGCTTTCAAAGTCG
>PLCG01000067.1 GCA_003135575.1 Nitrososphaerota archaeon
GACAGGAACGAGCCGTACATCAGCCTCGTCTTCGTCGCGTTTCCCGCCCGGGCCACTTGCAGGATGTTGGAGGCGATCGCGAACCTGTTCCTGTATTTCATCATTGGTGAGCACCCGACCGTCCAGCACCCATCTGTAGCTCGTGGAGAAACTGTTCGCCCTTGCTCGTGATGAAGGACTTGCCGTCCACATCTTGCACCAGCGCGTTCTCTCGAACGAAATGTACGGTCATTCTATCCCTCTTGATCAGCGGAACCGTCCTAATGGCGATCTCGATAGACACCATCGCATCGTCGGTGCTAGGTGCTCTTCTGTTCGCATCAATAGCGTTGCTTTACAATTTCATTATCCTAATTCCGATCAGAAAGATCATGAGAGACGAACCGTTGAAAGTTGAGATTCAGGAAGCCCCGAAAGAAACCGCTTCAGTGATTGGCTGATACGATTCGGAGCGTTTCCAGGCCTGGGTTAGGTTGCCGGCGTCGAATTCCACCGCATGCGCCCCTGGTCGGGGTTCTTGCGTTTTGGTTTGTGTTTGTCGCTTGATTTCGGGGTAGGCTGAACCTGCGACAATTTCGGCTCTCAGACCGCCTTGTGCGTCACCTCCTCTGACTCTTGACTAGCGGTTCGAGGCGTGGCGTAGGCAAGCTTCTAAATGGACAAGAACGCTTGTCTGGTTTAGGCTGGAGCGTTGACTGAGACCGAGAGACCGGTGGCTGACTACAAGCTGCCCAAGTCGGTCTTGAGGTGGGTCGCCGTCGGTCTGGTCCTGAGCACCTCGGTCGTCGCCATCATCACCATACTATCGGGCGTGACTTTCGCAGACCTTGCGCGGCTGGGCTACCTGACATTCGCCTTGGCGGCTGCCGCGTCTGTTAGCAGGCTGCTTCTCCAGATCGTGAGGTTCAGAGTGATAACGGTGGGCCTAGCTGGTGACTCGAAACTGGATCTGAGAGGCTCGGCGATCGTCAGGATGAGCAGCGAGTTCATAGCGATGTCGACACCCTCGGAGGTCGGCGGCCCAGTCCTCCGTGCTGCCTGGCTGTCAGGAAAAGGAGTTGAGGGTGGCAAGGCGGTCTGGATCGGCTATTTCGAGGTGCTCATGGAGACATACGTTGGCGCTGGTCTCGGGCTCATCGCCGCGGCGTACGCCTTCTCGAGGGGAGCGGTGGTCCTCGGGGCAACGATTGCCGTGACAGCGGCGATCCTGATCATCGGGTACACCCTTGTCTTCATAGTTCCAGCTATCAAGGCCATCAAGGTTCCCTACCGCCTATTCAGCCTTGCAGCGTACTTGGTAGGGGTGCCAAGAGCGACAAGCATCTATCTCCGCGCCGTCGTCGGCTCCCTGAATTTTTCAGTCTCAGCGCGTGCGATAATGAACAGAAAGACCCTGCCTATGCTGGTCAAGGCTGTCGGTCTAACCATTCTTGAGGACTTGTTGGAGGGTGCGGCTCTTTGGCTCGTGCTGAACGCCGCAGGCCTGAAGATCGACTTCTTGTCAGCCACCTTTGTAGCGTTTGGCGCGCTGACGATCGGTGCTATCCCGATCTCGATAGGGGGCTCCGGTCTCACGGAGCTCAGCCTGCAGTCCTACCTGTCTCTGGTCTACGGATTCTCCTCCTGGCCGGCCGTCATACTGTGGAGGATCGCCTCTTTCCAGGTCGTGCTGGCGGTGACCGGTATCGCGTTTCTGCTGCTTGCGCGCAGACCTACAAAAGAAGCGCGAGCCCATGAGGAGGGCCCCAGCTAGGACGATGGATGTACACGAGCTCCCTCTCAGCCTGGAGTATGACCCCCGGCATCTGTGCGACTATCTGGGTAGCGGCCATCCTTTCTTTAAAAGCGGCTTTGTTAGGTTCGGACATTTCTCCCCGCCATGTTTATATTGGTTCTTGCTCCAAATCAGGACACAGGCATGAGCAGCGGCACCGAGGAGGGGGGCCACGATTCGGGAACGGCAGGCGGCGACTCCCAATCTCCGCAGCGGTCCCCCACATCCTTCTTCAAGGAAAAGCCGGTCAAGGTCGGCGAAGAGATAGACGTCACGGTATCCGAGATAAGCAGGCGGGGCGACGGTGTCGCCCGGGTGCAAGGGTTCGTGATCTTCATCCCGAGCGCAAAGCAAGGCATGCAGGTCAAGATTCGGATAAAGGAGATACGCCCTAACTTCGCGACCGCCGAGCTAATCGGCGGCGGCCCGTAGAGCTACGCGCGCCACCAATCAAAACCGAGAAAGTCGACTTTGCGGGACTCTGCGTTGACGACAGCGATTATGAATTGCTTTCTCACTGTTGTGGCCAGCCTTCCAGATCTCACCATACCTGTCGCCGTCACCTGAGACTGGTCGCTCTCCACCTGCACTAGGTACGGCGCGTGGTCGATCCCCGGCCCGTGCTCGTAGACCGCGAAATCCGAGCCGAACTTTATCCCTGGGCCGACCACGAACCCTGACTCGCGCAGGAGGCTATAGACGAGGTACTGCTCCCTGAAGTTGGGATAGCCCGCCGCGCAGAGCGCCTCGAGCTCCTTCGCTGAGAGCAGCTCTCCCTCCTCGTTCTCAACGCGGAGCTTCATCTTCTTCACGAGGTAGTAGCTCTCCATCAGGTCGAGGATCAGGGGGGCATCGAAGTCAAAGTCCTTGGGCTTCGGGATGCCTAGGGGCTTGCCGTAGTAGGAGTCCTTGAAGAGCCTCCTAGACGACTCGATGTCCCACACTACGATCCTGTTTTCGAACAACCTGCCCGTGGCGAGCTTCGTAGGGTGCGGCAAACGACCAAATCCTGAGTGTTGCGGCTATATCTGCGTGTCTCGGAGCGCCTTCCGTCTCTGGACCTAGACGCCCAAAGCGACGATTGTCGTCGCGTCGGCCGCAGTCAGGGCTGCGTCCGCGGTGTCCTCGATGGCTTGGGCGAGGTCCCTCATCGTGATGAGGTCCCTATACCCGTGAACTGACTTTATCATCTCTGTGATGAGCTCCCTGTGCATCGTGTCGATCTCGCTCTCGAGCTTCTGGACCTGGGCGGCCATCTCGATCGACTGGTCCGGGTTGATGGAGAGGGCCCTCACGCAGTCGTTCTGCTTCGAGATCGCCTCTATCAGCGTGTTCAGCAGCTCGTTGAACGCGTCCTTGTACTTCTTGAGCTTGATGACGCTCCGCCTCACCTGAGAGAGCTTGAAGGCGGCGCCGTTGAGATGTCCCACGACCTGCTCTATCGCGAAGGCAACCCGCAGGAGGTCCTCCTTGTTCATCAGGAGGGTGCCGACCTGCGCGAGCTCCCTGATCAGGGAGCGCCTGAGCGTGACGACGTCCTCCTCGGCCTTCTTCACCCTTTCTAGGCAGGACTTTATGCTGGCCTTGTCGTTCGAAAGGACGGCCTGGTACTCCTCGCGCAAGACGCGCGCGGCGTCGGTGACCCTTCTGACCTCGTCCTCTAGGACCAGAAGAGTCCTTCTGCGAGCTTGAAGGTCGGCCTCAGAACCAGACAGTATATTTTCCCCGCTCAGGCTATGAATGTTGAGAATATAAAAGAGGGGCAAAGAGCCCGTATGAGGATAACATCTTCTTCCCTCTGAAGCCCCTGACTCAGGCTTTTATCTTGGTTACATGCCTTTGGGTCTTGGTTCAACATGTCCTTGGCGACGAACTTGGTGAGAAGACCCCTGCTTCTTGCGGGGTTGGTAGCCATCCTCGCAGGTTTGGCCTTGGCATCCGGCCCCTTACGCGCCGAGGCCGTTCCCACCCCTTCTAGCGTCGTGGTGGTCGACTTTAGTGTCCCCGTCGACCCAGGGGCTTCTAGCCTCATGGCCGGAGCCCTTGCCACCGCCAAGTCGTCAGGCGCGCCCGCGATCGTCATCCAGATGAACACGCCGGGCGGCCTCCTCAGCGACATGACCGCCATAATATCGACCATAGAGGCGGCAAACCAGTCAGGGATCCCGACTTACACCTATGTCCCTCCCAATGCGCTTGCTGCCTCAGCGGGCAGCTACATCGCGATGGCAAGCAATAAGATACTCATGGGTCCGGGGTCGGAGATCGGGCCGTCCACCCCGATAGTGGTAGGCGGCACGCCCCTTGAGCAGAACCATACCGCTGGCGCGATGGTCTCGCTGATGACGAGCCTAGCCCAAAAGTGGGGGAGAAACGCCACTGCTGCCCAAGCAATGGTCGTGTCGGACATCGCCTACTCGGCTCCTGACGCGTATCGGTTCCACATCGCACAAGGAAACGCGACCACCCTACAGGGAGCGCTGTCAGAGTTGGGGCTGGGCTCGACATACACCGTCGTCCAAGAGACCTCTTTTGACCAGCTCCTCAGCACCCTGAGCGACCCCAATCTGAGCGGCATCCTCATCTTCCTCGGGTCTCTCGCCCTGGTGCTCGACCTCTACCACCCAACATTCGTCCTGTCGATAGCCGGTGCGATCAGCCTCGTCGCCGGGCTGGTGGGGGTCGAGGTCGTCGGCGCATCGACATTGGGCGCGCTGATAATTCTGATAGGGGTCGCTTTGATGTTCCTTGAACTGAAACTCGGCCACGGCTTTGCCATGATGGGAGGGGCCGTCGTGGGGGCCGCGGGGGTCTACCTCCTGTTCCAGGGCGTCCAGTACTCTGACTCGTCGCTGATAGACTACACGCAGGTCGAGGCTGTCGCCCTTGGGGCAATCGGCATCGTCGGCGGCCTCTACGTTAGGTGGATACTCGGCCCCCTGAGGAGGAAGCGGAAGATGACCGGCGCCGAGGCGCTGGTCGGAAAGCGCGGCGTAGTGGTCTCGCCCCTCTCTCCAATCGGCGAAGTGAGGGTCGAGGGAGTGATCTGGCGCGCCAGGAGCGTGTCGGGCGAGCTCGGCAAGGGAGAACCGGTAGAAGTAAAGGCGGTCGAGGGCATCTCTCTCGTAGTCGAGAAGCCGGGCAACGGGAAGTAAGTTCGCCGTCGGACCTTCCGGCCGACCGGCAGAACGCCTATATGGNNATCTCGATGACCTGATTTGGTGGATGTAGCTACGCTCGCGGTAGAGGCGCTTGTCGTCCTTGTCGTCTTGGGGATTCTCCTAAGCGGCATTCGGGTGCTGCGGGAGTGGGAGAGGGCGCCAATTCTGAGCCTAGGCCGATACAAGGGGCTGAGAGGGCCCGGGGTGATCTACGTGGTCCCGTTCATCAACAAGGTCCCCTTCACGATATCGACCCGCCTGCAGACGGTGTCGTTCAAGACAGAGCAGACCTTCACGAAGGACAACGTCCCCGTGGTGGTGGACTCGGTCATGTACTTCCAGCCGGTGGACCTGCAGAAGGTCGTCCTGGGGGCTGAGAACTACATGATGGCCACCCAGCTCGCGGCGCAGACCACCCTAAGGGAAGTGATAGGGCAGGTCAGCTTCGACGACCTCCTCACGGAGAGAGAGAAGGTCGGCGCCAACGCAAGGGCGGTCATCGACAGCAAGACCGAGGGCTGGGGTGTGAAGGTCACCGCGGTCGAGATAAGGGATGTGGGGATACCTTCCGCGTTGCAAGACGCGATGTCCAGGAATGCCCAGGCAGAGAGGGAGAGGAGGGCGAGGGTGACGCTCGCGCTCGCCGAGTTCGAAGCCGCTCAGAAGATGGTCGACGCGGCGAACCTCTACGCCAACAACGACAGGGCCTTCCAGCTGAGGTGGATGAATATCATCTATGAGCTTGGGTTGCAGGGAAAGAACACGATCCTGCTCATCCCTTCCAACATCCCCGTGGCGGGGACCACGGCAGTTGACNNAGAGCTGGCGAAACGAGCGCAGAACATCGCCGACGAAGAGAAGAAAAAGTAGCCTTCACGCCTTTGATTGCACGCGCCTCTGCAGGGAATACACCCCAGCAAGCCTCATGTAGCGGGCACAGGGAACGCCGCCGAATTGGTTACCCTTTGGCACATGAAGCTTGATACGACTCAAATCTTCGACATAGTGCAGACACCCTCCGGTCTCGCGCGCGTCCACACCGAGGTATCACCGCTATCCGTGGAGTTCGACATAGACGACCAGCTCATGAACGACCCCGCCAGCATCCAGGTCAACTATGGCTACAGTTCGAAGTACATCGCTGGGCCACCCGGCACCCCTGCTGCGGTCACGACCGCCGCACCCAACGACTCGTCGTCCCACACGTACTGGAGGACAAACCCCGCCCGAAAGCTGCGCCCGTGCGACCCCAACCTCAACGTGGACGACCCGGGCTGCGGCGCCGTGGACAACACGTTCAATCTCCAGATCTACGTCGAGATACCGATAACCACTACGCTCACCGTCATCAACCAACCCCCCGTCGTGAAGCCGTTCACGACCACTCTTGGGGTCGAGCTCTACTTCCCCTACGACTTCACTGCCTCCACGAACTCCGACGATCTGGCTCCGACTGCGCTCCCATATGGCGTCTTCCACACAATGGTGATCATTCCGCAAGGATTCGGGACGCCAAGCGTCGGGACCTACAAGGTAAGCTACAACCTCACAGCGAAGAAGATGGTGCTCAACTACTTTCCGTTGACGCAGGACCAAAGGGTTGCCGCGAACGCTTACACGGGCTACAAAGCCGTGACGAACAACCTTGCGAAGTCGGGAAAGCAGTGGATCCTGCACGCTAACAACAAACTCCAGCCCACCGTGGAGGGGGAAGACGTGTCTTCGAGCTTCAAGGCGTGGCGATACGTGAGGTCGTGGCTGGCGTCGGTCGGGGCGGACGGGAATAGATCGGCCGACTACGCGAGCACGGTCGCCTCAGGTGCCCCGAGCCCAACCTGGCTCAACGACAATGGGCCTGACATGTTCACGCATGAAATCATCTCGGGGTGGATTGACGTGCCCGGCGGCCCCGCGCTGCCTGCCGACCCCAAGAAGTGGCCCACCGTGCGACAGCTCGACGAGTTCGTCGCGACCGTTATGAACTACCCCGAGTTCGGGCTGATCTACTACAACGTAGTGTGGGACGTCAAACCTAACGCCTATAGGATAAGGATGTCCCCCGCGCAGAGCATAACGGTCGAGCAGTGGTGCGCGATGAAGGCTCAGGACAGCCCGCACGCGGACGAAGGCAACGGCTTCCCCACAGGATCGCCCGACACCGGATGGATCAACTCCCAAGGGAAGCCGAAGAGCTGAGGCGGGCTAACGTTGTACCGACTGGCTACGTTTCTGCAAGCCGTACATCTCGACCAGCTCCTTCACGGTCGTCGCGTCCCCGGGTCCCTTCTCGTCGCGGATCCTCCCCGTGAACTTCGGGAAGCGAAGCGCTAGCCCGCTCCCTTTCCTTATGGCGTCCATGGCCGCCGGATAGGTCGGGGAGAGGGTCAGCTCAGAAGCTATCGTCTCAATCACCACCTTGGGGCGATACCAGATGTCGGGGACCAATTTCGACTCCACGTTCGGAGGCTTGACCATGCTCTCGCACGGCTTCAGCATCTTTGGGAATCGTTCGAGATTTGCGTCGGAGAACCCGGTCCCTATCTTCGTGACGCTCGGGAACATCTTCCTCTCGGCGTCGTATGCTGCCAACAGATAGGCACCGTAGACACCCGTCCTCCTCCCCCTTCCGTGAAACGCGCCGATGATCACCAGATCGATGGTGTCTGTGAGCTCGCTGCTATACTCGCGCTTGAGCTTGATCCATGTGAACTCCCTCGCCCCTGCCCGATAGACCCCGTCGGGTTTCTTGGCGACTATCCCCTCGCACCCTTCCGTTATCGCAAGCTCCATGAACTTCTCCATCTCCTCGACTGTCTCGACCATCTTTGCAGGTATGGGCCTGGTGAACTCCGTCACCTCGACGACTCTCTCCAGCTCGGCCCTTCGCCTCACGTACGGCTGCCCGGTGATGTCCTTCCCGTCGACGAAAAGCGCGTCGAAGAAGTTCACCGCGACGGGGTACTGCTTCATCGTCTCCTCGATACCGTGCTTCCTGCGCCTATGCATGAGTTCCTGGAACGGGAGGTACTCCCCGGTGTCCGCGTTTATCGCAACGACCTCCCCCTCTAGGACTGCTTTTCTCGATTTCACGTGCTCCTTGACGAACTTCACCGCGTCCGGGTAGTGGAGGGTGATCCTCTCGAGGCGCCTCGAGAACAGCTCCACCTTCTCTCCGTCCTTGTGCATCTGGAGCCTCTCTCCGTCCAGCTTGTACTCGGCCGCGACCGGCTTCCCGATCTTGTCACGGATCGCCTGGGCTGACTCCAGCCTCTCTGCCAGCATGGGCCTTATCGGCTTCCCGACCTGCAGGCGGATCTTCTCGACGCCTGCGAGCCCATGCTCTGCAGCCACGCCTATCACGAATCCGAGGTCGGAGGTGACGTTGTATGCACTCTCCAGGACCTTCCTCTTGGCCTTGTCACCGAGAAGCGCCACGGCGGCGGCGTCCAACATCGTATAGTCCGCGACGCCCAGGCGCAGGACTCCCATCGCCGTCCTTAGGATGTATTTCGCCTCGAGGGGAGTCGCGTCGTTGAGGAGGCTCACGAGCTCCTTCAGCTTGGAGTCTATGGACCCTCCGCCGCTCGTCTTGGCTATCGTAAGGAGCGAGTCATAGACCCTCCTCAGGGTCAACGGCTCAGATGTCAAGCTGCCCTGCCTTCCCCGCCCGCCGCTGCCCTTGAGGAGAATCTGCGCGGCGGTTCCGATGTCCCCGGACTTTACGTAGGCGTCCTTGACTTCCTCCGCCGTCCTTCCTGATGCCATGCTCAGCGCCCTGAGCGCGAGCTTCTCCGCGATCCCTAGCTCGACTCCCTCGTAGTCCGGGCGGAGCTTGCCCTGCATGAGATAGGCCAGAACGGGAAGGTCAGACCTCGGCGTCTCTTTGAAGAGCGAGGAGAGTATCTCGGTCATCTGCAGCCTCCCTCTCGTCCCTTCCAGTTTGTCGAAGTATTCTGCGACGAGTGAGTACTTCAAACCGACCGGTCGCCTCTTCGGAAGGCCGCTGATATAGGCTGCGTTGAGCGAAAGCGCATTGCATGACCTTCCATGCCGGGAGACGTCGCAGTTCACACCTGGGCGTGATAATGGATAATAACATACCTCGGCGGACCGAGCCGAGTCTTTCGTTTTTGGAGAAGCTGGGCATAGAGCACGTTGAAGAGGACAAGAGGCACGGCAAGCCATTCAGCGCCTTTACGCTTTGGTTCGGCGCGAACCTCACAATCGCAGACTTTGCCCTCGGGTCACTCTTCTTCGCACTAGGTCTCCCCTTTTCAAGCATCATAATTGCTGTCGTCGTAGGGAACATCTTAGGTGGGCTTCTAGTCGGGCACATGGCCTCGATGGGCCCGACCTTCGGGTATCCTCAGATGATGATATCGCGAGCGGTGATGGGCAGGACAGGGAACGTGCCGTTCGCGCTGGCGAATTGGATTGGTACGGTGGGCTGGTTCACGGTCAACATCATCCTCGGCGGCTTCGCGTTGAATCTTGCCTTCGGACTGCCCTTCTACGCGGCTGCGGCCATCATAGTGGTCGTGGACGTGGCCCTTGCGGTGTACGGGCACGACATCATCCACACATTCGAGAAAGTCATGTCGGTCGTCCTGGGCCTGATGTTCGCAGCGCTGACGGTGATCGCGTACTTCAAGATGGGCGCGAGCTTCTCGACCTATGAGGCGTCCGCCTCCTTCAGTCCCTATTTCTGGGCGCTTTNNTCCTCATGAGCTGGTCTCCATACGCCAGCGACTATTCCCGCTACTTGCCGCGCAACACTTCCAAGTGGAAGATTGTGGCCTTCACGACCGCAGGAGGGGCAATCGCCAGCGCATGGGCAGAGCTGGCAGGCTTCATCGTGGTGGTCGGCGCAAACAACCCCCACCTCACCCCAATTTCTGCGCTCGCCACGATTTCTGGCGGGTATTCGGTCTTCACTCTCATGGCAATCGTGCTCGGGGCCGTCGCTGCTGATGCCCTCAACCTCTACACGAACTCACTGTCTGCGCTCGTGCTCTACAAGAGGGCCGGCAGGCTCCAGACCGTGTTGCTAGCGGGCATCGTGGGCTTCGTGCTCGCCCTCGCGGGCGCCTCGAACTTCGAGGGGTTCTACGAGAACTTCCTGCTCACCCTCGACTATTGGATNNGAAGAAGATCGCTTCGGGGGTGGAGAGCGCACCGCCGTTTCTCAAGACCGGACTCGGGGCCTACCTGTTGGGCTTGGTCATCTCATTGCCCTTCATGAACTTGAGCCCATATGGCCTGAGCTACATCGGGCCAGTTGCGAGTCTGATAGGCGGGGCAGACGTGAGCTTCTTCGTCGGCGCACTCGCCGCCTTTGCTGGCTACGCGCTCATCGCGCGCCGGGAGAAGACTTAATTCACCCATGCAGTCGCGGGGACACTAAGTGTATTGAGATGGGCGGGACGAAGAAGAAGACTCTAGCCTCGATGGAAAAGACGCAAGACGATAACGCTAACTCTGCGGCAGGAGGAGGAGACGACAAGGGAGGAAAGAAGAAGACAGAGAAGACGACCAAGGCGCCCGGCGAGCGCAAGCGGGTAGACGTTCTACTCCCTCGGAGCAGCGACCAGGAGCTGATGAAGACTTTGTCTTCTCTGAAGGCGATAACGATTTACAACGCTGCCCGTTCGCTCTCGGTCAACTCGGCCGTCGCTAAACTCGTACTCACGTCGCTAGAATCAAAGGGCCTGGTAAAGCGCGTCGGCGGGTTCAGCGGCCACTATATCTGGTCGCCTGCTTCCTTAGCACCTGCTTCGTGAGCACTGGGCGCCGCAATCTCGACCACGTCGCCGCCGGCCACCTTTTGAAGGACATCGAGGCCTTCCTCAACTTTCCCTACGGGGTTCAGAGGTCGCTGGCTCTTCACGTTCGCCAAGAATATGCAGATCGAGCCGTTCGCCGCGAGGAACGCCACGTCTCCCTTTGAGAACTCCATCCTCTGCTTCTCGACTCCTATCTTGATCGTGGTGAGCAGGTTCATCATCGCACCTGGCGTGACCATTGCCCTAGACGCAAGCGGAAACTCGTCGAGGAGCGCGGTGACCGTGACGGGTGCGAGATGGCGATACAAGCCGAGGGTGAACTTGCCCTTGCCCCTGACCGTCACTGAGCATTCTACTTTCGAGACCGACATCGCTCGTTCAGGCGGCGGGATTGGCGCGTCGGTATTTATGCCATGATGACGCGGGCTGCGAACGGAAATGCTGTTGCATCTACGGGTGATTCATGATTGCATTGCAAAGCGGGTGAAAATCAGAACGCAATGACGCCTTGGTCGCATACATGTCCGGGTCCCGCGGAGATTGTCGTCGTCCTGCCTGAGGATAGTGTCGAGTTGGTTTCCGAGGATACCGTCGTAGTAGTTTCTGAAGATAAAGAGCGGCATCCCCAAGCACGAAAGACCAACTGATACTGCCCTGCAAAGAAAGTCCCTCCAACTCCCGTGAGCAAGTATGTCATTGAGACCGATAGCGGATCTTTGACAAGAAGCATCCCCACGCAACTGCTTAACTTCGGACAAACTGCATTCCAGTCTGGGAAGACGGGAACGAGCGCGATGAAAGCTACGGCAAACACGATGATGGAAGCAGTAGCATAGACGATCTTCGACCGCAACGGAAGGTTTCAACTCTCGGTGTCTTATTTAGGTCGCTCATTGATTCTTCAAACTTGCAAATCTCGAGTCGTTCGCCATCACATCACCGTCATGCAACGTTATTTCAAATAACCCCGACGACGCAACAGAGCCAAGTGGAGGCCAACAAGATGAAGAGCTTCCGGCAAGATTCATCGAAGACTTGATGAGCAACGGACCTTGCGAAAAGCGCAAAACTTATACCCGGTCTTAAAAAGGCCTCCCTACCTCTGGGTTATTCTTGGTCACAATAGCAGCTTCTAAGGACAAAAGAAAGGCAAAACGAGCCGCAGAGGAGGGATTTGAGATTCTCATAGGCCCGTCGAAGCTTACACGGTTCGAGAAGGCCAGGATCGTCGGGGCAAGGTCGCTACAGCTCGCGATGGGCGCGCCTCCGTTCGTCCCTATCGACGAGAGCGTCCGAGATTCCATCGCTCTTGCAATGATGGAGCTCGCCAGCGACGCCCTCCCCATCTCGATCAGGCGCTCTCTCCCCAACGGCCACTCGCAAGACATCCCAATCAAGTATCTTCTATAGAGTATAGGGTCGCCTTCGGTCGAAGGTGACGGCATATTTCTTCGGTATGCATAAATAGTCTGGAGCGGAGGAGCCGACAACAATGTCAGCCAAAGTCAGCACTAAGAGACAACCCAGGTCCAAAGACGAGGAGAGAACAGAAGCTCCTTCCGAACAAGCCCCCGCAATGGCACCCATGCACGAAAGGGCACCATCTAACCACATCTACGT
>PLCG01000073.1 GCA_003135575.1 Nitrososphaerota archaeon
GTTCTAGATTCGCTCGTCTACGCCTGTGGAGGCGGAGACGACGTCGTAGTGGCCTGTTGTGACTGCTGCTGTGCCGCCGCGGCGCGCGCTGCCTGCTCGGCAGCAGTGCCTGGCGCTAGAGGACCGCTTGGCTTCATGTAGCCGTTGGTCTCGAGCCAGTCTGCATGGTCCTTGATGTAACGCCAGACGATGTCCGCCCTCTTGTGGTCAAAGTCCCATGGAGAGACGAGCACGATGTCGTTTTCGCGGATCCACATGCGCCTCTTCATCTTGCCCCTGATNNCCGTCGGTGCACTGGACGAGGACCTGGTTCCCTCCAGAGATCTTCTGGACCCGTCCGAGGAGCTCTCCCTGTTCAGGGAGGACTAGCTCCTTGAGGTGGGCCTCGTTTAGGACCTTTCTCTTACCCAATTCAATCTCCTCACTTGAGAGTAGCACGCGCCGCAGAGGCTCCTAAAAGACCTGGTCTCTTCGTTGAAGATGACGCTGACGTGGGACCTGCAGACGGGCTTCTGGCACTCGCTGCACTGGGTCTTGGCGATCGCGTTGCAGTTGCTGCATCTTACCAAGAGGAATACCTCCCTCCCCCGCCTCTCCTGTTACCGCCGCCGTTACCGCGGTATCCGCCCCTTCGCGACCCGTTGCCGCCGCCTCCTCCTCTGTTTCCTCCACGGTAGCCTCCGCCCCCGCGGTTGTATCCTCCGCCGCGATTGCCACCGCCGCTATATCGGGAGTCCTGGAGCTCCGTGATGGTCTTCTTCGCTGGGACGTAGAACTGGTGTTCGGCGTCCTGCTTCCTCAGAGGGCTGATCGGCGCCTTGCTCAGTGCGAGTATCCGCTCGAAATCGCTCTGCTCGTCGCCAGAGACGAGGGTGAATGCTTTGCCGCTGTCCCCGGCCCTCGCGGTCCTCCCTACCCTGTGGAAGTAGAGGAGCGGGTCCTGGGGGACGTCGTAGTTGCNNGAGACGCATCGAGTGGTCCCTCTGGTTCTGGCTCAGGTCTCCGTGGAGGGGCACGGCGTTGAAGTAGCGCCTCTGGAGCTCCCTGGCCATCTTGTGGGCCCCGTACTTTGTGCGGGTGAAGATAATCGCGCTCGCGGGATGCTCGGTCTCGAGTATGTCGACGAGCGTCTGTAGCTTGTCGTCGTAGCCCGTAACCGCGTAATACTGCTCGAGCTCGTCTGACTGGGGCTCGTCTGCGCTGACTAGGATCTTCTCTGGGTTCTTCATGTGCCTCGCTGCGATGTCCATGATGCGCTGGGGCATGGTCGCAGAGAAGAGGCTCATCTGCCTGCCCGGAGGGATGGAGTCCAGGATGAACTCGATGTCCTCGATGAACCCCATGTCGAGCATGGTGTCAGCCTCGTCCAGCACAACGAACTTTGTCTTGCGGAAGTCGAGCGTGCCTCGCTTCAGGTGGTCGATCACCCTGCCGGGCGTCCCCACGACCACATGCACGCCCCTCCGAAGATGGTCGAGCTGCACGTTGATGGACTGGCCTCCGTAGATGGCCAAGACCTGGACTCCGGTGTAAGCGCCGAGGCGCGAGATCTCTTCCTTGATCTGGACCGCCAGCTCCCTTGTGGGGGCGAGCACGAGTGCTTGCACCTCGTTCATGGCTGTGTCGATGGCTTGCAACATAGGCAAGCCGAAGGCAGCAGTCTTACCGCTGCCCGTTTTCGCCTGTCCGATTATGTCCCGGCCCGCTAATAGGGGACCGATGGCAAGTTGCTGGATAGGGAAGGGTTTCTCAAACCCTGCTTCATCTACGCCCCTCAATATCTGGGGGCGCAATTCCAATTCCTTGAAACTATTCATTTTCTTTCTTGTTTCCACGGCAAAGTCGTCTTGAGAGAGTCAGAAGCTTCACCGTCGTTCATATCGCCGGGTATCCTGAATCAGCATCAGCCGAATTTGCAGTGAATTATCTTTGCCTCGTTGTCGTATTTAAGGGTTGGGTAGGCGATTTCGGGTTTTTTGCCATGATATGCGGTGACTTTGGCCACCCGTTTCCAAGTCAGTTCCCCTCCGGCGGACGGGGTCCTGNNCACGATGGCGGGAGCCACGCAGTGGCGGCAATAGAATCGGTCATCGCCGGATTTCTCGTGGTCGCCGTCCTTGCTTCCATAATCTCGCGGCGCATAAACATCCCCTATACCCAGTTCCTCGTGATTCTAGGGGTCGCCCTCGCGAGCCTCTCTGTCTCCTCGATCTTTGGAGTCGACCTGCTCTTCAACGGTCTCGTCGGCAACGGGTACTTCGTCGCGCTGATCCTTCCTCCGCTCCTTTTCGAGGCGATGATGAACATCAGGTCGAGCGAGCTGAGGTCCGTCATCAACCCCGCCCTGGCGCTGGCCACCTTCGGCGTCCTGATCTCGACGGTGGTGGCCGGCCTCGCCCTGTGGACCTTGGCGGGTATCCCCCTTCGGGCCGCGTTCATCTTCGGTGCGCTGATCGCCCCGACCGACACCGCCACCGTCCTTGAGATCTTCAGGAGGGTGAAGGTCCCCGCGAGGCTCTCCGCCCTCCTCGAGACGGAGGCGGGATTAAACGACGCAACAGGCATCGTGGTCTTTTCGGTCGTCCTCGCCTCGGTCACGGTCTCACAACCGTCGGTCCTTGACGCGACGTCCCAATTCGCCANNTCCTTCTGGGTGGAGGGGCGCTGATAGGACTCCTCGCAGGGTTCGGCTCCGAGCTGCTCTCGAGCTTCGTCGACGACCCGCGCTCGGAGACGATCATCACGGTCGTCTGCGTCTACGGCTCGTACTCGCTGGCGAGCTACCTCGGCGTCTCCGGCCTGATTGCGGTGGTCGTGGCGGGGCTGTATTTCGGGAACCTGACGATGCACACGACCCTCGTCCAAAAGTCGCGCGAGAGCGTGAAGTCCTTCTGGCAGATAATCGCGTTCGTCTCGAACTCCGTGGCGTTCCTCTTCATAGGCCTGAGCACGGACATCACGCAACTGGTAGCGGGTGCGTTCGCCATAGGCGTCGCCTTCCTCGCCGTCAGCCTCGCAAGGGCCGCCTCTGTGTATCCGATCCTTGGGATCTTCTCGGCTGCAGGATTGAGGATACCCCGCGCCTGGAAGAACGTGGCCATGCTCGGCGGGATGAAGGGGGCGCTCTCCATAGTCCTCCTGGCCTCGATACCGAGCTCGGTGGAGCAACGGGGCGTCATTACCACGATGGTCCTAGGCGTCGCGTTCCTCTCGATCACGCTCCAAGGGTCCGTCCTATTCAGGTACGTGGATTCCAAGTTCCCTAAGAGCAGAAAGCCGACCAAGAACGAGGCGGACGCGAAGCTCAGGGCCACGCTCGCAGAGCTCGAGGAGCTGCGGCGGCAGAAGGCCGAGGNNCGAGTTCGCATTCTGGATGGGCGAAAGGGAGGAGCAACTCGCCCGGCTGGTCGAGGACATGAGCCTGACGAACCAGACGCAGAAGGTGCTCAGGTATAGGTGGAAGGGCCTGAAATCGCTCTTCAAGCGCAAGAGGAGGAAGAAGGGCACGCCGTCCGTGAAGTGATGGCTGCTCGTTCAAGACCTGCCCCTCTCGGTCGGGCGCGGCTCAGACCAACTTTATCGAAGGCGATTTCATCTTGCTGAACCTCTCGACGTTGATGAGGACGGGCGTGATAGCCTCGACCATCCGAGAGACCTTGAGCGGCCCAGCGTAGACTGGCCTCAGCTTGCCGACCGCTGAGACGACCTGCGAGGCCTGGACGAAGACGCCCACGGAGTCGGCGGTCACGAGTACGTCGTAGTCGAGCTCCTCCCCGAGCCGAGCGAGCCGGACCGCGGGGACGGTGTGAAAGGCGCCTGCGACCTTCGCCATCGGGAGGGCCTTGGCGACCCGCTCTGCGGCGGACTCGGCCGAGGCGATGAGCGAGAACACCCCGTCCTTGAAGATCATCGGGACGATGGGGGAGATGACGAGCTTCTCCGTCAGGTGAGGGGCCATGGACGCCAGGAGGTCGGGCGAGGGAAGGTCGGGGACCGCGAGGATCGCGATGTCGCAGGCCTGGGCGGCCTCGTTGTTGGCTTTGGCTTCGATCCGAACGCGGGCGACCGTGGTCGCCTTGGCCGCGGCAGCGGCCGCCTTGGGGACGTCGCGCGACCCTATCGAGNNATCGTCACCGAGTAGGCCTTTGCGAGCCTAACCGCGAGCCCGAAGCCTAGCTCGCCGGTCCCGCCGATGATCGCAATCTTCGTCTGCTCTGGCCTACTCATCTTCCTCTACCTCTTCTGCCTCGAGCTTCACCTGCTCGGGGGACTCCTGTTCCTGCCACCCGGCGTACTTGTTGTCGAGGACCCGGGCAATCTTCGAGGCGCGCTTCGCGCCGACCCCCGGGATCATCGAGAGCTGGGCCTCTGTGAGCGCGACGACCCGCCTTGGCGTCCCGTAGCGGCCTAGCATCCTCTTTGCTAGCTTCATCCCGACGCCGGGTAAAGAAGACACAAAGTAAAGCTGCTGCTGGGCCTCGTCCTTGCTCTTGGGCGGCGGCTGCATGAGCCCTGGCGGGATGGGCCTGGCGCGGCTGTTCTTCACGAGGGAGGCGATAGCGAGCGCCGTCTCGTCGGCGTTGGCCGTGTGCATGAGCCTGAGGTCGTATGCGAGGGTCACTGCGGCGAGCGCGCCGTAGTATGAGGCCAGGTTCTTGACCATCCCCCCTACCTTCGTCACGTCCCCTTCGACGATGATGTAGGGTTTCCTGTAGGAGCTGGCGAGTGCGGACGCCTGGGCGAAGAGCCTTCCGTCGTAGACGGAGGAGACGAAGTCACTTATGGACTTCCTCTCGGCGGCGATCTCCGGGTTGACGACGTAGTCTGCGACCGCGAGCTGGCTAAAGTATACGCGGACGTCGAGCTTCGACAGCCGCTCGGGGACGCCGCTCTGCCTCTCCCTTTCGTCCGCGACCACGCGAGGAAGTATCATGGCTATCTCAGACGGTGAAGGGGATGACGTGGTAGATATAGGCTCCCGGAAGTTCTGACCTCTAAATTACGGTGTGGGCGAATAAATATCGGAGCCCATTAACAAGGCCATGGTCTTTACGACCGATATGAGCTGGCTATGCCCTAGTGGTGCCGAGCTCGACCGCGTCTTCATGGCGCGCCAAGATAAGATGTCTGCCTGATGGTGCGCAGACATAAATATCGCGCTGAGCAGCAGTTTGGCGATGTCTTCATCCAGTCTAATCCCATATCTTGCTGGTCTAATCGACGGTGAAGGGTACGTGGGAGTAAAAATGCAGAGGCACGACCATACAAGATGGGGGTACGATTTCGCACCAATCGTAAGCATTAGCCTCAATTCTGACGAATTGCCGGCGCTGTCGGCTATTCAAGAGCAGCTAGGGTTTGGCAAGGTCACCAAATCAAAGACAAGGCCAATGGCTTCTTTGATATTTCGAAAGAGGGCGGATGTCATTAAGATACTTGATCTTATCGAACCCGAGGTGCGGCTGACTTCAATGAAGGCGAGGCTTCCGCTTGTAAGGAGAATCATGTTGATACTTGGAACTTACAAACATCTCTCCATTGGTGAATTCGAGGAGTTGAAACGGACGATGATTGAACTCAGGAGGATGTCTAAGAGAACCAAGGGAATAAAGAGGATTTGGTCTTAGACGTTCAGGCAGGAGCGCGGAGCATAGATGAAGCGATGATGAGGAACACTGAAGGCAGGAGACAGCAGTCAATCCCCAGAGCAGAAGCTCCGAAGAGTAACTCGGACACGACTCGAGTTCTCAGAACTTAGATATAGAGTGTCACGTGGAAAACAACTACAAGCGCCACGGCGGAGACGAGTAGCAGGCTGGGAACAGCGACCGCCACATCGTACCACCTCAGCCGCATCCCGTAGAGTGAGGTGGGCTTGGGAGTGGAGCCGTAGGCCCTTGACTCCATCGCCTCGGCGAGCTCCCCGCTCCGGATGACGGAGTTCACCACGAGAGGTATGAGGATTGGGACCAGGTTCCTGACACGCTTCAGGACGTTCCCCTTCTCGAACTCCAGCCCCCGGGACTTTTGGGCGTCCATGATCTGGAAGGCGTCGAGCATCACGACTGGGATGAACCTGACCGCGGTTACGAAGGCGAAGACCACGTCCCGGGGCACCCTCATCCATTTCATTATCTGCTCGAGCTCGTCGGGGGAAGTCGTCACGAAGAAGACGCTCGTCGAGCTGATTATCGCGAGGAAGCGGACGGAGTAGAGCAACGCGTTGAGGAGCCCGAGCCCGAAGAGGAAGTTTATCGCGAAGATGAAGACGGCGAAGAGGCCCGAGAACGCGATGGTCCTGGCTATCCTGCGGAGGGACTTGGCCACGGTCGCGACGAGCAGGATCGCGACGAGGATCAGGATCACCTCGACGACGGTCGAGGAGAGGAGCGAGAGGACGAAGAACTCCATGGAGACGAGGAGCTTGGCGCGCGGGTCGAGCCTGTGGAAGGGGGAGATGACCTTCCTGAACACGAACCCGCCCGAGAGCCAGTACATGGGGCCTACCTGGCCTCCGGCTTTTGCTTCCTTCCGCCGATCCAGTCCCTGGCCTCGAGGACGTCGAGGAAGGGTGTCGCTGGCCTGCTCGCGAGGCCTTGGTAGAGCCTGAGGAGCTGCGGCTGGGTCACCCTGGCCCCCTCGAGGAGCTCGCGGTTCCCCATTATCTGCGATATCTGCCCGTCCGCGACGACCTTCCCGCCCGACATCACCACGAGGCGCGGCTGGATTGGCCAGAGGAACTCGACGTCGTGCGAGACTATGATGATCGTCTTGCCCGTGGACTGGAGGAGCTTGAAGATCTGCCCGAGCTTCTCCTTCTGCAGGGCGTCCTGGCCCACGGTCGGCTCGTCGAGGACCACCACGTCGGGGTCCCAGGCGAGGATGCACGCTAGTGTGAGCCGCTTCTTCTCCCCGCCGCTCAGCACGAGCGGAGAGGACTTTCGGTACTGGTCGAGCCCGAAGAACTTGAGGGTCCAGTCGAGACGCTGGGCGATGAGGTCCTCGCCGAACCCGAAGTTCTTCATCGCGAACCTCACCTCGTTCTCGACGCTCTCGGAGAAGAGCTGGTGGTCAGGGTTCTGGAACGCGATCCCGACCTTGCGCGAGAGGGTCGCGGTAGTGGTCTCCCTTGTGTCCTTGCCCTCCACGAGGACGGACCCCTTCGTCGGCTTGAGGAGGCCGTTGATGTGCCTGACCAGGGTGGTCTTCCCCGCGCCGTTCTCGCCGACTATCGCGACGGTCTCTCCCTTCCCGATCGAGAGGCTGACGTCTGTGAGGGCGGTGACCCCTGTCTGGTGGACGAAGGAGACGTTCCTGAACTCTATGAGCGTCAAAGGCCGTTGAGTTCCTCCGCCATCTCCTCTGGCGTCTCGGGGACCTTGGGCAGCCTGATCCCGTCCTTCGAGAGGGCGCTGTAGAGCTTGGCGACGGGCGGGATGCCGACGCCGTATCCCTCCGCCCTCCCGTCGGCGAGGACTTCCTGGGGGGCCCCGTCCATGACCTTGGAGCCGTTGTCCATCACGACGAGTCTGTGGGCGATCGGGATGAGGAGCTCGAGCCTGTGCTCGACCACGATGAAGGTTATCCCGAGCTCGCGGTTCAGCTTCTCGATGAGGGCGACGACCTCGAGCGCGGTCTTGGGGTCGAGCAGCGAGGTCGGCTCGTCGAGGATTATGAGCTTGGGGCGCATCGCTATCACGCCCGCGAGGGCCGCCCTCTGCTTCTGCCCGTCGGAGAGCTCGTGCGGCGCCCTGTCGGCGAGCGCCGTTATCCCCAGGAGCCTCATCGTCTCGTCTACGCGCGACCTCATCTCCTCCCTGGGGACGGAGAGGTTCTGCAGCCCGAAGGCGATGTCCCTCTCGACCGAGAACATGAATATCTGGTTCTCGGGGTTCTGGAAGAGCAGGCCCACGTTCTGGGCGAGGGTGCTCATCGGGGTCTCGGCGACCTTCAGGCCGCCAACCGTGACGCCTCCCTTGTATTCCCCCGGATACATGTGCGGGATCAGGCCGTTGATGCAGCGCAAGAGGGTAGACTTGCCGCAGCCGCTCGGGCCCGCGAGGAGGACGACCTCGCCCTCCCTCACCTCGAGGCTGACGTCGCGGACCGCAGGGTTGGGAGAGTCCGGGTAGCGGAAAGAAAGGTGGTCGATGGACGCGAGGGTGTTCCCCGGCCCTCGTCTGATCGATGCTGTGTTGCTCATTAGTGGCTTACCGCTAGGATCGCGCTGTCGTATCGTAGACCCGGTTGGGGGGCACGCGCCGGCGAACCGCNNGCATCCATGCGACGTGCAAGGTACGGAAGGTTCGACAGCGTCTCCCTTGGAGGGATTGCCGTCTTCGGCGCACTGGCCGTGGTGCTGACCACGGTCTCGCAGGCGTTCGGCCTGAACTTCCCCTTGATTCCCTATCTCCAGTTTGACCTGGGGGAGATCGCGATCCTGTTGGCGTTCTTCATCTTCGGGCCTGTCCCGGGCCTGGTTGCCGCGTTCATAGAGTTCATCACTCTGATGTTCCTCGGGCAGAACACTCCGATAGGCCCCATCCTGAAGCTCGTCTCGATCCTTGCCTCCCTCGCGGGGATCTGGGCCGGGACGGCGATTGTCTCGCGGTCGCGCAGCCCGGGCTTTGCAAAGGCCGCCGCCCTCGGGACGTTCCTGGGGATCGTGTCCAGGGTGTTCTTCCTGACCGTCGCCAACTACTACCTGCTGGTCTTCTTCGGAGGCCAGTATGCCCTCAACGGGTTGGTGCCGTATCTTGCCGGCTCGTTCAAGCTCTTCGGCATCGATCTCACCTCGGCGAACGGGTTGAGCCTCATCCTGCTCTTCACGGCAGTCTTCAACGCCCTCCAGCTCCTGTTCGCGGCCGGGGTCACGAACTTCCTGATGGGCCTGCCACAGATCCAGGCGGCGAAGGCCGCGGGGAGGACTCCGTGGGTCATCTCCTTCCTCCGCTCGAGAGAGTAGAGCGCTCAGCGGATCTCGGCCGGCTTGTCCTTCAGAAGGGTGGCCAGGAGCGCGAGGGCGCTCTCGGACGCCTCGTCCTCTGGGAGCGTGCAGGTGAACGAGGCCGCCGTCGGGTGGCCTCCTCCGAAGCCCGCCTCCTTCGCGATGGACGCCGCGACGTCCGTCCCCAAGTGGATCTTCGTCGCCTCCCAGAACCTCTGGTTCGCCCGCAGGCTTCCCCTCGTCTCTCCCCCGGTCTCGCCGCTGACTATCGCCACGTCCGCGCCCATCGAGACGAACGCCCTCGCGACGTTGGACTGGAAGGAGCCCACCGTGCTGGTCACGACCACCCACCNNAGCCTGTAGAGCTTCGCCCTCTTCGCCGATTTGAGCTTCGCGATGACCTCGCCGTAGTCGGGCGGCGAGCGGAGGGAGAGCCTCGCCTCGTCGATGTTGGCCCCCTGGTCCATGAGGCGCACCACCTCCCGAAGCGTCCTCTCCTTCGCGATGAGCAGGTGCTGGGCGTCGAACATTATCCCGAGCAGGAGCGCCTGGGCGGCCTTGGGCTCCATCGGGACTCCGAGGTCCCTGTAGATCGTCGACACGATCTCTGAGGCCGAGGAAGCGTTGGTGTCGACGATCATGTGGTCGTAGAGCGCGCCGTCTTGGATCGGGTGGTGGTCGACCAGGACTTTCACTGCCTTGCTGCCCTGGACCTTGCCCTGCCAGCCCTTGAGCAGTTCGGTGTGGCCTATGTCGACCGCCACGAGGAGGTCGTATTCACCTCCCTCCTGGCCCTCCGACTCGACGAGGTTGTCGTGCTTGAAGGACTGGGCGAGCCTGCGCGTGAGGAGGCTCATGCCGTCGGGAAGTATGACGTCGACCCGGGCCGAGGGCGCTAACTTCGCGATGAGATGCGAGATCGCATAGGCGGACATGTAGGCGTCGGGGTCAGCGTGCCTGTGGCAGACGACGCCGACACGGTGGATCTTCTCAGAGGGCAGGAACGGGAACTGCGTCGCGCTCATCGTCCTTCGCGACCCTTCGGCTCACGGAGCGCGCGGTCTCCCCTGCCGGCGCGCATCCCTAGGATTGGGGGTTCCGGTCCGGCTGGGCGGACTGGGCCCTACCCTTTAGCATGTCGTCTATCTTTGTCTGGAGGTCCTTCAGGCTCTCCTTGAAGCGGGTCTCCTGCTTGGCGAGGACTAGCGTCCTCGTGTTCGAGATCTCCTTCTTCTCCTGGAGGTCCTTCATGATGGCTTCCTTGGTTACCTTGATGAGCAGATTCCCCGCGTACTTGTAGATCTGCTCGTCGTCCTTCGCGTTCTTGAGCTCCTCGAGAGCCCTGTCGGTCTCAGAGAGCTCCGCCTCCACCTGCTGCTTCTGCATCTGGACGGCCTGCAGGTTCTGCTGGAGCTGCTCTAGCCTCGCGAGCTGCTCCCTCAGCCAGGGAGGAATCTCTTGTTGGCTCAATTATTTCCTTCTCCGCGACCTCCTCGAGAGTAAATAAAGTCTTCACGTTTTCTGGGCGAGACGGCTCGAAAGAAGGCCCAGCTTGGCGAGCGCCTCCTCAGGAGTTGCCGCTGTGATCACGAGAGATACTTCGTCGCCCTTCTCTTCCAGGGCAAGGCCCCTCTCGGCGGCGAGGCGCTTCAGAATCTCGCCTCCGGCGCCCGTTATGGCGACCTTGAGGCGAATGCCCTTTAGCGGACTGCTCTGCGAGGTGTTTCCGACCCTATCTCTGCTGGGCTTTTGCCGGTGAGACATCGTACGCACCGCCAGCCACGGTGTAGCCGCAGCTCGCGCACTTCCAGATCCCGGAGGCGACGCGCTTCAGCCTCATGTTTGAGCACGAGGGGCACTCTTTCTTCGCCTTCAGGGTCCTGAAGACCTTGGTGTACCTCTTCCTCAGGGTGCCTCCGTACTTGGAGCCGAGGCCCCTGAGCGACTTGGACCTCGTCATGCGCCGGTGGCCTCCTTGATCTGCTTTCTGACCTCCTTTCCTCGCGCGATCGACCACTCCGCTGCTGTGAGTATCTGCTCAGGGGTGAGCGTGCCCGGCTCGCCCTTCTGTCCGGCGCAGAGGTTTCCTCCGTCTTCGGTGTCGAGGGTTATCCTCGCGTCCATGACCGCCTCCTCCTCCTCCGTCGGGTCCAGCACCAGCGTGTTGTTGATGCTGGCGATCGTCACGGAGATGGGGATCTTGCTCACGGGCAGCGGGNNAACTTTGGCATCTTGGCTGTCAGGAGCGCGGCGACGACTGCGTAGCTGGTCGCGTCGAAGAGGTTGCCGTCCGCGTTGAGGATGTTCACGTCGCAGAAGATAGAGTAGACCCACTTGCCCGCCTTTATGACGAGCGAAGAGACGTCTATCATCTCCGACTCCCTCACTCCCCTGTCGACCACCCTGGCGAGCTCTATCGCGCTCTCGTCGGGCGGGCCCGCCTCGAGGTAGGCCGCTGCCATGGGCAGCACCTCAGCCCCCACGATCAGGANNTGTCCGGGGTGTCGGGGAACGGCGTTCCCTTGTCGATCTTCACTCCTGCGAGCACCTGCGTGTTCCCGAGGGTCACCATCGCTGAGCCGTTGGCCTTTGCGATCACGTGCGTCTTGATCTCGAGCTTCCGGGCCTCGTTCAGGCCTCGGCCGTCGAGCCGCTTCCCTTTGGAGAGCGCCTCCACGAGCTGGTTCCTCTTGATCGTCTCTACTACGAATGACTTTTGTGGCATATCCTAAGCCTCCTCCATCATCTCTGCGGTGGTGGTGGAAGTCTCCGGGCCTCCTCCGCTGAAGTACCTCTGGAGAAGGGCTTCCCTCTGGATCTTGTACACCTTCATCCCGCCGACCTTCGCGAGCTCGAGCGCTTGCTTGAACTCGTCGTGAGTGAAGAGGCCGTCCATCTGCAATAGCGTCACCTGGTTCAGGTTGGGCATGAACGCGTATGGCATGTCGCCAGACCCCTCCTTGTCCTCGGTGTCGTTGAGGTCCAGGACTATCTTGCCGTCGACCTTGCCCACCGCGCAGCCCACGACGAGGTCGCGCATGTTGATCCCCGCGTCTGCTAGCGCCAGAGCTGCGGCCGTGATGCCCGCGACCCTCGAGCCTCCGTCGGACTGGAGGATCTCCACGTAGACCTGTATCGCGGTCCTAGGGTAGTCCTCGAGGAAGAGCGCAGGCTGGAGCGCCTCCCTGATGACCTTGGATATCTCGATCTCTCTCCTCGAAGGCGCCGGGTTCTTCCTCTCGTCGACTGAGAACGGCGCCATGTGGTACCTGCACTTTAGCACCGCCCTGTCCGCGAGCTCGAGGTGCTTCGGGTGCATCTCCTTCGGCCCGTACACCGCAGCCATGATGATGTTCTTGCCCCATTCAATCTTCGCGGAGCCGTCGGCGTTCTTGAGGACCCCTACTTCGATCTTCAGCGGCCTGAGCTCGTCCCAACGACGACCGTCGGTGCGTATCCCGTTCTCGTCCATCAATTTTCTTTTCGCTTCTGTCAAATCTATTCACCGGTATTTTCTCCGCCCATTGGCTGTGCTGGGGCCGCGCCGGGCTGGACGCCAAGGAGCTGCTGCACCTTCGCGGTGAGGTCGGCCATGTGCGCCTCTTGCTCTATGAGCTGGATGACCTGGACCGCCTTTGCTATTCCCTCGGCGGGACCGTCGAGGACGATTACGCCGTTCTGCCCCACCTTGATCTGAAGGGCGGTGAGCTCGGCGATCATGTTGATCATGTAGCCCTTCCTCCCTATGAGCCTCGGGACCTTCATGGGGGAGATCTTGATTATCTCTCCCTGGGGGATCTTTCCTAGGTCCGGGCCCCTGATGGACAGCTGAGGGTCTCTCGTCCGGTCGAAGGCCTCGATCTTTGCTAGCATCAGGTCTCCCACGGTGAACCTAGTGGTGAGGTCGTGGGTCGCGGGGGAGAAGTCCCTCCCGAAGACGAACTGGCCTGGGAGGTATCCTACGAAACACGAGTTGATGTCCGCCTCCCATCCGTAGCCCGTCACGTTGACCACCTTGCCGACCACTTGGTCTTCGACCTTCGGGATATAGGCGCCGGAGAGGGGGATGACCTTGACGTCGTTCCTAATGATCTCGGCGAGCCCGACCCGGAGAGCGACCATATCGTTGCCCCTCCGCTGCACGTACATGCCTGGTCTGTAGTCGCCGGTTACTATCACGTCGCCGGGAATTACCTGTTTTCTTGTTATTTCCACCAATTTTCTATTTCACCAATGTGACTTGAGCCGAACCTCGCGTTGCCGATCCCAGCCTCTCAAGTAGGCTTGACTGGGTCGCAGCTGGGACTTCTATTATTGCAGACAATCCACCGTCCCCTCCCCACTCCTCTTTAAGTATCTCGCCGAAGCCCTTGAGGACGCCGATGGTCTGGCCGGCGTACTGGGCTGGCGCTCTTACCATGAGCTTCACCTTCTCGGACTTCATCGGGAGGATTTTGCGCAGCTCCTCGAGGATGGTCTTCAGCTGCTCGTTCGCGTCCTTGAAGGGGTCGAAGGTGACCCGGGCATCCTGCATCGCCTGCTCTATCCTAACGGGCGGGTGGGGGAGCCCTGTCCTGGGGTCGACGTAGGTCTTCGCTATCATGGCGACCACCTGCCTGCGCTTCTCCTCGGTCATCCTGTGCCGCTGCTCCTGGGTGAGCTGGAGCTCGCCGCGCTTGAGGACCTCTATGGCAGCCTTCGCGTGGTCGTCCGTCCCGAAATGCTTCTTCAGCTTGTCGCCGTTCGCGCGAAGGCCCCTGTTGGCGTCGGAGAACACCTCGTCGATGCCGATGACCTGGGAGGGTTCTACCTGTTTCCCGGACTTGTAGCTGAGGGCGGTCTCTGGGTTGACCATAATCTCGTACTTCTCCCCCTCTATGACTATGCGGACGGTTGTGAACTTGCTAGACATGAGCCTACATCAGGCTAGGCTCCCTTTGCGGGAGTCTTTTCGCTGCCTCGCGTCTTTGCGCTGGCTGCATACTTTGTGATCTCGTCCTCGGTCAGGCGCCTCATCTTCTTGGTCTTGGCGTCGACGACCCCTATCTTGATGTGGAAGACGCCCATCTTGTCCTCGCTCACGAGGTAGATGCACTCTATCGCAAGCGTGATGCCCTGCTCAAGGGATATGCCGGGGTTGTAGTTCTTCTCGAGGTACTCGTTGACCTGGTCGCTGCCTGCCCCGATGGCTATCGCGTCGAAGCCGAGGTACGCGCCTGTGGGGTCGGTGAGGAAGACCACTGGGCCGCGGTTCTCGTCAACTCCCGAGATTATCAGGGAGACGCCGAACGGCCTCACTCCGGCATACTGGGTGTATTGCTGGTTGAGGTCCGCGATCCTCTTCGCGACCGTCTCGATGTCCACTGGCTCGTCGTAGACAAGCCTGTTGCTCTGGGCGATGACCCGGGCGTTGTCGACCTGGATCCTTGCGTCGGGGATGTAGCCCGCGCCGACCGCGCCGATGTGGTCGTCGATCTGGAACATCTTGACGACCGACTCGACGTTCTGGAGCTTCCTTCCCCTCTCCTCAACCGCCATGACCACCCCGTCGTCGGTCCTTACGCCGACCGCGAGGCTTCCGCGCCTGACCGTCTCGAGTGCGTACTCAACCTGGTATAGTCTTCCGTCCGGAGAGAAAATCGTTATGGCCCTGTCGTAGCCTGCAGAAGGTGCGAACATAGTATGTCATCTAGTCCTTTTGATTAGCGAGGAGCGATTTGGCGTTGTTTTAAACCCTTCTGGAATCGCGGCGCGCCCGGCGAGCTTCTAAGACCTTTTTTATGAGCATTCTCCTGCTTGCGAAACAGGCGGCGATTGCAAACGATGACAAGGATTCGCGCTCGGGCGGCTACGCACCCTGCCCGTTAAGAGCGTCGTGCTCCGCAAGGACGTGCTCGACAGCATCCTCTCCTATTCCAAGATGTTTCATCCGAAGGAGGGCATCCTGCTCCTGCGGGGGAAGAGCAAGAGCGGGGTCGTCGAGGTGGACGGGGTCGTCATCCCCCCGAACGCTATCCACGGCAGCGGGTTCTCGGCCTTCGGCTGGGGCATGATCCCCATCGACTTGAGCTACGTCGGGGTGGCGCACTCGCACCCCTCGGGTTACGCGGTGCCCTCCCAGGAGGACCTACTCCACGTCACCGGCAAGATAATGGTGATAGCAGGCGCACCCTACGAGGACGAGTCCTGCCTGAAGATATACACCGTCCACGGCGAGCCGCTCAAGTTCGAGGTGAAGGAGGGGCGCCCCACCCCGTCGCACGAGGAGTTCGACCCCGAAGTCGGAGGGGACGAGCTCGGCTTCTGAATCCGCGAAGGCGACCAAGCACACCACCGGTCAGACTTGGGCGGCGTTGAAAAAGTGCGGGCACGCCTACAGGATAGCGAAGGTCAGGAACGAGCCGGAGAAGATGGTCGAGTACGCGAAGAGGATCAGGTCGCTCCAGCTGGAGCTCGGGGTCGCCCAGGCGAGCTTCCCGGACCTCGGCCTGTAGCGACGCTGGGCCCGGTCCCTACTTTACCTTCTCTGGGATCATGCCGGTGCTGTAGATCGTGATCACAAAGTCCCTTAGCTGGGCGATCTGCTCCAGGTCCACGTCGGGCTGGGTGGTGATGAGCATGAGGTTGTTGCCCACGCCGAAGATGAGCATGTTGAGCTTCTCCCGCTTCACGAAGGTGTACTGGATCTTCCCGAAGTATTGGTCCCAGGTCTTGTCGGTCCCTATCTGGATCGTTAGGTTCGCCATCAGCCTGAGGTCCTCGCTGGCAGGCTCGAGCGAGGAGATGCCCTTCCTCATCCCTCCGGCTATTATGCGGCCCGTGTCGTCGAGGACTCCGGCATATCTCACTCGGCGGTCGAACTTGAATATCTGTAAGCAGAGCTTGTCTAGCGGATAAGTCATGCAGTTATGGTGTATTTGCTTCTCGCTCGATATAAGAATTGTCATTTTCGCGCTGGGAAACCTAGGCGCCCTCGCGTGAAGTGTCTCCCACTTTGATAATATTGTGTAATACCTTTGACTTCGCCCCAAATGACGCGTCTTCGGCACCTATCGTCCGGTGTAACAGGCAAAATGGTCTTCGAACAAATGCTGACCATACTCTTAGGCACCGGCGTCGGAGTCGCAGTGGTTCTGTACGCAGTCAAGCCGAGGCAAATCGGAGCCTCACAATCCTTCGTATCAGGAGGTTCGTCAATCGAAACCTTCTCCCTTTCATCAACATCTGACTCGCAGAACGACGCGGCAACAATGCCAGAAGTGACCGCAACCCAGTCACCAGTCGTTGAAGCACCAGTCGAGGAGTTCCACGCGATCTCCTCAGGCGCGGTCTCGACGATGGCGGCCGAGGTCGCCGCGGCAGGCTCGAGCGACGCAGCAATCGCATCTATCGATGCGTCCGCCGTGTCATCGCCCGCTTCGCGGTCGGTCACAGTGGACTCTCACACCGCTCCGGCGGCGAGAGCCCGAGTGTCCAGGAGGAGCGCAGCATCTTCAAGAACGCCAGCCAAGTCTAGAGCCAGTAGTCACACCGTACGGACTACTCGGAAGCGCTAGACGAAGCTGCGCGATGAAGAAAAAGAGAACGTAGTTGTGGGTTTGGGGCGACCCGACGGAAAAGAGCCTTAAACCCACGTCCTTGATATTTTGAACTGATTGAGGAGCGGTCCCCTTCTAGGTTTTCACGTCTCGATATCCGAATCCATCCCCCTCGCGGTCGACCGGGCCCTCGAGCTAGACTGCACGACCTTCCAGATATTCACTAGGAACCCGCGGGGATGGGCCTTCAAGCCCCTGGTACCAGAGGAAGCGCGTCTTTTCAGGGAGAAGCGGGAGAAGGCCGGTTTCAAGAAGATAGTCGCGCACATGCCATACCTCGCCAACCTCGCGGCATCCGCCGGCCCGTTCCAGAAGCTGAGCCGCGCCTCGCTCAAGGCGGAGGTGGCGCGGTGCTCGATGCTCGAGGTGGACTATGTGGTGGCGCACATCGGCTCGCACATGGGGAAGGGGATGATGGTGGGGATCAAGAACGTCGTTGCAGCGTGCAACGAGGCGCTGGATTCGAACCCAGCGGGCTCGACGTTGCTCATCGAGACCATGGCGGGGCAGACCAACAGTGTGGGGTCGAGGTTCGAGGAGCTGAGGCTGATCCTGGACGGGGTGAGAGACTCTGAAAGGATGGGGGTCTGCCTCGACACCTGCCTTCCTCCTGGCTCGGCTGTGCTCAGGGACAGCGCTCCTGCTCCGATAGAAGATATTCGTGCAGGGGACCTCATCACGGATCATGACGGAACCCAAGTTCCAGTAACGCGCATTATGAGCAAATCCTACTCCGGTCAGTTGGTGCATGTCAAGCCGAAAGGTCTGCCGTGGATTCGGATGACGCCGGAGCACCCGGTGCTATGCGTGAAACGCGGTCGCGTGAAGAGGCTTGAAGAGAGTCCTTGGCGACTATACTCGACTGACCCGCCCTCCTGGCTTGACGCCGGTCTTCTCGAGAAAGGACACTTTCTGGTCATGCCAAAGCTGAAACCAATCCACACCCAAAGTGTGAACTTTCGTCCATACATAGGCAAACACACTCGGCGCACACCTTTTCCCGTCTCGATACCGATTACTGAGAAGTTAGCGACCCTTTTGGGGCTATATCTCGCCGAGGGCTTCACCTTCATCGGAACAGATTCAGAAGGTTCCGAATCGGGAAAGGTCTATCTTGCCTTTGGCAAGCACGAGAAGAAACTGATAATGGAGACAATTCATCTCTTTGACGAAGTTTTCTCGTTGAAAGCTTGGACTGATGAGACAGAAACGGGAATCAAAGTATGTATTGCCTCTAACATTCTCGCTAGATTCCTAAAAGAGAACTTAGGGGTCGGAGCGAGAAACAAGAGAATCCCGTCATTTATGATGCATTCTGAAGCGTTGATAGTTCGGGCATTCTTGCTTGGGTATCTTCATGGCGACGGACATGTTAACGAGGAAGGAGTTAATTTCGTAACAACTTCAAAATCCGCGGCCTATCAGCTTATACATTTGCTGGCGAGGTTTGACATTAGAGGTACGTTCGGTGCGCACAACCCAACTCAGCATTTGCTCGGAGATAGACTAATCCGTGGAAACGGCTGGTTTAATGTCCACATAGGAAGGAATGATTCGAGGAATCTTGGATTCGAGTATCGCTTGCCGACTGCACCGCAGCGAACCGTAGTTAGGAACGAAGATTCGTTTTACATTCCAATCGGGATGGTTCGACGCGAGACCTACCGCGGGAAAGTCTACAATCTCACCACTGCGTCCGGAACATTCCTAGCGCCCTTCATCGTCACGCACAATTGCCACATCTTCGCAGCCGGGTTCGACCTCTCCAGCGAGCCCGCGGTCGAGAGGACGATGGGCCTGTTCGGCGACACCGTGGGGAAGGACAGGCTCAAGGTGGTGCACCTGAACGACTCGATTGGGCCGCTTGGAGGCGGGCTGGACAGGCACGAACACATCGGCATGGGGCAGATAGGCGAGAAGGGGTTCCGCGCTTTCCTCCGCTACAAGGGAATCGCGAAGCTCCCCATCCTCATGGAGGTCCCGATCGACGATAGGAGGCAGGACGCGGAGAACATGAGAGTAGTAAGGCGCCTAATAGGCGACTAGCATCAGGGGTTCTCGACCTCGNNCCCGCGTCGTCCTCGAGGTCCTCTTCGCCCCAGGCCATCCTCGACTGGGCGACCCACGAGAACTTCCTCTGGAGCGACTTTGAGTAGAGCTTGCTCCAGTCCAGGCCTACGTAGTCGCACCAGGCTTTGAACTTCCGGGGGTCGATGTAGTTCTTCATCGACGTGTTGAGGTTGTACTCCTTCGTCTCCTTGGTGAGCTCTATGTCCTTCTGGGTCTTCCTGGCCATCTCCTCCTTTCCCTTGGCCTTGTAGTCGGCGAGCTTCTGCTCCTTCTTCTTCAGCGACTCATCCCAGGTCTTGGGAGGGGTCCGCTTGTGGTTGCAATACTTCGCTGCCGCGAGGTTCGCCTCCTTTGCGAAATACAGCTTGTCGAGGTCGTCGGCCTTCCTCATGTCCCTGGCCTTCAGCGCTTCCTCGACCGTCCTGGTCGCGTGGTATGTCCTGAAGACCTTGGCGCTCAGGCCGTCGATGATGTCAGAGAGGAACGCGTTGACGTGCGTCGAGTTCACGCCCTCGAATATCTGCGCGTCGGGCTTTCTCCCCGCCGTGAACTTCCTCAGGTTGGCCACCAGAGCCGGGTCGGGGGAGGGCATCGTCTTGACCCACCTTACGCTGTCTTTACCAAGAAAGTCGAACTCCACGGCCTGCTCGTCGAGCCTCTTGACGTGCTCGACCCTCAACGTCGTGGCGCCGACGGTGTCGGCCTCGTCCTCGTCCTTCTCGTCTCCTACCCTCATGCCGACCTCGTCTATCAGGTAGCAAACCGTCGCAATCTTGCGCTCCTTCTCGTCCCTGTCTCCTAGCTTCTTGCGGATGGTCGCTTGGAGTTTCGGCAGCTTCGCCCCGATGTGGAGGGCCTTGTCGTACTTCTGCTTGTTCCTCGACTGCTGGATGTCGGAGCTCTCGTGGGGCCAGACGTACTTCTCCTTCTCGGTGAGCTTGTCTATCCAGCGAGCGACCCAGATGGACTCGTCGTCGTTGCTGACCTTGTAGCCGCCGGGCGGGACGGGCGCTTGCTTGTCCAGGTTAAGCGTCACGTCCGGAGCAGCCACGCGCGGCTTCCAGCTTCCGCGGAGCGGGTGGGCTCCCCTGCCCATGAACAGGCCCGGCGGCTCGGCCATCCAGTTCGCGATCTCGATCTCCTTGCCGTCTAACAAGGCCTTGCCGAACTTCACCCTGAGCGCCTCCCGCTTCTCCTTCCTCGATGCCGCGAGCGACTTTTTCGCCTCCTTGGTCATCGCCTCCTTGTCCCTCTTCTCCTCGTCGACCACCCTGTAGAGCTGCGAGAGGTCGACGTCATCGAATCTTGTCTGCTTGGTGACGGGTGGCGGGAGCTGCTTGACGAAATACTTCATGAAGTTGGTCCGGAAGACGGGGTCCTGGACGTAGGGCGTGTCCTTCTTCTTCGCGAACTGGTATGCCATCTCCTCCGCGAGGGGCGAGAGCCTGATCTCCTGGCCTGAGACGCGGATCGAGAGGCCCTTGGGCACGTAGGGGTCGGGGAATGCGATCCCGTTGTGCCTGAAGGTCTTCCATACAGGCATCTTGGCCGAGTCCGAAACTGCTGTTTAAAAAGAAGGTTGTCGCCGAAGATGAAAAATTCGCCCCGAGCCGACGCTCGCGGCATTCGATGGGTGCTCCACAAGAGATAAGACGGAGTTCCGCGCCATCGGGAATCTGCCTTTGCCTCTTCCAAAGAGCGGTATCAGGTTGCCCCTTCGGGCCTCGCACACCAAGGACCCCGAGGAGGAGGTCGCGATGAACCAGGCGAAGGTCCTCCAGATTCTCAGGGAGCTCGGGGGCCAGGCCAGGATTCGCGACATTGCCGAGGCGGTATATCGGGCAGGACTCTACGAAAGGGGGACGCTCATAGGCGGCAACATCTCGAAGAGGCTCAACCAGCTTGCCAAGTGGGGCTTGGTGGTGAAGGTCAGGCACGGGTTCTATCGGCTCTCAGACCGCTGATTCCCATTCCTGCCATTGGGTAGATTTATCCGTGTTACGAATGCCGTTCGGTCCGCGTAACAGAATTGCCTGATCAGCGCGCGACCAAGATCCCTGCGAAGGCATCGCTCCTAATCCTCTCGCTGGCGCCGCTCTTTCTGGCGCAGGGCTTCGTCCTGATCGTGATCGGAGCGTGGCTCGTGACCGTCGGATTCACTGCGGTCCAGGCGGGCGCGCTAATATCGGCCCAGGGGATCGCGACCATCCTCGCCGCTGTCCCTTTGGGGATCGTCTCTGACATCTACGGCAGGAAGAAGCTCATCATCCTGGGGGCGGTGGCCGGGGCCGGGGCGCTCTTCGGGTTCTCCTTCACCATGGACTTTAGCTATCTGTTGGTGCTTTGCGTGGTACTCGGCTTCGCAGAGGGAGCGAGCATCACGACGTGGAACGCGCTCCTCGCGGACATGACCGATGGCTCCAACCGGAACAAGGTCTTCTCCCTCTCCTTCGTGATGGTCAACGTCACCACCGGGATAGGCCTGGTGCTCCCCGGGACCTTCCCCGCCCTCGGGAGCCTTCTCGGGGTCACGAACTTCGCGCTCCACAGGGACACGCTCTCGCTGCTGGGCGTAGCGAGCTTCGTAACCCCGGTGATGCTTTACTCTCTCCTTCGCAACTATGAGGAGACATACAAGCCGGCGAGGCGGTGGGCCGGGTTCAAGAACAAGAAGACGTTGTTGAAGCTCGGCTTCACCGGCATCATGATAGGCTTCGGGGCCGGGTTCATCATCCCGCTCGTGGGCACTTGGTTCTACTTCCGCTTCGGCGTGGCGGACGATTATAGCGGGCCGATACTCGCCCTCTCGAACATCCTCATCGGGTTCTCCGCGCTCGCGGGCCCACGACTCGCCGAGAGGTTCGGCCAGCTTCGGGCCATACTCCTCGTGACCGGTTCCTCGATGCTCTTCATGCTCAGCATGGCCTTCATCCCTATCTTCTCCCTGGCGGCAGGCGTGTATATCGTCAGGTCGGCCCTCATGAACATGTCAGGGCCGCTCATGGACTCGTTCTCCATGAGCATTTTCCCTCCGGAGCAGAGAGGGCTTGTGAGTGCGTTGAGCAACGTCATGTTCAGGCTCCCGAACAGCTTCGGGACATACCTGGGCGGTTTCATCCTCGGCGTGGGCCTCCTCCAGCTGCCCTTCTACATCGCAACGGTGCTCTACTCGGTCGGTCTGGCTGGGTTCTATGTCTTCTTCGCGAGACACCCGCCGAAGGCCTTGAATGAGGTAAAATAGCGCTCGGCTCTTACGTCTCTCGGTCTTATCGTCTCATGGGCGGTTAAATTCAGTCTTGGAATTCTTGGAGCATGAGGACAGTAAAGGGAGTCAAGTTCGCCTATGAGTCGACTCCTCGGATCTTGGAACTACTTTCTGCCTTCCGACAAATGGTTAACGATGCCATTCGAATCTGCCTTGACGAGAAGATAACAGGACGCCTCGGGCTCAGAGATAGAATCTATCGAGAGTTGCGGTTGAGATATGGAGTGGTGTCCCGTTTCCCTTATTCTGTCGCTGAAATCGCTTGGTCCATTGTGAAGAAGCATCGACGATGGCATAGGAGGCCGTACGCTAGGAAGTTGATGCTAAAGATGGAGGCCACAGGTTTCTCCCTCAACCATTCAATCCTCTCCGTTCCGTTCAGAGAGGGAGAACGCGTGCTCGTTCCTTTGCGATATGGTGAATACCAAAGGCGCTTCTTAACGGACAAGACGCTCAAACGCGGCTCTGTAACGATAACAACGTCGTCGATAATCATAGCCTTCTCGAAGGAGTCTTCTCTGGAAAAGCCGTCGCGGAAGATCGGTTACGACCTCAACGAGAAGTCCATCGTTGGAAGTGATGGCTCTGAGCACGACCTCTCCGAAGTAGCCAGGCTGCACACCCTATACGGGATTAGGCGTTCGGAGTTTTGCGCGAGGCATGCTCAAGACAGACGTCTCCAGAGGAAGTTTGCTGGCTCGACAAAGGAGAAAGAGCGCGTGANNACCACAGAGTCTCCACCCTGATTGTCGAAAGGGCAAAAGCCAGCAATGAGGCGATTGTGCTCGAGAGGCTCAAAGGAATCAGATTCGCCCACAGGAGGGGAAACGGTGAAGGAACGGCGAGGCGACGCAGAATCGCCCAATGGCCATTCCGCCAGCTGCAATCCTACATTGAGTACAAGGCCGCGTGGGCTGGTGTTCCTCTCGAGTACGTCTCTGCCGCATACACGTCGAAGACATGCCATGTGTGTGGATTTATCAACAGGAAGCTGAAGCTGACAGATAGGAGCTGGCTATGCCCCAGTTGTGGTGCCAAGCTCGACCGCGANNCAGGAGCGCGGGGCACAGATGAAGCCGTGAAGGGGAACGAGACGAAGACTCCAATCCTCCGAGCAGAAGCCCCGAAGTTGAGTCCAAGAGAATCAAGCGACTTGACAGAGCCTAAAATAGCCAGCGCGCAAGGTATGGGTGGCGGGCCCGTAGCTCAGTTCCCACAGTGGGAGAGAAGCCAGGATAGAGCATCGGGCTTTTAACCCGAGGGTCAGGCTTGAAACCCCCTAGGCGGGTTCGAATCCCGTCGGGCCCGCTCCCACCCGCGTTCGAGTCCCAGCGTTATTAGGGGACCGCGCCCCTGAGAGCATGGCCAAGGCACAGAGGAGGAGGGGCGTCTCGAAGTATTCGCACCTCCTGGAGGAGGACGACACTTTCAGGGCGTGGTACAGGAACGTCCTGAGGGCGTCGTACACCACAGGCACCGTCTACCTCCTCAGGATGGGGCGGCTGTGCGACGAGGTCTGCCACGTCACCCCCAAGAGGATAGCCTCGATGAACAAGGTCGAGCTGATGACCTTCACGACGAACGCCATCTCCGACCTCGAGGAGGCGGGCGTCGCCGGCGTCACGATCAACTCCTACGTCAAGGCGGTAAAGTCCTGGGGGAGGTTCAACGGCACGAAGCTGGACGAGAGGCTGAGCGTCCCCGACAGCGAGCCTAGGTACGCCGAGGAGGTGATCCCGAGGCCGGAGGAGGTCCAGGCCCTCTTCGACCACTCGCCCCTGAGGGTCAAGGTGGCCGTCTCCCTGATGGGGTTCAGCGGACTCCGCCCCGCCACGATAGGGAACGCGGAGGGGACGGACGGCCTGAGGCTGGGGGACCTTCCCGAGGTCGAGGTCAGCGGCGGGAGGGTGGCCTTCGCCAAGGTCCCCACCCTGGTCGTCGTGAGGAAGAGGATCTCCAAGATACGCGCCTCCTTCGTGACGTTCGCCCCGGCCCAGGCGTGCGAGTACCTCAGGCAGTACCTCGAGGACAGGCTCCGGCTCGGGGAGGAGGTAGGCCCGCAGTCGGCCATCGTCACCGTGAGCGAGTTCAACCGGCGGACCGCGAGGAGCCAGGACTGCTGGTTCAAGAAGCAATACGGGCAGCACGTGACGTCGGCGAACGTCCGGGAGATGGTGAGAGGGGCGATAAGGGAGTCGGGCTTCGGGTGGAGGCCCTACATCCTGAGGAGGTACTTCGACACGAGGATGATGCTCGGGGAGGCCGACGGCCTGGTCATCCCGGACTGGAGGAGCTTCTGGATGGGACACTCCGGGAACATAGAGTTCGTCTACACCCTCAGGAAGGGGCTGGACGAGGAGACAATCGAGAAGATGAGGGGCGCGTACCTCAAGGGGGCGAACAGGTACCTCTGCACCAGCGAGGGGGGCCGCGAGGAGGACATGGTCACCAAGATCAGGAAGCAGCTCCTCCTCACGGTTTTGAGCCCGGAGGAGATAGAGAAGCTCCACGTAGACGAGAAGACGGACGAGGAGGTGATCGGGCTCCTGCGCCAGAGGCTGATGGAGGTGACGTTCAACCAGGGCCTGAAGCAGAAGGTCGTCCCGGCGTCAGAGGTCGAGGGGTGGCTCGCAAAGGGGTGGGCGTGGAAGGGGAACCTTGGGGACGGGAGGGCGGTCATGGAGCCTGCCGGCTAGCCCGCGTTGGCCAGCCGGAGCCAGACCCGGGCGCTCGCAAGGAACTCCTCCGCGGTGACCTCGTCCGGCTGCGAGAGTATGTCGTCCCGGAGCGGGCCGCGCTGCAGGCCCTGGAGGGCGAACTTCTTCATGTTCGAGAGCGCGATGCGCTTTTGGGCATTCTCTGAGGTCTGCATGGCCAATCCCTTGCGAAGATGCGGATTGAATTTAACGCAGGTCAGGACGCTCAGATTGGCCGAGGATACGAAGATGTCCTGCCTCGGGCCGATGTTGACGACGTGCTCAGTTGCCCCCTCTTGTAGAGAGGGTCGTTGCGGTTCAGGGTTGCGATCGGGACGACCCCGTTTCAACGATCCGCAGTGGCAAGGGAACCACCACCGCCCCTCTTCCGTCTTGCTCCCTTCTTCATGGGGACGATTTCCCTGAAGAGGTATTCCTCCGCGTCCCCGTCCCTGTGGTTCTTGAACGCGTCCCCTATCAGGTCTCTCATCTCGGAGACGAGCTTCTCGGTCTCTGCCCTTGTGAGCGGCTTCTCCTCTCCTTCCTTTTGCGCCTTAGGTTCCATGCCCTTGGACTCCTGAGAAGTCTCGTCATGATAAGGATTGCCGCGCTTAGGTTGGTCGGAACCCGGTGGAGGTGGAGCCCCGGGATACGGGACAACTTGACCGTTTTGTCCTCCAAACCCTAGGCACCGTTGAGAGCGAGGCCGACGTTGTGGACGGTGCCGCAATTGAGCAGGCAATAGGAAGGTGGAACTTGCCCTGTCTCCGGGCGAGCGCCGGTGCCCTGCGTTTGGCGAGCCAACGCAGTTATGCGTTCCTTTCCCGGCTCCCATGGCGCCTACCATCCGACGAAGTTACTATAGTAACTGGGAAATCGCTATTCACGAAGGCTATAGTAACTGGACTGCGCAGCACAGTTACTATAGTAACTCGGAAGCTCGCCCTGGAAAGACGGCACAATGATTCTCATCGACTTGTGGTTGGTCTCAGTCATTTTGGCACGTGGCAACGTAGGGTTGCCAAAAGTGACCCGGAGGTTGCCAAGATCGGCCTGAGGGTTGCCAAAACGCTTCCCCAAGGTTGCCAAATTGCCTCAGATGGTTGCCAAATCGGCGCTGTTCCGTGTCAACCTTGCGGCTTGGTTGGCAACCTTGGCAGCTGCCGTTAAAAGCTCCGACCGCGTTTGGTGGTATCTCAACAATTTTCTCTCTCTGAACTGTCCGGAATCGGCAAGACGGGACGCGCCGCGCCCAGAGGCGACCATGCAACTGTCACACCATCGTCGCGAAGCCCTTTCAGATGACGGCCTTGCAACGGCTGGGATACTCTAGTCGGAATTCGGAGACAGCGAAAAATCTCCTTCCTTACAGTCCTGCAAAAACTTGATGCGACTGATAGATGCAATCTTGCAAAAATTTCTGTTGCGGATATTCTCTAATCTCCTTCATTATTTTTTTTGGACCGCATCTTTCGCCTCGCTCCTGCGCTCGGCCCTCGCAGGCCGTATTGCTATCTTTCCTCTCTTTGTCACCTTGATCACGCCCTTCTTCAATAGGGCGTCGAGACCGAACTTGACGTCGCTTGGCTTGAGCTTATCTTTGGACGCTTCGATCAATGCCTTCTCGGAGTCGTGCCCCTCTCTGATGAGGTTCATCAAGGCCCGCGTCATGTGCTTCTCATCGGCTATCATTCTCAGCTTCCTCATGAAGGGCACTTTCAGCCCATATCGGGAATCGAGCTCCTCGCACCTGTCGTAGAGACCGCTCTCCCAAACGCTGTCTGTCAGTTCCGACTGAATCTTGCATTCTTCGAGGACCACATTGTAATTCAATCCAGTTCGGCCTAGGAGGAACATGTCCTCCAGGTCCCTGTCCCTGTCAGTGACCGACTTCATGAGGAAGATATCCTCCTTCGAGAGCAGGAGAAGGGTCAGCCTTGTTTTCCTGTATCCCGGCTTAGCCCTCGACCTCATCGTGCCGGTCAGAGCAATCTTGTCGGCCACGACCCTCTCGAAGACGTCCCAACGGAACCCATCGTCGTTCTCCAGAACCGCGGAAGCGGAGAGTTTCAAGTACGGTTTGGCGAGCATTCTCGGAGTGAGTTCCTTGTAGCCCGCGTCTTTGAGGGCGCTCACCAGAGATTCAAATTGCCTCTTGTCCTCCAGGATCACGTCGATGTCCTTCGTCGCAGGCTTGAGGCCGAGCCTGGCCATGACATATCCTCCCGCAACATAGACGGCAAGGTGACTGACGAGGACAGAATCCAGGCGGTCGAGTTCCCTGTCTATGTAATCCGGGCTGAATTCCTTTCGTGGCGTCAAAGGCCGACACCATAGTCCAGCGCTTGCTCTTTGAGCTCGTCCCAGCGAGGTAGAGGTGGGGGTCGTTGCCCTCCTTTCGAGTCGATGTATCGCTTGATCGACCCGACGTAGGACTGTATCCCGTACTCTCCGGCTTTCTGCAAAAGCGACTCGAAGTCCACCTTATGCGAGTTCTTGAGTATGGCGATTATCGCATAGGTTGCGAAGGTCTGGCTCGTCGGGTCTACGAGCAGCGTGTGGATTATGACGTCCTCGAGTGAAAGCGAGTCGATTCCCTTGGCGTAGAAGTAGTAATCTTGTTCGCTCACAAGCTGGACCCCNNAGGAATCTGCTCGGCAGCTTTCTCGCCCTGCCAACCCGAAACAGGAATCTGTATCCACGGCTCCATATTATCGCAGCGTCGCTGGGCAAGACCTCTAGCGCAAAGGCCCTGCTCACGTAGTCCCCATAGGCGTCAAGGAAGTGCGCAAGCCGGCCGTTGGAAGCGACCCGTGAGGGATCTGAGAGCATCCCGTGAGCGGCCAGGTTACGAGTCGCGCGCCATCTTGTCGATCTCGAGCGCTCGTTGAGATCAAGGTGCTCGAATCTCTCGAAGAGCAGATTCATCGCGGAATAGGTCAGTACCACTTCCCAGGGCACGTCCGGCTCATTCTTGATCAAGTCGATGAGCGCTTGGGCGTGACTGTTCTGGGCGATGGAAGCCATCGTTGACATGCCCTTCCTTTGGGTCTGGACGAATCCTTTGCTTTGAAGCGATCTTGTTATGTGGCTGGCGAGCGAGGGTGATTTGCCCAGCGCAGCGGCGAGTTCCGAGATGGTCAACGCTCGTTTGGAGAGGGGCCTAAGAGCGGATATCTCGGATTTTGTCAGTGCAAAGTGCTCCAGTGGTTGCCTCAAATGTGTATCATAGAACTGAAATAATATATAAGTACTACATTAATATGCGACATTAGTTGTGGACGACACCTCCCACGTGACGGCCTTCGGCATCCGTATTGGCCTGAGGGCGCACCCGCCTCGAATTCTCATGAAGCGGCGCGAACTGAGCATTGAGATGTTCGGCGGTCGAACATGTCGCTACGGATTCTATCCAAATCTCAAAAGAACGGCTGATTTCTTCGGCATCACGACATTTTGGCAAGGGTCTTGGTGTCCGGCTTTGCTTCGCTCACATCCGGAGTTGGGATGGGCCGGAGGGATGCAATTAAATTAATTAGGCGAATCCGTGGGAATTGCGTAACCACCCGGCCTTCAGCGTTGGTTCGAATCTGGAGGTTGGATTGAATATCTTCGGATTCAAATCTCTGACGTTATTCAGCGAGCGTTGCTATTTATAGGGACGACTGCCTATCAATTTCTTGGCTACGGAGGAATCGCCTGCTTGGTCAAGATGAACGCGTTCGCACCGATTGGCACGCAATACGATGGGAACACAGCATAGAATTGATTTGGACTCCCACCAGGCTTGTTAAAGGCACAGTTTGCCCAAGAAGGGGCTCCTGCGGTTTGGTTGACATAAGGATACCACACGGTTATCACGAAGAATGCTATGGATGACGTCGCGTTTATCTGCATGGTGCAGCCTTGGGCACTCGCTGCCGCTTTCGTGCAAGTGAACACGAAGGCTCCACTAAAGTCGGGGCCGAAACACCCTACCCCACCGCCAGTACACCCATTACCAGTCATGAACAGGATTTGACCGTCCCACGGGACGTTCGGGAACCGCGTCGTAGTGGCTGAGATCACGGATGTCACGGTACTCGTTGATGTGAGGGGACGAGAGACGAGCGAGCTGACCGTCGATTGGAGACCCGAAATTACTTGCTCCTGACTCGCCAATGTGGACGAAGTGTTGAGATAGTAAGCCCCGAATACGCTGCCAATCACAAGAATGGTAAGTGCAGCGGCAGCCGCCGCCTTTCTTCCAGGGCTCAATCGAAAGCGTGATAACCGCAGCTGATTAAATAGGTCAATCTCTTCTCAATTCGACTCGGAGAAGGTAATGTGCGCGAGCGGAGTTCCGGTAGGAGTGCAGGTCCCCAAGCCGAGGTTATTTTGTTCTGCGGTAGAGTATGAACCCAAGGTGCTGGCGCAGGAGGAACTTATGAGTGACCCACTTCCATTTTCCTCGTAGATATCAACGCTAAGAGAAGTCCCGGAATTGAATGAAGCAGTAGACCCGCCACCATAGCCGAATATGTTGAACTCCGTGTTGTTCCAATGATTGTACAGGCTAAGCAGTGTGCCGGTTGTTACTGCCGAATTGCATCCAGATCCATCGCAAAGGGTATCTGAGTCGGTCCCGCTACTCCCTTCATTTGACTGGGCTGATAATGTCAACTTGCCGAGTTGCGTGGTGGGGTCCTCCGCAAGAATTATACCTGAGGATTGACCGGTCTTGATACAGTCCGTTTTGCCCGTAAATGGGTTGGGGTATTGGCCCCAAGTACCATCGATGCAATTGAGGTTATTAGTAAAGTAGCCAGGGAGATAGTATACAACTACGAGTTGTCCGCCTGTTGCAAAGTTGTAGAACAGGAATTGCTGCCAACAGGTGGCTGAAACCCCGTTAGGAGGCATACAGGTGAACGCGTTGGAATTAAGTTGAAGGCTGTAATACTTGTTTGTTGTTGGATTCGAATGTGCGCTGTCGCCTTCAGTCATTATCCCGAAGACGCTACCGAACGAACCTTGAGCATATCCGATGACGGGGGATCCTGCGTTAGCGAAATCGCCCACCCCGTGTCCTACACTTGGAGGAGGTCTGTTGACTGGAGTGCCGCAGGGTACCCGCTGCCAGACTGTACTTGGATAGGGGCTGTAAAAGCACCCTGGACCCGGAGTAAACGTGTGGTGCATCTTCTGCGTCCAGGCGGGCTGTGTTGGACAAGCCCCGAGGTGGGTAGTGTCCATAGTCACCGCGCCGTTCCGCGCAAGGGCGCCGCCGGCAAGGGATGCGCCAGCGGCCAGCGTGATGCTGGCAAAGGCGAGGATGTTACCGGCGAAGGCCGTATTCGTTCCCAGGACCGCGGAGCTTCCGACCTGCCAGAAGACGTTGCAAAAGTCACCGCCAGCCTTCACGAGAACGGACGAGCTACTCGCGGTCGTGAGCGCACTTCCGATTTTGAAGATGAATACCGCGCTGTTGTCAGCCTGGGAATTGAGAGTGAGCGTTCCGGTCAACAGAGCAGACGAAGAGAAACAGTAGACGCCTGGGGTAAGCGTGAGTCCTCCTAGGTTTTGACCCGTCAAGTTGCTACCACACGAGTCGCTTGAAATGGCATTGTAAGCACTGGCCAGATCACTTTTGGCCTGCATCGCGACTCCGTCACTCTTGTGTATCGCTCCTGTCGCATCACCCGGTGGGAATCCAGTCACCGCAATGCCCGGACTAACTCCGAGGTTCCCGAAAACAACTGAAGCACCGGTATTGGTGACCGCTGAGCCGGCTAGAACTCCGAAACCAATCGCAGTGCCTAGGTTTGGCGGAGATGGCGGGCTCGTTGCCGCGGCAGGCGATGCATAATACGTGGAGGAAGACAGAACAAGGAGAACCAAGATAATGAGAGGTGAAATGCCCGCGTGCCGCCATCGCTCGCCTTCCGACGGGAATAGGTTCAACTCACATTGAACTCGGTGGATTGTATTTCGGGGACCTTGAATTTAAACGTTGGTCTATTCGCAACTCATCGTCAATTCGTTTGGGTTTTAGGACATGTAGGGTTGCTGAAGATTGGCGTTAGGAACACGCAGATGCCGAGTTGCGGTGCCACCGAGGGCAGGGCTGATCACGGTCTCCATCACGCTGTTCTTGGTCACTAGGACACCCCTTGCATGGGTTGTCAACCCTGAGCATTACGTAGGCGGATTGGTGGCACCAGTGAAGGTGGCTCCCGTAGTGATGGCACCCTGGGTGTTAGCGCCAGTAAAGTTCGCATAGCTGAAGTCTCCGTAGGACATGTCGCTACTCTGGAGGTTAGCGCTCCGGAAATCGGCGTTGGTGAAGGTGCCGCCCTTGAGACTGGCTCCTTGAAGGTTGGCGCTTTGGAAGTTCGCGCCCTGGGCAGTGCCACCTGCGAGTGAAGCAGTTTGGAGGTTGGCGCCTTGGAAGCTGGCTGCGTTCGCGAAAGTATTTGCGAGGTTAGCTCCCTTCAGGTTCGCACCCTGAACGTTTGCATTTTGGAGATCGGTGTATTGGAGGTTGGCGTTTTGGAGATTGTCACCCGATAGGTTGTATCCCGAGAGATTGCAATACTCGAGATTAGCTCCTTGCAGGTTCGCTCCGCCCGTATTCGGAACCTGCGTCTGGCAGGAGCCGAGCGTGGTCATTGTCCATGCGAGGCTCAAGAGCTGAGCGATGGAAAGATTGTTGCTTCCCACTAGCACGGCAATGACCTGTCTACCATCCGACCAAGAAACACTTCCAGTCGGATTTACCAAGATCGACAGACCGTTCTGGGTTACAATGTAATCGCCTCGTTGCGCCTCCTCCGGGGCATTTCACTCACACGTTGAGCTGTAGGTCGTGGTGAATTGGTAGCCGAATCCAATCAATCCTCTTCTCACAAACTTAACAATGCTGCTGACTTAACTCCCGGAGCGTTTATCACCTCGGAAGTTAGATAATTATCGATGACCTTTGGCCAAAGTCGATAGAAAAATTGCAATAATAGGATTAGTTGCGATGGTGATGGTCGCAACTGTGTCCTACGCGCTCTTTTCGCTTTCCGGCTCAACCGTTACCCGATCAACAACGCATACCGTCTCATCTGCTTCCCTTGCTAGTTTCTCCGGTCTTGTAGTCGCGAATGTCACTGTCAATTCGAAATATCCTCAGGTGATAGCAGTTTCGGGCGACGCTAGCAAAATCTATGTCTCAGATTTGGCGGCTAACAATCTCACTGTACTCGATGCCTCTGCCTATTTCCTAATAGGAGCGGTTTCGTTGCCTGGCTCGCCAGAAGTCGGCGTTGCCATTGATTTGAAAAGCAACTTGATCTATGTTCCTGTTCTCGGTTGCTTAAACTTTCCAAACGTTTCCAATGGTTGCCAAACAGGCTACGCCTCTGCTTCGAAGGGAGGAATCGTAAAAATAGACGCTAACAAAGACAGCGTTGTTGGCGAAATTCCCATCGCTGTCGACAACATTGCCATCGACTCAATCACTGGAATTCTCTATGGAACTTTTGGAAGAAATCTATTAGCCATCAACGAGGTGTCTGGTGCAGTCATTGGAAACAGCTCATTGGCGGCATCTCCTGTCAGTATCGCTATGAACTCCAAAACAAATATGCTCTACATTGCGGCTTGCAGAATTCTCTCTCTTGGCTGCGAAGGAGGCGAGATTTTGGCAGTGAACGGGTCAAATCTTGCACAGGCGTATTCGGTGCCCCTGAATTTCAACGGTCTATCTAACCTAGTCATCGACCAAACCAGCAACAATGTGTACGACGTTGTAGAGGGCCAAAGCCTTACGCTTGTTTCAATAGATGGAAGCAGTGGAACGGTGAGGTTCTCTTCCAAAATCGGCCCTTGCGGTGCAGGGAAGATTGCACTGTCTATGAATAGCGCGCAAAACAGGCTTTATGTCGTTGGGTATGGCGACCTCGTGGAAGTTGATGCGGCTTCCGGCTCCCTTATTGGAATACTGGCGCCACCGAGCAGCCCAATCCTTAGTGTCGCAACAGATCCGACCGGCCTTCACGTCTTTCTTGGAATAGAGGGAAGGGGTGACGGTGGATCATTAGTTGTGGTCCAGAACAATGTAGCCCAAATGTCTGTGGATACTAGTATCCTAAGGCCTACTGCAGGCTGTCTCCCTTAGGGACGCCAAAAAGCCCAGCACACTCCGAAAGGAACTGATATCCATGTCGCTTTAAATCCACTCGAACAAACATTTGGGCTGATGAAGGGCCGACTGCCCAGACTCAGCAGTGCCCTGATAACCCAAAGGACTGCGTTAGCGTCGTTGTACCATTGCCGCTGAAGCACCCGTAGTCCATGTTTCCGTCCTCTCCGGTTGATATATGACTAGGTGGGGCTTTGGCGTATATGTAATTGCTAGCGGGGACCGCGTACATGCTCCCACTTCCTGCTGTGAAAGTAACGGGAGTATTACCCTGTAAACCGCATAGACAGGCATTGGACCTTAGCCACAACCAATATCCATTGTTGGGCGCCAAATTGGTTTCAGGGTCGATGCAGATGGTTCCGGTCGAACCGCCGCCGCTCCCGCCACCCGATGCGGTGAAGCAGGCATCATTGACGTATCCAGATGAGTCAGTGTACTCCTGCGCCGTCCACACTGCTCCGGTTCCTGAACCGTAGGTGAAGAGACCTGATACGGTATAACAGTTCTCACTGTTCGAGAACCAGTGATCCTCCTGGGTGGCTGAATCCATGTTGTAGACTTGATATGTAAAGATGACACAGTTATCGCTCGACTGAGCAAGAACGGCGGTTTGGAACCAGAGTGGATGGTTGAATTGATCCTTAACTTGGTAGGAGTAGGAAATGTCCTTGTCCGGATTGTATTGCAAGCTCATGGTCCCTCCGTTTGAGTACGTCATCGACGCGCCCAATTGCATTTCTATGTAGACACCGCCGTTGTATATTCGGCAGGTTCCCCAGGCATTGCAGGAATCAAATTCCCCATTGTCATTGCCTATCCAGTTGGTGCTTGCATGGGCACCGAGAACGAAGCTGGAAGAAACGAGAAGCAAGCCCATTGCTGAGGCAGCAATAAGAATCATGCTAGGCTTCATTCGATTCTCCTCCAATGCACAAATCCGGGACCATAGTTGCGGCAGAAAGCGTCGGAACGAACTTCGGAAGAGTCGAAATCCCGCTTGTTGCGTATGAATGAGCGACGGCAGTTTGAGCAGTTTGTATCCAAATCGGTGAATTCGAATAAGCGACTACGCCTATGGTAGTACCTACCGGTAAGGAATTTGAAAGTGGATAGAAAGCCTGGTAGCCTTGCAACGATTTGGTGAAGTTAGCGACCTCTCCTGTTGGAATGCTCGCAATTTGCCCTACGACGGATGCTATTGGAGCGCGGCTTTTGCTTACGTCTACAGTATTACTGGACATAAGCGCTCCGTTGACATACAAACCGAGATGAAGCTGAGTGGTTGGAGTTATCGCGTACGGAATAACGTAGACTGTCACAGACACGAAGCCGCTCATAGCGTGCGTGGTCACAAATGACGTCGAGACCAAGGTATCTGCCGGCATCTTCCAACCCCCATTATTTGTGGCTGTGTTTCCGAAGGAATAAGCTCCCTGTCCATTGCTTAACCCAAGCGATTCTGCAGTTTGCACGTGCGATGCTAAAGTCTGAGTTTGTTGCTGGGATGTTGTCAGATATGTTGCACCATAAAGCGCGATCACTCCGACACCGACGATAAGACAGAAGGCCATCAAGGCATGGCGGCTCTGACCATCTTGCTGTCTCATACCCTGATAGGAACTGGCCCCGACTACAGTCATGAAGAATCTTAGATACCGGACTTCGTTATGAAAGATGATTACATGTCCCGGCTGATTGAGACTCCATTACGTTAATCGCAGAGATCTATCAGAAATCTGACTTTTCTTTGATTCCTTTGTCTTTGCCTCGTTCTGCAAGGTGTGTATAGTCATCTAGCCACCTTGCACCTTCCTTTGTGATTGAGAACATCTGAAATCTTCCGCTCTCTACTTGGACGAAGCTCGCGGTAGCTAATTTCGTGAGGTGTTTCAAGGCTTCTGTCCTGTTTAGATTCACTGATAATACAATCTTGTCTAGTGTGGCATCTCCATGGACAAGAAGATCTAGAGTAGAGGCCGTCCTCGAGCTTCTTGCCGTTCTTCGCTTCCCATGCCTCGATCGGGAGGCCGTACTCTTGCTGGATCTTGTCCCTGTACACTCGGGGATGACGTTGAAGCTGCAGAAGGGGATGACCGCGGTTAACATTGCCAGAAAGCCGTCCATATCGAAGACTCACTTGGGAACTATGATGCGAATTACTCTTCACACGGCCAGTGATTGTGCGGCCATTACATATCGAACTCTAACGCGGATATTCTTCCTCTCTACCTTCGTGTTTTTTTGACCCATCTCGATGCCACTTCTGTCTGCTGAAAGGCCTTGTGAGCTTCAAGGCTCTCGGCCCTACCTTTTGATTGTGCAGAGCGAACGTATGAATTTGTTTGCGGCAAAACCATCTCTAAACGTCATCCTTTTCGACTTCGCCTCATGTCGAACCAATACTATTTGGCCACAAGTGCACATGATGTCTGAACTGAGGTGGTGATGTTCGTCCTGCCAGACGGCAAGTACAAAGTGCCGCATGTGTATATCGATAAACCGAGAGGCGCAAGAATGAGGCTGTAGATATGCCCCGAATAAGCGACCGTGAACCGATAATCCACAGCATTCACAATATTCAGAGAGTACCATTCAGTGTTGTTCGTCGTAAACACTTCAGTCGTTTGCCAAGTGAACGCAGATACCGTCGCATTACCACAGTTGCCCGAGTACCCATCTTCGACCGCGGTGACATTGGCTCCAACTACCGGGAGGGATGTGGAGTCATTCAGGACTTCAAGGAATGCACCTTGAGGCTGCCCGGGTGAAATGCAGAGACTTGTGGGTCGTGTTGCGACGGTTGTGGTATCGATTTTGGTTGCAGTCTGGGTGACTGTTGCGTTAAACGCAGGTGAGACAAGTATAGCGGCGGATACGACAATAGCAGCAATGACAATCGCCGCCGCGAGAAGAGTATAGCTGCGTGGAGATGGCATGGCTATCTCTGATGAACTGAGTCCGCGGTTTGTATAGTTGGAAGCATTCGAAGAGAACCGGTCATTGGACTTGAAGTGTAGTGAAGTAAGATCCTGAAGCATGCTCCCGTGGATTGCGCGGGAGGTACACCCAGACTTGAGACGGAATTGGTAATTGAATCGATTGAATCGCCAATCGTCTTATTTGATTGCGCGGGCAGGTACATTGACGAATCAGGTAACGCCACGAGAATTCCACGCAAAATAACGCCCTGCATTTGCAGTCCTGAGAAGGACTTTGATAAGGCTTTGAGTATGGGTCATCCCAACTTTTGCGCCGGCCACCAATTGTATCCTTAGTAGTACAGATAAAGGTAAGATCCGTTGCTAGGATAGCTAGTTCCGAAGTTACATCCGGGAGTTTGTGAAGTGACAAAAGAAGTCCAGCTCGGAGAAACGGCAGTCCAAGTGGAGTCGTACATTAGTATGTTGTAGAATTCAGTGTAGCCTGAGGATCCATTCGGATACTCGCTACAGGAGTTGACGTTAGCAACTTCCAGAACTCCTCCGAATGCCCAATACATTTGGTAATACGTACCAGGCCCAGTTTGGCCTTGCTCGCTCTCTACACCCAGATGACCGCTGGTTTGGTCAGCGATTTCGCCATACCAATAGCAACATGTGCCGCCTACAGTGCCTTCGTAATACAGCTCTGCAAAGATTGTATCGCCTGGATAAACTGTAAATCCGGGAGTTATCATTGAATTGCCGTTGTCCAAGAACCAGACGTTAATGTAGTAGTAACACCCATAGCTCCCACCATTGTATCCGTGGCTGAGAACGGGCTGCCACAATACTCCGTAAGTATCGTTTCCGTTATCTTCAAGGCCGTTCCAGAAAAACAAGATTTGATCGCTCGATGAAGAGCATGTGGTTGGATTCGGAGGAACGGTCCAATAGGCTATCAATTCGTTGATGGAATTTGAACTCGTACTCAACAAATCGTTCCCATCCACCACATAGCCATTGGTGGCCGGCGGAATTGTTTTCTGTGAACAAGCTAGCTGTATATTTTCCCTCATCACGCCTGGGACCACGACGGTTCCGTTTGCAGAAACGATTGCATTATTCGGCACGACATGAACGCATGCGGGCGGAAGCTCCTCCTTGTTGGGCGCAGTAACGTTCGATGTGAACGCGTTAGTGTTTTCTGTGGCAGGAACCATTGGGTTAAGACAACCATTGCAACCGCTTGTGTTAGCGCCCGCAAAGATTGCTCTAGAGAGGTTCGCACCGGATAGATTCGCGCCGGAGAGGTTCGCGTCTGCGAAGTCGGCATTCAGCAGATTGGCGCCTTGGAGGTTCGCACCGGAGAGGTTCGCGACTGCAAGGATGGCGTTGTGCGCGTCGGCGCCATGCAAATTGGCACCCTGCAGATTATCGCCCGACAGGTTGTCGCCTTGCAGCTTCGCGCCGCTCAGGTTAGCTCCCTGGAAACTTGTTCCTTGAACGTTGGCGGTTTCGAGGTCGGCGTTTTGGAGATTGGCGCCCTGCAGGTTGGCGTTTTGGAGATTGGTTCCGTACAGATTTGCCCCGCTTAAGTTATCACCCTGCATGTCGTACCCTGCGAGGTTGCAGTGCTCTAAATCCGCCCCTTGCAGATTGACTCCACCCGTGTCAGGAATGTTGCAGTTCGGGGTCGATGCCGCCGCGCGCGGGATTGACTGCGCATTGGCGAGAACGGCCAGAATCATAAGCGAAGCTAGGCCCAGGGCTGCCAGTATCTTCCGTTCGAACCCCGCCGATTTACGCATACCACGCGCACCTGCGTTACTTCTATGGGAGAACGGCGCATATTAATTCGCCGTTTGCATTGCAACACAATGTAATAATTCATGCAAAAACTAATATCGAGGAGTTTACCCTCTTGTTCGTGCCGACGATTACAAAATCCTTCAGACTGGACGAAGGCCTTGTTCGGAGGCTCTCCGCGTTAGCTCGAAAGTATAAGCACACGGAGAATCAACTCGTCACAAATTGGCTCTCATGGAGGATAAGGATTGATCCGCTGGTTCCAAGCTTTGAGGGGGTTTCGCTCGAGAATGAAGTATTCCAATCAATTCTCAGCACTGCCAGAGTCGATGCGTTGGAGCTACTCGGCTGGGAGTATGGAAGGAAGCACTTTTCAAAGACCAAGGCCCTATTTGAGGGCTCTGGCGAAAAGATGACATTTGTCAGATACGTATGTGAAATCCTTAGCGAGTATGGACATTGGTTCACAGTCGAGGGCGATGTGGGCGAAAACTCTCTCGAAATGACCCTTCACCATGATCTCAGCGTCAAATGGTCAATCTTTCTAAAAAGTTATCTCTCTGCTGCCTACGAGCTGGTATCGAAGAAGAAGCTAGTCGTTGAGAGTTCCAACGGCTTCGTGAAAATCAAGCTTCCTGAACGAGAAGGTGTCGTCTGAGAGGACGGTTCAACCTACGATTCCAGAAACAATCTGACATTACCAGTTTTTCGCGCGCATGGAGTGTGACGGCTAATCGCCGCAGAGCTCGATGAGCC
>PLCG01000107.1 GCA_003135575.1 Nitrososphaerota archaeon
GGTCTCCTCTGATTGCCTCCGCCCCGTTCGCGACGACTCTGGAGAGCATCAATTCGCTTTTCTACGTCTTCTGCCCCTTTGTGGTCGGATGTCTCTTCCTCGCTTGGTTCACGAAAGTCCTGGTGACGCACCGATGAACTTCCATTGCGGCATCCATCACATCCTCATCTTCTCAGGCGGCGACCCTCGGATATACGATTCCCAGAGGGATTCCTTCGCCCTGAGAGGGAATAACTATGTATGCCGACGTTGCGTCAAGGGGATATCCTCATGAAGCCGACCGGACTTTGCACCAGGTGCGGGAAGCCGGAGACCTTGAACCTCGAGCGGCTCTGCGTTGATTGCGAAAAGGACACGGAGGAGGATGGGAGCTGATGACGGTCAAAAGGAGGTCGCGCACGGAAATCATATGCGACATCATGCAGATACTAAAAGAGTCCGGAGTGACCATAACGATACTGATGCGAAAGAGCGGGGTGGCATACAATGAAGCAAGAGCCGGGCTCAAGCTGCTCATCAGGAAAGGATTTGCGAGAGCAGAGGCGAGCTTCCTGCGCGATGACAGGGTGAAGTTCGTCTACGTCCTCACAGAGGAAGGGGCTAAGTTACTTGAGCAATACAGGGACATCAAGATGAGGTTAGACGGATGAGCAGATGCCTCTGCAACAGGCTGACGGTCAACGGGAATTGCACCGCTTGCGGACTGAACCCGCCGGATTGCGAATGTCAGAGCATCGACGTCTGCTTGAGGTGCGAGGGCAACAATCCCACCAACAAGTTCGGTCTCTGCGGCAAGTGCGAAGAGGTCATGACGAAAGCATGAAGCACAAGATGCGCTATGGGTTCGTGATAATGGGCTTCCTCCTCATCGGCTCTATGGTCGCCAGTCTCGGAGGGAACCAGGCTGAGAACTATCCTTATCCTCAAGCCGTCCAAGTTGCGATGCAATGGATCGGGGCGAATACCCCGACCGGCTCTCTATCGATAGCCGTCAACGAGCAGTTATTCAGCTCCATGAACGCGACCTACCCCGGGCACGATGTAGTCTACAAGCCGTTCGATTCTGAGAGCCCTGTCACGGCGAGTTACGATGCAATATACCGGAGCGCGACCTATCTGATAGTGACCGACCTTCAGGGCGAAGGATATTCAGCCGCCGAGAATTACGCTTGGAACCAGTTCACCGGTCAGAACCTTAACGGGGCGGCGCTGGTCTACTCGAACGATTACGTCCATGTCTTCGAGGTCATCGTGATTTGACTGACAGAACGAAGGAAGGGCTGGTTTCGCTTGGCTGTCTTATCGTGATACTTGCCGCCTTTGCCTTCCGCCTCAAGCTGGTGTCGATGTGATGGGACAGATAGCGCAACGGGAAGCCTCAAGGAGATGGAGGGTGAAGAATCACGACGCTGTTGTCGAACAGAAGAGAAAATACCGGGAGGCGCACAGAGAGCAAATCTCCGCAAGGAACAAGAGATGGAAGGAGAGCGTCAAGAAAGTCATACCGATGACCCCTGAAGACGAACGCCTGTTCGAGAAATGGTTCGTAGACGCTTTCGAGGCTCAGGACATCATGCTCTCGCGGGCTCAATCGTTGGACTTGGCCCCGTAGACCACGAGAAACAGGCCGGCGCAGAGATAGAAGAGAAGCGGGATGGGGAACCATGCGGGCTGAAAGCCGTCGAGGTACCAGATAGAAGCGTCCCAGCCAAGGAATATCCATAGGGATGCCCCGATGAGGGAGACGAGATATCGCGCCTTGGACATTCAGTCGAACCTCCTGAAGACGCTGAGAAGCTTGGACTTGCCCATCTTCCCGTAGTGCATCGCAGTCTTCAGTTCTTCCCAGCTCATCCACTCCATCATCTGCTCCATCGAGAGGCCGTTCCAGGAGATGAGGCAGCTCGCCCTCTGCCCGCGAAGATAGTGCGGATAGATTCCATACTTCTTGAAGACCGCCCAGATGTAAGAGTCGGTCATATGGGTCCGCTTCGTATGTGAGGGGAACAACCAGCCCGAAGAGTCAACCGAATCCCGTTCCTTTCTGTATGCGTTGAAATCCTGATGTAGTAAGGAAAACTTAGCGGGAACCTCGTCAAGAGGGATGTCGAACGGCTTNNCACCTCCCAGACTTTTTCGGTGACGAACCGCTTTCGTTCGTAGAACCCCTCTTTGTCGGGTTCGGAAGGGAACAGGCGCCGCCTCTGGTTCCGCGGAAGCTCAGATTCAGTAAGCCTTTCGATATAATGGGACAGCTTGCGGTAGTGTTTCTCGAGGGGCATCTTGTTGACCTCCAGGACCTCCCTGGCAATCTGGCGTCCATCCGAAAGCGTGATTATCTCGGTCTTCTGGCCGAACATCTCAGGCTTCAGGAAGAGGACTTCGTTGATCCTGCCGCCCGTAAGGAAGGTTCCCGAGTAGACCTGGCTGACATCCCATTCCTCAGCCACCTTCATCCGTTCATATCTCTCGAGGAGGACCGGCCAGCCTTCGAACTCCTGGATGTCCTTCTCGACGGAATGACGGACGTACTGGCCGGCTATGTTAGGCATGGAGACCGAACTCTTCTAGGAACCCCACTATGACCAAGCAAAGCATCACTAGGCCCGTCGCCAAGAAAAAGTAGTCTGACAAAAACTTTCCAATCATAATCCTTAACCAGAAGAGGTAAAAGATATAAGGTTTCCTACTGCTCTTTTGGGCAGTTTTTCTTCCTTTCTCTAGTATTGTATACTAACATAAGTCCCGAAGGGCGCGACATCATCATCGCGACGAGGCTATTCCTGCGCGTCTGAATCCAGAGTTTTGAGCTTCGCCATCTGCTCTGCCTTGACAAGATGCACTATCTTCTCTATGTCGTGCTGGTTCATCTTGCCGCCGGCGGCCCTGTACTTCTCTCCTATCTCCCTGGTGGAGCCGCGTTTGATGGCCTCCTCGGCTGCCTCCTTTTCCTCCTTGCCTTTGTCCGCTGCGCTCTCCTCGAGCTTTGCGATCCTTGCTATCGTCTTGTCCCACGCTTCCTGACCTTGGTCGTTCGTCCTCGCCTGGTATTCGTCCCACCATTCCGTCGGCGTGTCATAGGGATTGAAGACCGCCCCATGGTCCGGGTCTTCCACGATTATCTTCGTGAGCTTGTCCTGAGCGCGGTAATATGGGTGGATG
>PLCG01000023.1 GCA_003135575.1 Nitrososphaerota archaeon
TCGTGGGTTCGAATCCCACCCCCCGCACCATTCGCAGGATTCTCAGGCGCGCTTTCTTCGGCTTCTCATCCCGGCGTAAAGTATCGCCAATCCCATCACGCCGATGGCGACTGAGACGGCCGGGAGGAGTGGGAATTGCGTCGCGGCGCCCCCAGTAACGGTCAAGGCAGCAACGGCGAAGCTCGCCCCGTTGTTCGCGTCGCTCGAATAGAATCCCGTCACGTTCTGGCTTCCTGGTGAGGACGGGGTGAAGGTCACGCTGCAACTCCCTGAAGACAGGGTGCAAGACGCGGGCGAGAAGGTGCCCCCTCCGGAGGCCGACCAGACGACGCTACCAGACGGCGACGTTCCTGAGACTGTCGCGCCACAGGTTAGAGGCAATCCCACGGTCGCCGACGCAGCAGGACATGAAATCGCTGTCGATGACGGCGGGCCCTCGAGAACCGAGACGTCGTTCTCTCCGTAGTTGGTCACGTAGACAGAGTGCGTCGCGGTGTCCACGGCCACCGCGTATGGCTGGTATCCCACGTNNTGGCTGGTATCCCTCGTTCACAGAGGACTCAACGGCGTTGGTCGCCCCCGAGACTATCGCGACCTGGTTGGCCGCGTCGCTGACATAAACGGTGTTGGAGTCAGAGTCCACAGCCACTCCGGTCTGGTTGCTCCCTATCTTGATGGTGGCTACCACGGATTTGGACGAGGCGGAGACCACTGAGGCGTTCCAAGTCGCGGCGTCGATCACGTAGAGCAGGTTCGTCGCGGGGTTCACGGCCACCCCGTCCGGCTGGACGCCGACCTTGATCGTATCCGTCACCTTGTTTGTGGAGCCTGAGATCACCGACACGCTGCTTGAGTATGAGTTGGTCACATAGACGGTGTTGGTCAGCGCGTTCACGGCGACGCTGTCCGGCTGGTTCCCCACGCCGATGGTCGCTGTCACGGCGTTTGTCGAGCCCGATATCACTGAGATGGTGGCGTCCGCCTGATTAGCCACATAGACCGTGTCTGTGGAGGGGTCTACTGCGATGGCGTCGGGGTTGACGCCCACCTTTATCTTGGTAGTCACGCTCGCGGTCTTCTCGGAGATCACATAGACGTCGTTCGAGACGAAGTTTGCGACGTAGACGGTCTGGCTGAGCGGGTTCACGGCGACCGCGTAGGGGCCTGNNCTTGTTAGAGAGGGCCGAGAGTACCGAGACCGTGCCTGTGACAGAGTTTGCGACGTAGACGGTGTTCGTCGTTGAATCGACCGCAATCCCGATCGGGGTCGTTCCTACTTGGATTGTGGCCCGCCACAACAGGTTCGGCCCTTGGGCAGCCGCAACGCTTGAGGTCACCAGACAGACTACGCCTAGAAACACGCCCAAGGAAAGCAAGACCCTCGCTCGAGACGAAGACCTCGACGCCCTTCCGAGTGTCAAATCCTGATCAAAGCGAAGAGGCCTCCAAGCCTAGTTAAGGGTTGGCCGCGATGATATGAGTCAGGGCATGAAAAGAGCTGAGTGTTGTCGGCGCGGAGTTGTCTTAGCTTGAAACGCATAAGCGTTGGGAGGTAGAGACGGGCCCACAGTTGAAGCGCAGGCCTTTCGCAGTCGCCCTTCTGCTCGTGGCAGGTGGTCTCGCAGTCACTGTCTTTTCCTATGGAAACCTCTACGGACAGACCAACTTGTTCACGATGGGCGGGATCATCCTGGGAGGCGAGGCCGATCAGACCTACGCGGCAACTGTAAGCGTCGACGGGAAATTCGGCACTGCGGTCAGCGGATATGTGGGAAGCACCGGATGCTGCGTGGAATTCGCTCTCCTTGACAACGCCAGCTTCTCGCAATGGCTCGCAGACCCTAGAGGAAACCCCGGCCTCCCAATAGTGCACTTGGACTCGAGCGTGGTAAAATCGCAAACCACTCAAGGCGAGTTCTCATTCAAGGTCGCCTCGAACAGAGACCTGGTCTTGGTGTTCGTCAACGACCAATACCCCAACACCGCAGACTTCAAGGTCCATGCTAACCTGGACCTTCAATATGTGTCATTGACCTCGCTCTACGGGATCTCTGGCGGCTTGGTGCTCATGGCCTTGGGAGCCTTGCTCGCTATCCTGGCGATGAGGAAACGAATCTGAAGAATGGGCAGCTTTCCCGTTTCGAATAGGAGTGAGTCAGAGAGCGAGAAAAAGAAAGAAGGAGGGACTTAGGTCTCGTGGGCCTGAAGGTCCCTCATCATCTGGTCGAACTGGTCTTTGGTGATCTCTCCCTTTGCGTATCTTTGCTTCAGGATCTCGGTCGCGTCTCCGTAGTATCCTCTGTTGTGCCAATAGCCGCGCGAGTAGCCCCCGCGCCAACCCCAGCCCCAGCCCCAGAAGAGACCTCGGGCCACGAAGAAGATGACGAAGAAGAAGATCAGGAAGCCGAACGGGAAGAAGAAGAACGAGTGGGGATAGTATCCATACATCCCTGTCATGGGGCCGTAGAAGAAGAAGGAGCCCGCGAAGACCGCCAAGAGCGCGACTACGACCAGTGCGCCGATGACGAAACCGACCATCCCCCGTCTTGCGTGAGAGGTAGTCGGGCCTTGCCTCGGCGTCGTTGTTGTTTGTTTGTGGTTGTCGCTCATCGTCTGTTTTCGCCATCATAGGCATGGAGCGGCGGCTTAATTAATCTATCGAAATACCGATATCGGATATCCGATTCCCTTAATAGCAGGCCTATGACGACCAGGGTAGATGTGGCCTTTCCGTTGGATGATGCACAGGAAGCGCGGGCTCCGAATGGCGATCGTCACGATGCTTGCGTCGTCCCCCAAGAACGGGGTGGAGCTTATGGACGAGATCGAAAGGATGACCCAAGGATGGTGGAGGCCTTCTCCCGGCTCGGTCTATCCCGTGCTGGAGCAGCTCACCAACGACGGCATGGTAAGAAAGAAGGAGGACGGCAGGTACGAGCTGACAGAAAAGGCGAGCGATGAGCTTGAGGGCTCCTTCGGGCACGCGTTCGGCAAGAGGGAGCGCTCCATCGACGAGATGTTCGACGAGGTCAGCGGTTTAGTCTCCTACATGGAGGAGCTTGTGAGGACTGACCCGGCCAAGTTGAAGGAATACCGAGAGCAGCTGAAGGCGCTGTCGGAGCGGCTCTCGAACCTGCTCAAGGGCTAGCGGCGCCTTGCCGCGAAGTCGAGACGTGCCTCATCAGGAACTCGACTGCTGCTGAGTAGCCGGCGATACGGTTCTTCAGCTTGACGAGCCCGTGGCCCTCGTCGTCGAACTTCATGAGATGGGCCTCCCTTCCCAGCTTCTTGAGCGTCTCGGCAATCTGCTCGGCCTCCCCCAGCGGGACCCGCGGGTCGTTGGTCCCGTGGATGATGAAGAGCGGCGACTTGATGAGGTGCGCGTTCTTGTCGGGGGAGATGCTCTCCAAGAATTCCTTGTCCTTCTCGGGGTCGCCGTATTCCGCTATCCGCAGGTTTCGCCTCCATGGGCCTGTGTTCTTGAGGAACGTGACGAAGTTGGAGATGCCTACGATGTCGACTCCAGCCGCCCAGAGGCCCGGATTGGAGTAAAGGCACCCCAGGACCATGAAGCCGCCGTAGCTCCCGCCCCAAGCGGCGACGTTCCTCTTGTCTACCGGGTATCTATCCAGGACGTGCCGAAGCGCAAACTCAGCGTCCTTGACCGTGTCCATCCTGCCCCTGACGTCGTCCAGGTGCGTGAAACGCCTGCCGTACCCCGTGCTCCCTCGGAAGTTGGTAGCCAGGACCCCGAACCCGAGCTTCAGGAAGAACTGGATCAGCGGGCTGAAGCCTGGCCTGAACTGGGACTCCGGCCCTCCGTGGAGATAGACGACAAGCGGGAATGGAGGCGTGGCTGCCTTCGGAAGATAGAGATACGACGGGACCTCGAGTTCGTCGAAGGAGCGCGTCTTGACGAGCTCGGGCTCTACGAAGCTCGCCTCGGGGATGCCACACGTCGACGAGCTAGTGAGCCTGGAGAGGTTGCCCCGCGGAGACCCTTGCCGTTCGAACTCGTAGAGCCAGATGTCGGAGTTTGTCGACGAGGAGGAGAGCGAGAAGGCAAGTTTCCTCCCGTCGTTGGACCAGTCGAGGCCCCCGACCAGGCCCTTCGGCGTCGTCAAGTCCTCGGGAGCCTCCTTGGCAAGGTCCCACACCATCAGGCGGGACGCGCCTCCGTCGTTCACCGTGAAGGCTAAGGTGCGTCTGTCCTCCGTCGCCGAGAGCCCCTCGACGTCCCAGTCCTCGGCATAGACGTACTCGAGCTCGTGGGAAGCCAAGTCGATCCTGGCTATCGCTGCGAACTCCCTGTCCTTGTCCGTGGCGCAATAGATGGTCTTGCCTGCCGCGTCGAACGTAGGCGAGTAGAACGCGGCGTCGCCGCTGTGTTGCGTAAGTAGCTCGGCGTTCTTGTCGGCGAGGTCGAGCAAGAAGAGGTCGTGGTTGAAGGGGGTGTGCGTGACCTCGAAAAGGAGCTTGGACCCGTCCGGGCTCCAAGATACCGGATACGCGTTCCCGTCGTAGCGGTGGACCATATCGACTGACCTGTCGCTCAGGTCTTGCACGTAGATGTCGAAGAACGCCTGGTCCCTCGCGTTGGAGGAGAAGGCGATTGCGGTCTCATCGGGAGACCAGTCGCCCCAGTTATGGATCACCTTGGGATCGTCGGTGAGCCTGGTCACGGAGTCGCCCCCGTCCTCCAGGAGGTGTATCTGGAACCTCTCGCTTCCGCCGCGGTCGGTCCCAAAGGCGATCCTCTCGCTCTTTGAGGCGAAGCTCAGGAACCCAACCCTCTCGTCGTCCAGGGTCATCTGCTGGGGGACGCGGCTTTCCGAGAGACTCGTCATCCATATCTGCGGGACCCCGGTAAGGTCCGAGAGATACGCGAGCTTCGTGTCGTCGGGCGAGAACTCGGGTGAAAATGCCGACTTCATTGAGAGATAGCGCCTCAGGCTGTATTTCACGCTCTCGTCGCTTGGGGCCGGTTCCAACGGGCATGCGTGCCTGTTGGAGGCCTTAAAGCTCGTCAGTCGAGCTTGAACCTGAGCTTCCTGCAAAGGTCGTCGAAGATGTCTATGTGAGCTACCATCCAGGGAGTCAGGAGGTAAGTCAGCCCGTAGTGCTCTCCGGCCGAGCTGACGAGGGAATTCTTCTTCAGGACCTCGATGTGGTGCTGGATCGTCCTGTACTCGACGCCGAGGCGTTTCGCGAGCTGGTTCATGTTGCCCGGCTGGACCCTGAGCGCCTGGATCAACCGCGCCCTCATCTCGCCGCCCCTGGTCGCTCCCAGGAGATACCACAGAAGGCGGCGCAGGTCCTCGTTGTCCTGCACAAGCTGCGAAAACCGCGCGACGCTATTTATCCCTGAGCAAGGAGAATGTGAAATATCCTTAATACTCGGATAGGGAAATCGAACGAGAGACCAGAGGGATGGAGCCTATGATGTTGGTGGCGATCGTCTTCTCTGCGCTGAACTCCGCGCTCCTTCTTGTGCTTCTATACATCTTCGCGAGGATAGCGATCAGGAGCCGCGCGTCGCACTCGATTGGGCTGATGTTCTTCGCACTATTGCTCCTCGCCAACAGCGCCCTCACCGCGTACTCGTACGCCACCATGGCGCCCTTCTTCGGCGCGGAGGCGCTCCCCCTCCTCTCGACGATGTCGGTCCTCGAGTTCGTCGGGCTCTCGGTGCTGCTCAAGATAACGCTGTGATTCTCTCAGCCTGACGTGACGCCCACGTCTACGACGTGGTACCCCGTCGCCCCGTTGGGGAACGGCGTCGCCATCGAGGCGGTCTGCACGGCTCCGGTCTTGTCCGTCGCGCGAACGGCGATCGAATAATGCCCCGTGGCTGGTGGGTTCCAGTTCGCGGTCCACAATACCCAGGTGTTGTCGGAAAGGGGGTCCTTGAAGCTGGCAAGGCTCCAGGTGTTGCCTCCGTCCATGCTGACCTCCACCTTCTCAACCCCTCTGTCTCCGGCGAACGCTATCCCCGCGATAGGCGTCAACCCGAGGGGAACTGCCTGAGCTCCACCGATTCCAAAGCGCTGTGACACCTGCGCCGTCCCTGGAGTCACGATCTCGGAGCCCGTCTGGTAGCTCGCCTCGTTCGCCCATCCGCGCACTTGCCAATACCCTTGGTAGGTCTCCTTGACGAGCTCGATGCTGGTCAGCCACTTGCAATTCATCATCCCGTAGTAACCGGGGACGATCACACGCACGGGGAACCCGTGCTCGGCAGGGAGGGGTGCGCCGTTTATCTCATATGCAAGGATGGTCCCGTCCAGCATTGCCTTCTTCATCGGTATGCCGACGTCGTAGCCGTCCGCGGCCTTGAAGACGACGTATGTCGCGTCAGGGCTCACCTGCGCCTGGGCGAGGACATCCTTCAGCTTCACTCCCTTCCACTTGGCCGTGCTGATCAGGTCGCCCCCGACCTCGTTGCTGACGCACTCGAGCGTGTTATACTGCTCTACGGGGGTCATGGCCATCAGCTTGCCGTAGTCCAGAGTCGTCGGGTTCGAGACCAGCCCTGACACTGGAAGGGTCCAGCTGCCGGAGCTGACGGTCGGGGGGAAGATGTTGACGTCGACGCGATAGAACTGGCTTGTCGCCGTGACCTCTTGACTCTGCAGCGCGGCGACGGCGTCCGCTCTGCTTATTCCTGCCTTTGGAAACAAAAGGCCTACCCCGTAGTAGAGCAGCACACCGGCGACTGCCGTGGCCATCCCTGCTTGTATGACGAGCCGCCTCTTCCTGTCGAACTTCCGCTTCCGCCTCCCGCCCTCGGACTCGCGTCCAATCGGCTTGAGGGGCTCGCAAATCACACCAGTCTGCGCCGGGGCGAACCGCTCGCCCGCGACCAAGATCAGACCGAAAGCGAGCTGCGGAGGAAGCAAGGTCAGGATGACCGTGGGAAGGGGCTGCGGGGAACTCAGGACCTGGGTGAAGGCAAGTGCCACCACGGTCAGAACGAAGGTGATGCCGTACGCCGAGAAGGCGTATATCGAGACACGGTCGCCGTACGCCTTCCTGCCGCTCACTCCCGAGAGGAGATACGCTATCAGGCCGTAGAGGAGGAGGTTGACCGCTACTGCACCCGCTAGCGCGGAGTACTTCGCAATGTATTGGAGGTTAGTCACCAACACCGACTCGATCGAGCCTGGGGTCTGCGTGACAAGAGCACCGACAGCGAGCTCCGGGAGGAAGACCCCACCGAAATACACCCGGACCAAGAAGGATATCCCGATCGCGACAGCACCTGCACCCACGCCGAGGAGGAACCTCCTGAGTCTTGGTCTCATTTTTTCTCACGCCAGCGGGCAGATGCGAATGTCTAAGCAGCCGGGGCTGGAGGAAGCCGAGACGAAGTGAATATTAACGATTTTTCAACATTCTTTCCCAAAATCCCGCTCCGGGCAGTGCCGGGAGAAAAATGAGTGAGCAAACCCTTATGAGACGGAAACGCAACCTATGACTGGTTGCCGGCCACCAGGCAGGCGAAGCTGGCAGCTTGAATAGAGAGAGTTCCACCATGCAGAAAAGCGAAGAAGCGCGGGTGATTCCCGGAAGCGGCCAAGCCGCGAAGAGCAAGCTCTACACTTTCACCGTGGGGATTTGCGCCACGGGCAACCCTCCTACNNGCTCGAGACCGTCTTCGCCGAGCCGGCTGGATTCGCCCTCAGGAAGGTGGTGCTTGTGGCGAGCGACGTCTCTGAGGAGACGCTTCGTGCCGCAAGGAGGATGGCGGCACGCGACCGCAGGATGAAGCTCATCGAACACGCGAAAAGGACTGGGAAGGCTGATGCGCTCAACGAGGTCTTCAGGGAGGCTGAAGGCGACTTTCTCGTCTACGTGAACGCGGATGCGCTAATCAACGCCAAGTCCATCCCGGCTCTTCTGAAGAGCATAGAGGAAGACGAGGCTACGGGGTTCATTTCCGGCAGGCCGATCTTCGAGAGGCCGGGAGGGCTGGTCTCGGACGTCCTCGACGTCATGTGGACTTCACACAACCTCCTCTCCTCTGACCCCAACCAGAGGAGACAGAGCAACCACGGCACCGACGAGTTGATGGCGATCAGGACCGACCTGCTCCCCGAGCTCCCTCACGGCATCGTCAATGACGGAGCCTACATCGCCGGAAGGATACGCGAGATGGGGTTCCGCGTCGGCTACCAGCCTGACGCCGTCGTCCAGATCGACGTGCCCAGGAGGATGATCGATCTGATAAGGCAGAGGCGCAGGATTCTCTTCGGGCACATCCAGGTGAAGCGCCTACTAGGCAAGGCGCCCCGAACCGTCGAGACCATGATGTTCTTCAGTCCGACGCACAGCGCTGAGATTGTCATCAGGATGCTCGCGAGCAGGCCGCGGCGCGTCCTCGTCCTACCGGTCGCGACCGTCGGCGAGCTGATCGCGCTCTCCGGCGCGCTCTGGGACACCCTGGTCTCAAGCGCTGGCCACGCAGTCTGGAAGAGATACGAGCAGGGCTAGCATGAGCCTCGCCCTTACAGAGAAGCAGACAAGGGAGATCGAGGCCTTCTGCCAGATTGCTCGCGAGAACGGGGCTGCCATTTCCCTTCGCGAGCTGATCCGGCTCGCAGCCATCGACGCAAGCGAGCGAGTCCTTGAGGGTGCGTTCCAGTCCGATAGCCACCTGCGGTCGAAGTTCCTCCTAGAGTCGGGGTTCGTCCTGGAAAGGTCCCTAGTTCCCCAGGGCGAGGCGCGCCAAGATGTCGAGCAGGAGATGCAGAAGAGAGAACGTGCGAGGACGAACCTGGGCAAGGCTAGCAGGTTCGGGAAGATGTTTGTGAACGGGACGGTCCTGGTGTCGGTGAGCGGAGCGAACTCATACCTCTCCGCGAGGGAGGACGAAGACATCGATTTCTTCTGCGTGACTAGGACGAACGGGATGTGGGCATTCATGCTGAAGACTTTGATCCTTGCGAGGATCCATCGCCTGGCCAATCGCGACGTTCCCGAGCTCTGCTTCAGCTGCGTGATGGACGAGAGGTGGGCGAACCAGGCCTTCAGCGGGAGACAGCCGCCGATCTTTGCACGGGACGCGCTGACTGCGAGGGTGATTGGTGGGAACGGCGCGTATCACGGGCTGATCAGGAAGGCGTCCTGGATGGAGGGCTACTTCCCCGTCTTCTACGGCATGAGGCTACGCGAGACGACCCCGGGACCTGCTGACGAATCCCAGACCGAAGCTTCACGGAAGGAAGGCTCCGTCGTCCTGAACTCGCTGCTCTACCATGTCTTGGGCTCTTTCCTTCGCTTGAAATCTTGGGCGCTAAACAGGAAGCTCGCAAAGGCCGCGCGGCGTTCCTCGATCTTCAAGACGAAGATAGGAGAGGGGCACTACATCTACGAGTCGGTCAGGTACAGGAACCTCGGCGCGATCTACGAAGAGCTGGTCGAGGAGACCGCGGGGAGGGGCCGTACAGGACCTGAGGCTCTCACAGACCAGAAAGAGAACGACGGGCAAGAGAAGGATGAAGGCATGGTCAAGGTCATCACGACGGGGAGAAAATCAAGCCTTCCTCACATCGCGAAGATCAGGTTCGTCCTCTCGGACGGTGCCTACCTGGTGATGGGCGCCGGCCTCAAGAGCGATTGGTTCCTAAACGCTCTCACGAGCAAGAGTGCGAGGGTAAGAGACGGCCGTTCCCTTTTGGCTGTGACTTGTGAAGAGTTCCTTGACGAAAGGAAGGTAAGGCAGCTCTTCGCAGAGAAATACGGCACCGACGTCTTGGACGCCTGGTATTCAGGCCCCGAGATTAGGTCGCTCAAGCTCACTCCGATCGGCTTTCCTTCGCAGGCGAAAAAGGGCCCTCAAGCCTGAAGTCGCGGAGCGTCTGCCCTAGCGCGGCGAAGGTGAAGGATGACGAATCAGAGCCTCGATAGAGGGCGAGATGTCCCGGATTACGAGAATTACGATTACAGGGCCGAGTGGATTGACAGGTCCATAGAGGACAGCGTCGAGAAAGAGCTCATCCTGAGCCTGCTTGGGCGTCGAGGGCATTGCCTCGAGCTTGGGGGCGGATTCGGAAGGGTCACCTCTTTCCTTGAGCCGCACTTCGAAAATATGGTGATGGTCGATTACTCGAGCAGCTCGCTGCATAGGGCAAGCGCCAGGCTACAGAAAGCGGACCTCCTGAGGTCCGACATCAGGACGCTTCCATNNGCCATAGCAATCAGGGTCCTTCATCATGTCAAGGACCTGAGGCCGCTAATCGGCGAGCTAGTCCGCGTGTGCCGCGACGGCTCCAACGTGGTCTTTGCCGTCCCGAACTCTCGTTTTGGCATCTACGGCGGTGTCGCGCGGAACCAGAAGGTGATCGTCGGAAGATGGAATCACGTGGCCTACGTCCATTCGCTCGAAGACTACAGCCGACCTGGCCTTGCCTTGTTGGAGATAAGGGGCTCGGGCATCCTCGACAACCGGGTCGGCCGGAGGCTGAAGCGATTCCCAAGGCTGTCCAAGATCGACATCGCAACTTCGCGGGCATGGTTCCTCAAGCCGGAGCTCTTCCTCAAGTATCGTGTCGAGAAGCGAAAGTAGTACGGGTAGTCCTTGCCTCGAGACGGCGATCAGACGCGCTCGCAGACGGCCAGGAAATGGTCTCCCAGGCGGTTCCAGGGGTAATGCGTTTCGATGCTCGTGTCCAGCCTCTTGAGGGCGTCCTCCAAGGGCCTGGGCGGGAGATACCTGACGAGGTTCGACGGGGGCAGGAAGATCTCTACCCCGCGCACCTCCTTCAGCTTGAAGAGCCCTTCCATCAATGATCTCATAGTCCCGACGCTGTAGGCGTTTGAGGCGATGCAGAAGCGCGACTTGCCCACAGGCACTGGGTTTCTCATGCGAGCCACGATCATGTTCGGCCTCATGCGAAGGGCGTATCCAAGAATCTCGGAGAGGCAGTACTTGTTCCAGACGCCGATGATAAAGTCGCCTCTCGGCCTGATCATCGAGGCAAGGTCCTTGAAGAGCTGCGGCAGGAAAGGGTCTGTATTTATCGCGCCGTAGGTGGAATACGCTCCGTCGATCTCTGCGATCCCTTGGAGCATGAGCTTCTCCCTTATCTCGTATGGTCGGGCATGAAGGGTCGTTACCTTGTCGTCCAGATTCGCATCGGACGCCTTCTTTGAAAGTACTTGGAGCATCTTCGACGAGATGTCGCACGCTATGACCGACACGCCGTGCCGGGCGAGGGCAAGCGTTTCCGTCCCAGTCCCGCACCCGATCTCGAGGACGGTCTCGCCGGGCTTGAATGTCCTCTTCAGCAAGCTCACCGATCGGTTTCTCAGCCACAGGTTCATCTCGTTGTCCATTATGTGGTGGTCGTAGTTCTCCGCCACGCCGTCGAAGGCCGCCTCGAGCTCTGCGTAGACCAGCTGAGCATAGTCGAGCGATCCCGTGGTCGAGGTTATCTCGATCTCGACGTATCGGTGCTGGCCCCAGTAGCGTTTCTTGACCTCGCGCTCCCCGTATTTCCTCGTGAAGGCCGAAAGCAGCGGGTCCTTCAGGCCTGATATCTCCCTGATCCTGGCCGTCCCCTTCACCGTGAAGTCAGCGCTGAAAACCTCGGCGTTCGGGTTCTCTTCGAGGTTCGCAACCCAGTCCTGTCGAGCGGCGTTCTGCGGAAAGACGACTATCTTGCCGTCAGTCGTCAGGAAGCGGACTATCACGTCGTGGGGAGTCCTCGATCTCCTGCCGATGGTCCGGAGCCGGAGGTACTCGCCGCTGGGTTGCAACAGATTCGCGGGAAAGAGCGCAAGGAAAGTTAAGGGTTTATCGTTGCGGCCCAGGAAGTCCTACCCACATTCAATCTGCCCCGTTCAGAGTGCGAAATCCAGGCTCAGACTTCTCAACTGCATGACTCCTAATCAAGATCTTGTTTAGAATTCGAGAACGCGAGTTAAAATAACTGGGTGGTCCCGCCTTTAGTTATCTTTGAAATGGACGGAAAGGCTAGTGCCCGTTCTCCTAGCCATCGTGATCTTGGAGTCTGCGTTCATCGCGCTACCCTTCCTCAACCTCGGCAGCGCGAACAACGGGCTGGTGCCGGGGAAGGCCAGATCGCTGGATTACCAATACACACTCTTCAACCAGCCAATTTCTAACGACACTGAGTCGCAGTTTTCTCCGTCATATGACGGATCCTGGCTCGTCACTTTTCGGAGTACACTAAGAGCCGAAAGCGGGAAGACGACTGAGGCACAGCTGGCTCTGGCTCCAGAATTTCCAAAGGAGAATCTCTCGATACCCACGATAATAGTCCAGGAAAGGGCTGACGGGCTTGTCAGAGTCGAGTATTTCGCTCAGGACTGGGTGAACACGTACGGACTCATCTTGTGGAATTCTACCTCTTCCTCCTGGAACGGCGGGCAGAACCTCACTCTTCGGTTTGTGCGTTTCGGTCCGCCGTCAGCCATCAACCCTCAATTAGCACCTAGGCCGAATGGCAACCTGACGATAATGTTGGGGAATACGGTCTTGCTGCTCGACTATCCGATAGCGTGGGCGTCTCTCGCAAGCGTCTACGTGTATGGGCTCTCAGGATCATCGTTCACCGGGGGCACGATTCACGCTGACTTCCAGAGCCTTACATAGGATGACGTCCTCATGCCACTTCTGACGGCCCTGCTACCTCTGGCGCTACTCCTTTCGTCCGGGATGTTCGTGTCGACAAGTCCTGGAGCGGCAGTCGCGCCGCCGCCTGGATTCCGGGCGTATAACGCAGACCCCAACATCAACTCGGCTTTCAGCAATCAGGTCTACGACCCCAATTTCATCCCTGGCTTCTCGGCAGGTTTGCCCAACGTTTCGGTGGGCTGGAGCACGGGGAGGGGGTATGCCAAGATCGGCTATCAGGTGGGACCGCTTTCCCATCTAAGCGGCGTAACCCCACATCTTGCGATAGGCCCTCAGTGTTGCAACTTCGTGGAGATACCCCACACGCAGGAATTCCGGATGCCGAGCTGGGGAGACTACTACTATGTCAAAGCGGGCTTCCTGTCTCCGGGAGTCAACGTAGACAACTTCACGACGGACTTCTCGACTCCGGCGTACGTAGGTCTTCGAACCGACTGGAATTGGACCGTGTCATTCTCGGTTGACTGGTCCTCGCCAGTGATCCTCAACGATAGCAACGCGCGAGCTGCGATTGGCATAGTTGCGACACAATATGTGCCTGATGCACCAGGCAAGCTTGTTTACACCCAGGTGTCTCTTTGGATGAATGGCAACAGCTCTGCCCAGGTTGAGCCGTCAGCGGTCGACGGCGTCGCCAGGGAGGTTTCACCCCCGAACCTCGTCACTTATCATCCGTCGCAGATCTCCTCTCTGGGCAATCAGACAGTGGTGATCGGCCTATCCGCATATCTGAAGGACACGCTGCGAGTCTTGGGGCTGCAGAGCGACAAATCACAGCCTCCCGTAATTTCCTATGTCTATCTCAATGTCGAGGGTTACAACTTCAGGTGGAACGGAACGCTTTGGTCATTCTACCTTTTGGCGCCTTCCGAAGGCCAGGGAGGCATCTTACCCTCGTGGGGCTTCCCCACGATTGCGTTGGCCGGAATTGCACTCGTCGCAACCGTCGCGGTCATTTCCTGGTTTGCCCTGAAAAGACGACGACGGTCCTTGCCTCAAGCCTTTCTCTGAAAGACATAGAGAGTTTGATCTCCTAACCTGTTGAACGGCGCCCTTCCTGCAAGGGACCGTTCGAGAGCCTCAATGGGCGAGAAGGCGGGCCGCAGCTTGACGTAATAGCTGCTCAAGTAGGCGGGAGGCAGAAACGCTGGAAGGGCAACCATCTCCCTTAGCTCGAACAACGGTGAGAAGCGGCTCGCGAACGCGCTTGCGGAGTAGTAGGTCGCAGGTATGTCTTGGCCACCCACAGAGACCATCGTGGGCTGCTTGACCCTTGGCATCGCTTTGCCAAACTGAAAGAGGAACGCGTGAATCACAACTTCAGAGAGGCATAAAGTGTTCCTGACGGAGCAGACGAAGTACCCACCCGGGAAGAGCAGATCGTCGAGACCCTTGACGAAGGTGTCGAGCCTTGGTTCGCAATTGAGAGCGCCGTTCAGCGAATAGGCGATGTTGGCTCTTCCACCTTCGAGATAGGGTGCCGCGAGTGAAACTTCGGAAGCTCCAATCTTCAGAGGTAGGATGTTCGTCGACTTCCGCGCGCGAATCTTCGCCCTAAGGAGGGAGNNAGGGAGACCATGTTCTCAGATATGTCGCAGGCCACAACGCTCCTGACTTGCTTGGCGACCTGGATGGTTTCGGTGCCGGTGCCGCAGCCTATCTCAAGGGCGACGTCCGTCTCCCTCAAGTACTTCCCGAGAATCTCAAGAAACCGCCTCCGAATCCAGGTGTTGATGAAATTGTGCGATATCGTAAAGTCATACTCTTCAGAAGCCGAGTCGAAGGCCGCTGCAACATCACCATAGTAGTCCCTCTCTGCCGACTTCCACCCGACGTAGTCCATCTTGGTATCCGACTCGCCAGAGACGGCGCCGCGACGCACCGGAGCGTCAGCAACCTCGAAGAAGAGGCATGCCCTTGACTCCTTGTACCACCTGCTGACAAGCGCGTCCCCGTACTTGCTCCTGAAGAGACTGAACGCCGAATCCGCCTCCTCCGGATTCGCTCTCCGCGCCTTGCATGGGTACGAGAGCTCGGCCAGTCTAACTTTAGCGGAGCCCCCTGAAAGAGAATTGAGCACCCAATCGCTGCGCGCAGTGGCACCAAAGACGTAGAAGCCGCTTCCTGAGGCGACGAACCTCACCTCGACCACGTGAGGCAGCTTACTTCTTCTGCCAAGGGTCACAATCTTGACAGTCTCGCGCGGCTCGACTTCTAGACTCCCTCCCAGCATAGCGACTCACCTCGTCTCCATCGTGAGAGATTAATCAATTCTCCTTATCCTGATGCTCTTGACCGAGGCAGAATTGAGTTCGCGCGTCTCCTCTTCCTCAGGATCAAAGAATGCCAATGAAGACAGCCCTAAGCGATAAGTAGGCTGACAATCGGTTCGCAAGAAGAGAAAACAGAATGGTCTTGAAGAAGGTAGGGGCACTTCTTCTACTCGGCCTGATCCTTCGAGAGGCCTTCAGCTTCTGGACGGGCCATCCCTACGACTTTGAGCTTTGGGTGAGGACAGGTTACTGGGTGGCCAGGGGAGCCAACCCCTACGGGACCATCTCGTTCGCGCCAGGGGTGAGCTTCGTGGCGGACATAGGGGCGGGAGGAAAGCCGACGATCGCATACCTTCCGTTCTGGCCTCTGCTGCTCGGGGGAATCTACGAGGTCTACGCGTTTCTTGGCTCACCGACCCCCCTGCTGTATTACTCGATGATCAAGCAGCCGATAATCATCGCCGATGTCCTCCTCGCATACTCTCTCTACCGCTATCTCGAGCGGAGGGGCTCGGGGAAGGCTTCGTTCGTCCTGAAGGTCTGGCTCTTTTCGCCCTTCAACATCATCCTCTCGAGCATCTGGGGGATGTTCGACGCCATCCCAATGCTATTCCTCGTCGTCGCCCTCAGCGTCCCTCCGGGAGGTTACAGGGGCCTCTGGGCAGGGATGGCGACGTTCGCAAAGTCGATTCCCCTGATATACAGCATCCCTCTCGCGCGAGGGCCTAAAACGGTGAGGAACCTCATCTTCGCAGTGGGCGTGCCCGCGGCCTTGAGTCTGGCCATCGTTTGGGCCGCTGGATGGCCGCTCTCCATATTCGAGCAGACTCTTCAGAGCACGCTCGGAAAGGGGGCCCACTCCCTATCCTTATGGGACGCCCTCTACTACTTGTATTATCTTGGCGCCATCTCGAATTCTGCTCTTAGCGCGCTTTCCTGGACCGGCTACGTCTGGATAGCGGCCGTCGGAATCGCGACAATCCTCGCATACAAGTGGTTCGGCTTCGACACTGAGCGCGGCGTGGTCCAGTCGCTCATCCTCGTCACGCTCGCCTTCCTTCTGACGAGGGCCCAGGTGAACGAGCAATACGCGCTATACCTTTTCGGCCTGGCGTTGATCGACGTCGCGATGTGGAGCCCGCAGAGGAAGAACCTCCTGTTGGCGTCCTTCGCGTTGCTTGCGCTCGCGATAGCCTCAAACGACGTCTTCCTGATCAGGTTCTTGGCGCCGGTCTATCCTCATGCGGTCTCGATAGACCTGGGCATCATCGCTGCGGCCGACCCCGAGAGGAGGGCCCTGCTCTTCCTCGAGGCGATGGCCTTCTGCGCGCTCAACATCTACTACTCCTACGCCCTCTACAATGAGAGGCACGTTAGGACGGACGATGCCCTCCTGGCGGCGTGAGCCCGACTCAGGTGGCGTTCGTGCTTTTTTCCAAGATANNTCTCCGCCGTGCTCTCCGCAGATCCCGACCTCCAGCGAGGGCCGGGTGCTCCTCCCAGACTCGACCGCCATCTTGATCAGTTTCCCTACTCCCTTCTCGTCGATGGTCTCGAAAGGGTTCTCGGCCAGCACGCCGTTCTCGAGGTAGTGCGGTAGGAACTTCGCCTCCGCGTCCTCCCTGCTGAAGCTGAAGGTTGCCTGGCTCAGGTCGTTCGTCCCGAAGGAGAAGAACTCGGCATACTTCGCGATCTCGTCGGCGTCGAGGGCGGCCCTCACCGTCTCGATCATCGTGCCGAACCTCACGTCGAGGACGACGCCCGCCTCCGACTCGATCCTCTTCTTTACCTTCTCGAACTGGTCCTTTACCATCTTCACCTCTTGATAGGCGGCTACCTGGGGCGTCATTATCTTGGCCTTGGCCGGCACGCCCTCCCTGGTGAGCTCGAGGACTGCCTCCATCACCGCCGTCATCTGCATCTCGTAGATCTCTGGGTTCGTTATCCCGAGCCTGATGCCCCTGTGCCCGAGCATCGGGTTGGCCTCTCCGAGCTGCCTCGCCTTGTCCATCATCCTCTTCACCTTTGTGAGGTCCTTCTCGTGGCCCTCTTTCCGGAGGCGGATCGTCTCCATCTGAAGGTCCTCGAGCCTCGGCAGGAACTCATGGAGGGGAGGGTCGAGGAGCCTTATGATCACCGGCGACCCCTTCATCTCCTTCAGTATGCTCTTGAAGTCGGCCTTCTGCAAGGGCCTGAGCTTGTCGAGGAGGGACTTCCTCTCTTCGAGGCTGGATGCCATTATCATGGAGACGACGAGGGGCAGCCGCTCCTGGGCGTTGAACATCCTCTCGGTCCTGGCCAGGCCGATCCCTTCCGCGCCCATCTTCTTGGCCGTCGCCGCGGCCTGGGGCGTGTCGGCGTTCGCCCAGACACCGAGCCTCCGGAACTCGTCCGCCCAGGCCAGGAGCTCGTAGACCTCGTCCTTGATCTTAGGCTGAATGAGCTTTACAGGCCCGAGGAAGACCTTCCCGGTGCTCCCGTCTATCGTGATGACATCCCCCTCCTTCACTTCGTGCCCGTCGACCGCGAACATCCTCGACTGCCGATAGATGGTGATCGCAGCGCAACCGACCACGCAGGGCTTGCCCAGGCCCCTCGCGACGACGGCTGCATGGGAGGTCTTGCCTCCCCTGCTCGTCAGGACGCCCAGCGCCACAAAGAAGCCGTGGACGTCCTCTGGTTTCGTCTCTTCCCTCACCAGGATGACCTTCTCTCCCTTCTTCGACCACTCAACGGCGGTGTCGGCGTCGAAGACCGCCTTCCCAGAGCACGCCCCGGGGGCCGCCGGCACTCCCGTGGCGATCGGCCTCTCCTTGTTGCGCGGGTCCACCCTCGGGTGAAGCAGCGCCTCAAGCTGCTCTGGTGCGACGCGCAGGATCGCTTCCTCCTTCGTGATCAGCCCCTCCTTCATCATGTCGACCGCGGCCTTCACCGCGCCCTCCGGGCCCATCTTGGCGCCCCTGGTCTGGAGGAGGTAGAGCTTCCCGCGCTCGACCGTGAACTCGATGTCCTGCATGTCGCGGTAGTGCTGCTCGAGCGTGTGCATCAGCGCCAGGAGCTGCTGGTGACATTCGGGGAACTCGTTGCCCATCGCGTCGAGCGGCTCGGTGGTGCGGATGCCGGCAACGACGTCTTCACCCTGGGCGTTGGCGAGGAAGTCGCCGTAGCCGAGCGCTTCGCCGGTAGCGGGGTTGCGTGTGAACGCCACCCCGGTGCCCGAGTCGTCACCCTTGTTGCCGAACACCATGGTCTGCACGTTGACGGCGGTGCCGAGATCGTCGGCGATCTTCTCCATCTTGCGGTAGACGCGCGCCCGCTCACCGTTCCAGCTCTTGAACACCGCTTCGATGGCGTAGCGCAGCTGCTCGTTCGGGTCTTGCGGGAAGTCGATGCCGGCGTCGGACTTCACGATGCCCTTGAACGTCT
>PLCG01000059.1:0-1513 GCA_003135575.1 Nitrososphaerota archaeon
GACTTCTTGGGATAGGGGCACTGGGCAAGAATCTGCCGACGATTCGCCCTGCGGGAGTCACGAAAGAGAAAGCGAGGTCCCTGAGTCCGCTTTAGAAGAATCTTCCAAGACAATAATATTCCGTCAGGACAATCTCATGGTTGAGTCATATGGAAAGGCTGCTCATCGTGGACGACGAACACGATGTCGCCGATGCTCTCAAGGCGGGGCTGCAAATGAGGGGCTTCGCCGTCGATGTCTACTACGACCCCATCAAGGCTCTGGCCAATTTCAAGCCAGGCGCGTATGACCTCGTGATCAGCGACATCAAGATGCCGAGGATGAACGGATTCGAGATGGTCTATGAGCTGAAGAAGGTTGACGCCGACGTCCAGGTAATCTTTCTCACCGGCTACGTCGACCTCATGAAAGAGGTCAACAAGCTATTCACCAGGCTAAACGTTCGCGAGGTAATCCAAAAGCCGATCGGCATACAACAGTTGGTGGAAAGGATCAACAGGCTGCAGGTCGGCATCAAGGCGAAGGTAGAAGAGCCAAAGTAAATCCCCTCAGCAAGACGCCAATCGGATGACGGTCTTTCGGCGTTTGGGCAAGCCTAGTATGGCTTCCTCGCTTTGACGTGGGAACTGTTGTAGCTGAATGGATACTTCCCTATGTTGGAGTCCGAAACGTGCTCGATTTGTACCTCTTGAAACCCAGCGTCCTCGAGGAGCTTTCGGTATTCCGAGTCCACGAGCGCTCCCGCGATGCAGGCCGACCACGAGTCCATGTCGTTTCTCGCGCTCTCGGGGATCTCCTCCGGAAGCGTGATGTCCGCGACGGCGAACACCCCTCCAGCCTTCAGGACCCGAAACGACTCCCTGAAAACCGCAGGCTTGTCAGGCGAGAGATTGATCACGCAGTTCGATATCACATAGTCGACAGCGCCCGATTCGATAGGCAGGCGCTCGATCTCCCCAAGCCTGAACTCGACGTTCGCGTACCTGTCGCCGTACTTCGACTTGGTCTCCCTTGCCCTCCAGACCATCTCGGGCGTCGCATCCACCCCCAACGCTCTCCCTTTCTCGCCGACAATCTGAGAGGCCCTGAAGACATCGATCCCGCCACCACTTCCAAGGTCGAGCACGACGTCGCCCTCCTTCGGGGTCACCAGCAGCAGAGGTGAGCCGCATCCCGCGTTCACCTCGGATGCCTCGACCGGGACGTCACCGCCCAGCGTGACGAGACTCGAGTCATCGCCACGAGCCCCTCCCCCGCAGCAGTCCGCCTGCGAGGTAGCGACCTTCGAGTACCTCTCCTTGACGGCCTTCCTGATGTCGAGCTCAGACATTGGCTTTGCTTTCTCTTCGGGGGGCTATTTATTGACTGACGCCGACGCTGCGGTCATGGAGCGTCCATGGCAGTATCGACGTCTGCTCGAGGTGCGATGACCAACTTCGAAACACGCCCGTTGCAAACGCTTATGTAGCGAACGCCGAAAAAGCGCGCCGAGTTCATGGGCAAGATTTTGGTG
>PLCG01000059.1:1564-3282 GCA_003135575.1 Nitrososphaerota archaeon
TGACGACCGTGTATCATCTCGCCGCCATACTCTCCGCCGCAGGCGAGAAGAACCCGCAGATGGCGTGGGACGTCAACATGAAGGGCCTTGAGAACATCCTCGAGCTGTCGAGGGAGATGGGGGTCAAGCGCGTCTACTGGCCTAGCTCCATCGCGGTCTTCGGCCCGGGCATCCCCAAGGTGAAGACGCCGCAGGACGTCCCCCTCATCCCCAGCACGATGTACGGGATTACCAAGGCCGCGGGCGAGCTCTTCTGCAACTACTATTACGAGCGCTATGGCGTGGACGTCCGCTCGATCCGCTACCCCGGAATCATCAGCAACAAGGTGCGCCCGCACGGAGGGACCACCGACTACGCCGTGGACATGTTCTACCAGGCGATTGAGAAGGGGCACTACACTTGCTTCGTGAGGGCCGACACCGTCCTCCCTATGATGTATATGCCCGACGCGATACGCGCCACGTTGATGATAATGGACGCCAGCCCGAAGAAGGTCACATACCACATGGGGCACAACCTCTCGGGTATGAGCTTCTCCGCGGGGGAGCTCGCGAAGGAGATCAAGAAGCACATCCCGAGGTTCACCTGCGACTTTGTGCCCGACTTTCGGCAGAAGATCGCGGACTCCTGGCCCCAATCGGTCGACGACAGCCGCGCCCGAAAGGACTGGGGATGGAAGCCGAAGTACGACCTCGCCTCCATGACGAAGGACATGATAACGGCGTTAAAGACCCGCGCGAAGCAGGGCAAGCCGCCGTCGTGATAGGGCCAGTTCTGTCGACTCTCGGACAGTCACTGGTAGTCTGATTCTTGCAACGCCCCGTCAATCCAAAGGGACGGGGAATCGTCTGTAACTGGCGGGCGGTAACTGATAAGAACCCGTGGACCCTAGCAACGGGGGGAGCCAGTCTGAAAATCGCAGATCTAGGATTCGCAAGCATGCTCACTATAGGTCTCGGCGTGGTATTGGCATTGGTCGGATTAGTGCTCGGAGTTGTCTATGGTCTCCCTACGGGCGCCATGGTCGGCCTGCTCATCGGGATTGGGTTGATTGTTGTCGGCCTCTTGTTCAAGTATGACCTTTAGCGAAGCTGGCGACTTCCTTACAGCCAAAAGGAAATAAGGCCAGACGCCGGAGACCCAGCGGAATTCTGACATGGCCAGGGATCCCACGTCCTTCCTAGGTGAGGAATACCGCGCGCTGGTCAAGAGCGACCTAGACTGGAAGATTCGGACCCTCCAAGGCCCGAGCACCCCGTGGTGCAACATCGACGGGAAGAGGGTGCTCATGCTCTGCTCCAACAACTACCTTGGGCTGACGAACCACCCGGCGCTGAAGAAGGCCGCGACAGACGCGGTGAACTCTCACGGCGCGGGCTCCGGCTCCGTGAGGGCAATCGCCGGAAACATGGACCTTCACATCCAGCTCGAGGAGCGCCTCGCCCACTTCAAGAGGGCGGAGGCCTCCCTCGTCTACCAGACGGGCTACGCTGCCAACAGCGGCCTGATCCCGCAGCTGGTCGCGGAGCAGGACATTATCATCAGCGACGAGCTCAACCACGGCAGCATAATCGACGGCGTCCGGCTCTCCCGCGCCGAGAGGGCGGTCTACAAGCACGCGGATACGGCTGACCTCGAGAGGGTCCTCAACGAGGCGGAGAAGCACACGCCAGCCTACCGCAGGATCCTGATAATCACCGACGGGGTCTTCTCGATG
>PLCG01000059.1:3315-11389 GCA_003135575.1 Nitrososphaerota archaeon
GTCGGGGGGCACATCTCGGGCTCCCGCGACCTGACCAACTTCGCATACAACAAGTCGAGGACCTGGCTTCTCAGCGGCTCACATCCGCCCGCAGTCGTAGCGGCGTGCATCGCGGCGATCGATGTCCTTGAGAACGAGCCCGACCGCGTCCAGACGCTCTGGAGGCACACGAGGCACTTCAAAAAGTCGATGAGCGATCTGGGGTTCGACATCGGGAAGAGCGAGAGCCCGATAACGCCGATCATGGTCGGCGAGGCNNGTATTCGCACTGCCAATCATCTTCCCGATGGTCGCTAAAGGAAAGGCGAGGATTAGGACCATCATGAACGCAGCGCTGACCCCGGAAGACCTGGACTTTGCGATCGGAGCCTTCGAGAAGATTGGGAAAGAGCTTGCGATCCTCGCGCAGCACTAGGCCCCTGTTACTGCGTTCTTCGGTAGACTATGCAGGCTATGCGACTCAAACCTCAAAGCTGGCGACGAGAAACTACCGCTCGGTCAACGCCGGACATCAAAACTAATTGAAAAACCATCTTCGTTCAGATCTCCCTCGCTATCGATTATCTTGAACTCTGCCAGTAGAAGGATCGCCTTCAGGATGGAATAGTAAACCTGCGAGAACTCGAGAGACACGTCGTGAAAAATCGTCACAATGTGTTTGGAGCCCCTGCGGAAATGCCTGTAAGACTCGAATCTGGAGCCGAAGACCTCCAAGTAGCTTATGACCGACGCCGCAGTGACTTCGCCGTATAGGAACATGATTATCTCTTTGTGGATAGTAGCACCCGATTCATTCGCGATCTCACTGATCTCCGCCGGCGATAATTTTGCGAACGCAAGTCGGATCGTCTTCTTGCTGATTGAAAAGAACCCGAAAGAGCGGTCATAGACCCAGAGTCTTAGATATCTGTCGAGGACCTGGGCGACAAGGGAGTTCAAACTTATCTTTCTAGATCTTGCCAATTCTCGCAAATCGTTCAGGTCCTGCTTCTCTAACCTGAAACTCAGCGACTCCGTGTCCCGTTTGCGAGCAGAATCAGCAGGAATCACGCTTTGAATTGCGCTCCCGCCATATATAATAGTTGCATTCAGTTGCAAACAAAACAGACCAAATAAATATCAGTCTGACCGAAAACACGGATAAAATGCTCGAGATACGTACGATACATGCGACTATCTTTCGAGAGATGGCTGAAAGGCCAGCGACTTTCCTTGAGCTGCTGAGCGTTACGCGAGCGAGCCATTCGGAGTTGACCGCAGCCCTGGAAGCATTGATCGAGGAGGGATCTATAGGAAAGACATCAGACGGCTTCCAGACCGTCTATTTCCTTCCCAAGACAAGGACACGCTAGCTCGTTGTGCGATTTCCGCGGCGCATGAGAGTCATGGTGGACGTGATGCTCCTTGAGCGTCAATGAGCTAATCGCGTTCAGGCCATCGCTTGCGCCTGGATCAGCTCGGAGAGCTTTTGGAAGTAGAGCCTCGTCGCGAGGGGCATGGCCTGTAGGTTGGCATCGATCGCTTCGACGACCTTGTCGACTGCACGCCTCGAGGTCTTGAACTCGAACTTCATCGTAAGAATGGGGTCCCTGATCACCTGGATGCTGTCCTTGAGGTGGTCAGGCGCCCGCGCCTTTGCATCCATCTCCACCTTGCGATACCAGGCCGCCAGGACTTCGGGGTCCAGGCCTAGTTTCAGCCGCTCTATCTCCTGGACGAGCCTCTGAATCAGCCTCATCTCTTCGCCGTCAGGCATGTTCTCTATGCCTCACTCAGCTGCAGCGGGACTGCAGTATCTCCGACTTTTCATACTCTGCCTCCCACACGTGCATGCTGTTCCTCGCCCTCTTGACCGTGACCAAGGTGTAGCCCAGAGGCGCGTCAGTGAGGGACCTGTGGAGGATCTCCTCGACGCTCTCACTGTCCTCATCGAACGTCTTCACGATGTGTTGCTTGTACTTCTCGACCTCCTTCATGTGGTCCCTCAGGCAGAGGTTCTTCCCCTGGAAGCGAGAGGACGTGAGGCGCTTCACCTCCTGCCCGCAGACGTCGCACGTGACCTTCTCCATGCCGCAGGACAGACAGATCCTGCCCACCCCGATCACCATGGGGAAGGTCCCTGGCGTGGACTCCTCCTTCCCGCACATGGCGCATTTCATGATCTTTCCGGTGGAGTGCTGCATGGTCTGGACGAGCAGGAAAACCCGATTGCTTAAGGAGATTTCGCTCATGGACGCGACGACCAAAGTCTTAACCCCCTGCCTAGTCCTCTGGCGCAGGAATCGCGTGCAGACTTCAAGAAACCTTGGCAGGGCGATATCTTACGTCCTGATCGTCGTCGTCATCCTGGTCGGGGCAGAGCTCGTGGTGAGCAGCGCCCTCGGCTCCTCCCCCGTCTACGTGGTCGTCAGCGGGAGCATGATACCCGCGCTGGAGATCGGCGACCTGGTGGTTGCGCAGGGAGTCCCCTTCAGCAGCATACGCGTCGGCCAGGTGATAATCTACGTGAGGCCCGACTCGCTCGGCCAGTGCGATGGCGAGACGATCGTCCACAGGGTGGTCGGGATTACCAGTCAGGGTCTTGTCACCCAGGGAGACAACAGAATTACGAACCCTTCCCCCGACTCGTGGAGCCCTATCCCCTCGGCCTGCGTCAAGGGGGTCGTGGTGCTCGCGGTGCCGTACCTGGGTTTGATCTCGATGGTGATCCCCCCTCCATACAACTACGTGTTCGTCGGCCTCATCATCATCTTCGTGTTCCTGAGCGAGCTGAAGGGCGGCAAGAGAGACGGCGAGAGCGGTGGCGGTCAGATGCCGTCGGAGACGTCGTCGACGGTTTCGACGACCGCGTCGGCGTTGGTCTTCGTCTCTCCCCTCGAGTAGACCCCAGTCTTGACCATGATGCTTGTTATCCCCATCTTCTTCGCGCCGAGGATGTCCGTCTCTTCCTGGTCGCCCACCATCACCGCGTCCTCCGGCTTGCAGCCTGCCTTCTCGAGAGCGAGCTCGAACATGAGGCGCGACGGCTTCCCTATCGCCACCGCCTTCTTCCCCGAGGCGTACTCGATGGCCTTCACGATGGGCCCGACGGCCATCGCGACCCGGTTCTTGAACATGTAGAGGCGCGCGTAGTGGCACGCGATGATCGACGCGCCGTTCCTCGCAACCTCGGACGCCTTGTCGAGCTTGTTGTAGGTGAGCCATCTGTCGAGGCCCACTACGACGACGTCTGCTCTCGTTCCCCTAGTCCGCCGCAGGCCTTCTCGATTCAGCTCCTCCTCGAGGCCGCGCTCCCCTACAAGGAAGTACGTGCCCTTGGGGTATCTCTTGGCGACGTATTGAGCCGTTAGCTTTGCGCTTGTTAGTATCTCCTCATACTTGACCGGGATGTCGAACCTCTGCAACCGCTCGAGGATGGTCTCGACCGTGTCGGTCGAGTCGTTGGTCAGGACGAAGAACCTCTTTCCCTTCTTAGACCGGATCTTGTTGATCACTTTGGTACCGCCAAGCTTGATCGGCTTCTCCTTCCCGGCGGTCAGGACGCCGTCGAGGTCGAACAGGAAGAGCTTCTTCTTGGAAAGGTCGATCAATGCTTCCGAGGCCCCGCGACCCCGATGCCAATATATCGTTTCCGCCGCGTCGAGGACTGAAAACCTAGCGTTTGCATAGTCGTCGAGTTGGGAACCGATAAATGCAGTTAGGGCAGAACGCGAGCCCTCATGCGAAGAGTAATCTTGTTCATGGTCTGTTCTCTCGATGGATTTGTTGGAGGGCCCAAGGGAGAGATGGACTGGGAGAGCAGAGACGAAGAGGTCGGCAGGCAGCTAGTTCCCGAGTTCCAATCCACGGTCGACACTATGCTTCTGGGTCGGGTCCTTTACCAGGGCTTCCAGCAGGCGTGGCCCGCGATGGCCTCGAACCCGGCGAGCCCCAAGGAGCTGGTCGACTTCGCCCACTGGATCGAGGACACGCCCAAGGTCGTCTTCTCAAAGTCTCTGGGAAAGGTGGAATGGAAGAACTCGAGGCTGGTCTCGGTCAAGAGCGACGACGACATCGTGAAGGAGGTCACAGGCTTGAAGCGGCAACCGGGCGGAGATATGGTGGTGTTCGGCGGCGCCCGCTTCGCGCAGACGTTGAGCCTGCTGGGCCTGGTCGACGAATACCGGCTCAAGCTCCAGCCCGTCGCACTGGGCTCAGGCTCGCCGCTTTTCAAGAGCAGAGTGAGTTTGAAACTGGTGAAGTCGCAGGCGTTCAAGTCAGGGGTGGTGGCTCTCTATTACCAGCCCGCAAAATAGAGCGGTTCCGGGAGCTTCCACCTGCGTTCCGCGGACAAACATCTAAATATCCAGCGGAGTCCGGCATTCGAAGAACAAGCAATGACCCAGTACGCGAGGATCAAGCTGACGAGTTCCAATCTTGAGGAGCTCGAGTTGCTTGCTCGCGAGATCAAGGACATCACCGAGAAGACCGGGGTGAAGAGCAAGGGCCCCCAGCCTCTCCCAACGAAGAAGCTGAAGATCACAACGAGAAAGGCCCCGACAGGCGAGGGCACCCACACCTTCGACCACTGGCAGCTGAGGATTCACCGGAGGATCCTTGACATCGAGCCGGACGACAGGACCATGAGGCAGATAACGAAGCTCAGGATCCCAGAAGACGTCAAGATCGAGCTAACTCTCACGAGCTAGGCGCTTTCTTCATCCAGTCTATCGTGCGCGTCAATCCCTCATCAAGGTTCAGCTCATATTCGTAGCCCAGAAGCCTCCTCATCTTCTCTGTCGAGGGATAGCTCACCTGAGGCTCGGTCTCTGCCGGCGACCTGGGGGGCATCATCTGGAGTTCGGAAGTCGAGTTCGTGAGTCGTTTCACCCTCTCAGCGAGCTCGCATATCGAGAGCGTCTCCGCCCCTCCGTAGTTGAACGCCTGCCCCACGGCTGCGTCGTTTTCCAGGATCCTTGCGACCAGCTTCGCGAAGTTCGCCGCGTGCGAGGGCGCCGTCACGTCCCTGCCTGAGTTGAAGAGCTTGACGGGCTCGTTCTTCAGGCACGTCCGGATGAAGAACGGGACGGCCCTTGACGGGTGGTCGAACTCTCCGAAGAGCAGCCATGCCCGGGTCATCGACACGGGCACGCCCTTGGTCTTGAAGTAGCTCATCGCCAGGTTCTCACCGATCACCTTCGAGTAGTCGTATGGGACCCGGGGGTCCATCGCGTGCTCCTCCGTGACGGGGTTCTTTTTGGGTGCCCCGTAGACGTTGGCCGAGGACGCATAGAGAAACCGCTTGACGCCCTTCTTGACGGCCAGCTCGAGGACGTTGAGCGTGCCGAAGCAGTTGACCTGGTAGCAAGAATATGGGTCCTCGATGGTCTTCTTGATGTCAGCGATGCCGGCCAGGTGGACGATGGCGTCGAACTCGGTCTTGGCGAGCTTGCCGTCGATGAAGGACCTGTCGACGACGCTCCCGACGATGTCAGGGTGACCGGCGAGGTCGACCCCCACGGGTTCGAACCCGTGGCTCCTCAGATAGCCCATGACGTGCCTGCCCACGAACCCTTCCGAGCCGGTGACAAGCACTCTCAAGCGAATTTCGGTCCACCTTTGCACGTTATTTAAGGTGAGAACGCTACTGGCCCAGGGCGGTGCGGTAGGAGGCCGCCAGATCCTTGTCGGCCACCCCAGAGACGAGCTTCTCCTTCCCATCTGGCAGGAGTATTGGAAACGCGGTCGCGTGGTAGGGTAGGTCGAGGCTCTCGATCTTCTCGGCGTCCTCCGTCTCGCTCACCTTCTTGCAGCCTCCATTCCCGCACGAGAAGTGGTAGACCTTGACTACGCGCCTGTCGCCCATGCCGCCTCCCCTCCCTCCGGCCGCAGTCGAGGCGCTCAGCATCTGCAGGACGTAGATCTCGTTTGGCTGGTCGAGCTTCCTGAGGTCGATGAGGTCGTCTGTCACGAACACGCGCCTTCCCATGCTCTCTATCAGAGCGATGAACTCGTCTGCACCTGGAGGCGTGTTTGACATTCGCTCCCGTCTTTCTGATTGGCTTCTTAAGATTTGGCGAGGATGCCTTCTGAACTTTCTAGTTTCGGGAATGCGTTGGTTTCGTTGCGCTCTGAGAACTAGAGCTGGTCGATTATGCCGGGCGGAATGGAGGACTTTCTGCCTATGACTTCCACTATCTCCGTCCACACGACCTCGCGCACTCCTTCCATTGCTTTGAGAAACTCCTGGAGTTCGAGAATCTGCGAGTTGCCTTTTACAATCGTGTCCACCCTTAGGTCGATGGTCTGCTGCCCGATGCTTCTGCCGACATAGACCACGTCGTCACGCTTCAGGAGCTCGTTGGCCACTGCAGTCGTCTTGCCGCGCTCGGTCGCGATGAGAAAGTCGACCTTCCGCCATCCGAACTTCTCGAGGTCGAGGGAATACGTGAGGGTGAGGAAGCTTTCTTCAAGCCTCCTGCGCCTTCTCTGGACGGTCGTGGCCGGAATCCCGAGCTTCTTCGATAACTCGGCTGAGGAACGCCGACCATCAGGTGTGAGTAGAAGCTTCAGTAGCTTCCGGTCGACTGGAGATAGCCTTCCCGTTTTACTGCCCTTGCTGCTCAAGTCCTGTCAGTCTGTCAGAATACAACAACATGGACAAATATAAACCAGCGCACCGAAAACACGCACGAAAGTGGTTGATGAGTGCAATCTCGGCTTCACGAACAAGGGTCGTGGCGTGGTCGGCCAATTAGGCTAAACAATTTTCCCGTTCAGTTTTCCACGCGGACATCGGGGCACCTTCGCCTTCTTGTTTTCGAAGCGCCGACAGTGGCAGATTCATGATGTTGGCGCCGGGGGTAGGATTTGAACCCACGAGACCCGAAGGTCACGGGCTCTCTTTGAAGGGACTCAAGGCCCGCGCGTTAACCAGGCTCTGCCACCCCGGCGCAACTCTGGGCTGGTCCGGTTCGCATTTATGCGTTGGTTCCTGCATCGATTAATCGCACTCCAAAAAGTCCTGTCTCCCTTTGATCGAGCCCGCCAACGATTATTACCTCCTCCGTGGGGCTTGCGCTCATGAGCGGTTCGCAGATCAGGAAGGTCGCCGTCCTAGGGGCTGGGCTTATGGGCCACGGGATTGCGCAGGTGTGCGCCCAGACGGCGGGCTACGACGTGGCGCTGCTCGACGTGAAACAGGAGTTCGTCGACCGCGGGATGTCCATGATCAAGGACAGCCTCGCGAGGTTCGTCTCCAAAGGGGCGCTCGATAAGCAGAAAGCGGACGCCATATTGACGAAGATCCATCCGACCACTGACCTAGAGGTCGCCCTCGAGGGCGTCCAGCTCGTCATAGAGGCCGCGACCGAGGACCCGAAGTTGAAGCTGGGCCTCTACCGCAGAGTGGCTGAGTATCTGCCCCCCGGGGCGGTCTTGGCTTCCAACACCTCCTCAATCAGCATCACACTCCTCGGCTCCGCCACGAAGAACCCCGAGAACGTCGCGGGGATGCATTTCTTCAACCCTCCTCAGCTCATGCCGCTCATCGAGATCATCCGCGGCGCGAGGACGTCCGACTCCACCGTCGAGACGGTCAGGGCTGCGGCGAAGCAGATGGGCAAAGAGACCGTCCTCTGCAAGAAGGACTCCCCCGGCTTCATCGTCAACCGGATCCTGATTCCGCTCCTGAACGACTGCATTCGCGTCATCGACGAGGCCGGGATCACCGTCGAAGATCTCGACACGGCGCTGCGCTACGGAGCGGGTTGGCCGATGGGCCCGGCCGCGCTCGTCGACCTGATCGGGCTCGACATCCACGTGCACGCCTCCGAGGCGCTGCACGAGAAGCTCGCCGAGCCGCGCATGGCGCCGCCCGCGCGGCTCGTGCGGATGGCGAACGCGGGCAAGCTCGGCCGGAAGTCGGGCGAGGGCTTCTACCGCTACTGACTAACTAAACGTGCCGTACCGGCCGCGGAAGAACACCAGCGGCTCACCCTCGGCGGCAGGCTCCAGGCCCACGACGACCGCGCCGACGACGATCAGGTGGTCGCCGGCCTCGTACTCCGCGTCGATCGTGCATTCGATCCACGCG
>PLCG01000056.1 GCA_003135575.1 Nitrososphaerota archaeon
CTGTCAGTGAAGCAGGAACTACAGGCCCGCAAGGGCTGGAAGCCCACGGCTTTTAGCCGTGGGAGGATGTCACCTCGGTTTGGTCTGGATCGCAGCGGTTAGCGGACGAACTGACTGTCATCCGAGGTTCTCTTCACTTTGAAGGAGAGCAGGTAGATTATCGACGCGCTCATCAAGACCGCGATTATGGTGCCGACTAGAGAGGCCCACCCGAAAGCGCTTCTCTTGCGTCGCTAGCCTTGAAGGCGCTTGTAATACCCAGGCTTCGACTCGAAGACAAGGCCCTCTCTGCTTAACCTCAGAATAGCTGCGGAGGCCGCTTCCTCGTCAATCTTGCTCGTCTTGACCAACGCCTGTACCCAGAGAGCGCGCTCCACGAGCGCTCCGTCCTTTGAAAGGATGTTGAGGCAATCGATCGCGGCCTTCCTAGAGGCGGTGTCTCTGGGAGACCTTGCCAAAAGGACCCCCAGCTCTGCTTTTGTCTTCTTCGCTTGCGCCGCAGCTTCGGCTTTCAGGTCCTTCTCGAACTTCTCGAAGAAAGGAGAGATAGAGCTCTCGGCATAGCCCTTGGCAACGGCAGGCAACAAGACGTATCGGTTCATGGCCTCGCGCTTGACGCGATCAAGAAGGTCCTCCATGCAAGCACTAAAGTCAGCGGATGGGTTGGCGTCGATAGCACCGGCGAGCAGGTGGCGATAGTTCGATTTCACCCAATCCCTCAGCTCAAGAATCCGCTTCTCAGGAGTCTCCGCCCTATCACCTTTGGTCATGCGGTTCGCGACGACCACTTCGCTCGCATATTTATTCGGTTGAGCCAAGAACTGATCGTGTTAACCAGATATAGCGATGTCCCATCTCGCGACATGCCTATCGTTTATCACGTCGAATGGAGCGGATATGCGGCAGAGGGCGTGTCGTCCTTTCCTGCCCCTCTGAGAGGGAGGAAGGAATACTCTTTAACACGAGATGCGGAATCTCTGGCAAGACTTGTTAGACGGAAAACTCTATGACTTCAAGGTCACCGAAGGTACCCAAGCGGCCTCCATCAGCATCCGAAGAGTGGATGGTGAGGAATTCTCCGCCCAGGAGCTAGAGGAGCTCAAGACGCACTTGAACAAGGCCTTCCCTGGGAACGTATACAAGCGGAGCTTCCGCGACAGCCACGGGGACGAGATGGGCGAGTCTCCCACGAGCTCCCTCATCGTCTGGATAACACCAACCAAAGACGAGCACCTGAGGAGAGCGAAGAACAAGCAAAACGCTCGGGTCGTCATCCCCGCGAGCGAGATCGAGGAGAGATTGGAAAGGTCCATGGCAACGACCGAGTAGTGCTGGGAAAATCGTCCTCTAGTAGAATCCACCTCCCTGCATATAGGCAAAGTCCGCGATAACGGCATGATAGCAATGGCAAGCCCTCCAGACGACCTGAAGAAGATACTTGGCTCGAACGAGAGAGTAGAGCATTACTTGAAACAGAAGATTTACCATCCCAAGCTCAACGTCGATTCCGTGATAGTAACCAATGAGCGCATCATCCTGAGGCACCCCCATGCGCTCGGCTTGAAGAAGGACTACACCGATTTCAACTACAAGGACATCTCGAACGTGACCCTAGAGAAGGGCGTGCTTCGCTCAAAGATCAAGTTAACCCTCAAGCCAGGCGCCGAGCCTCTTTCCTTGGGAGACCTGCCGAACTCTGACGCCGAGAAGGCATACGGGATAATCAGAGAGAACTCAGGGGCAAGTCAGAGGCCTGGGCCGGCGGTCGCACCCGTGGTCGTCGCCGTTCCAGTAAAAAGCGACTCAGCCGATAAGTAACTTTCCGGTTGGGTTGTGTCGCATTNNTCGTCTTCTCGGATTGGCGGGTCAACCAGACAGGAAGTCGATGCCAAGGCCCAACGGCGGATTCACAGCGAGGGCGGGGTGAATGAGAGGTATTGTGTCCTCTGCACCGAAGAGGACAAGTCCAACGAGACCTCTCGCGACATGGTGACAATCAGGCCGAGATCGGGTGGAGAACCAAGACGGGTGGCCGTCTGCTCAGCACATCTCGAGACTCTAGGCGAACCTTCGTCGCCGTATGTGGTAGCCGAGCCGACCGTAAGCCTGCCGACTAGGGGCTCTCCTAGACCACGCCAAAACGTCCAACGAAAGAGCCAGACGGGAGACATCAGTCGGACGTTGCGCAGGGTCGAGAGATACGGCAAGACACAGAGAGGGAGGCTGGGAGAGTGACACCTCTCGGAGATGAAGGTCGGATCGACTTCACGGACATGAGTTGCGTCCGTTCTTGTAATTGAAAAGCATGTTTCAGGCGGACCGGAGTCGGACTTGGAAGCGCTTCAAATCCCACTAACCAATCACGGAAGCGCCCTCTTTCGGAGCCTCCTGAATCTCAACTTTCAACGGCTCGTCCCGCATAATCTTCTTGATTGGAATCAGGATTATGAAATTGTAAAGGAACGCCAAACCTGCGAAAAGAAGGGCACCCAGTATTGGTGAAGCAATATCATCTGCTGAAAGCGCCATAAGGACTGTCCCACTAAACAACATTGATAGAATGACCGAGAAGTAAAGAGCAGCCACGAACATGAACTTGGTGCTCGATTTTTCCCTGGACAATATCTCCGCGTAAACGAAGAGCGCGTAGGCTATGAAAATTATCAGCATCAGCACGAAAACCGGCCCGCTTGGTATCCCAAAAGGGAAGTAGACCAAGTCGCTCGCGCTGCCAGATACGAATACGACAAATAGCCCCGACAAGAGCCCGAGAAATTCGACGAACCGTAACCTGTCTGTGGTGGTGAGAGCCATCGTGCGCCTAGCTGAAGGTCATCGCGACCTATCCAGCATTATTATCGTTATCCATTCCACGATGCCAAGGGCGGCGGGCGTGTCCGCCCCACAAGGCCAGGGACGTAAGGAACTGAGACCTCGTGACTGAAGGGTCGCTCTCCTGGCTCACTCTTTCTTCTGCGCTGGTTGAAACCTACCTTTCGTCCCGATTTCGACCATGCTGCAACTGATTTGATGGGTCCTGCTCTCGCCGTCTACGACGGAAGGCAAAGCGATCTTGCCGTTGACGTAATATCCTGCAGATCCAGAGCTAAACGGCTTGTCCTTTCCTCGTGAAGTCGCATCGACCATCCCGAGCACCTTTCCGTTGTCGTCCTGAATTACGAGTTTCAGTCCCATGATGTCGGTTAGAATCCGGAGTATTTAGTTTCTAATCATGATTGACTCCTGAATGAGAAAAGCAACCATGCCGACGCCGAGATTCTGTGGCGG
>PLCG01000081.1 GCA_003135575.1 Nitrososphaerota archaeon
CGGCGACACGGCCGAGATCGTGGTGGTGGGGGCGGGAAGGCGGATCGAGTCGACGGAATGCTCGTACGAGTTCCTAAAGTCAATCCTCAACGGATACGGTTACAGTGTCACGAAATACGAGCTCAACGTCGGGACGATAAGGCTCTGGGCCCGCGCGCGCCGTTGAGCCTGCCGTTGACTCCTCTCGTCGTGCCGAAAGACTGACGTTTCCAAGTCTGAGAATCGTGTGAGGATTTCATGTCATCGGTGTCCCGGCAAGTTCTCAACAGAGCTGCGCGATGAGTCAGAAGAGACCTGCAAGGGAGATAGACCTCAGGAAGCAGCTAAGGTATCTCTATGGCCCGTCCGCATCTAAAGCCGAGACCGTGGAAGACCAGAAGTTCAACTTCATCATGGTCGACGGGGGACCTCATCAGCCTTTCACAGCTCGATTTGAACACTAAAGTGGTCGAATCCCTTCCGGCCCACTCACGCTATCGTTCGAGCTGCGGGATTTCACGCTTATATTCGCCTCTGCCCAAAGTGACGGCATGCCCCCCGTTACCGCTCCTAACGTGACTATCACCAAGACGGACAGAGGGATGACCCACGCTCCTCCTGGGAACCCGGTCACCATCCCTAACGGAGGGACCATTACAATCTGCAACAGAAGGAGACGACGCAACACGCGAGTCAGGGTCACAATGGATGACGAAGAAACCTTCTCGCAACTCTTGAGGCCAGGCGACTGCGTGACCCTCACCGTAGGGAGCCCTCAGGTACCGGACGGGCAATATAGCGTGGTGGATCCACCATCAATCCTGAAGATAATCGGGATCAGAGGAAGCACGTTCACGTTCAAAAAGTGACGACTGGGTAATTACCTTGCGTCATCTCCGCTGGCCCTGCGAAGGATAGTCGAACTCTTCACGGGCTAGCCGCCCAGGGTCTCCTCTCACACTATGCCGCTGAAGCCAACGTCGGCCGATACCGACGTTCCGTCGGAGAGGTTGACGACTACGCTCCCCACGTGGGGGATGGTATTGCTCGCAGCGGAGGGCGGACACCCGAATACACAGCCCGTAGTTGTCGGAAAAGACGCGACTATGGTAACCGAATTACCAGTGGCCGTCACCGTAGGCTGGGTACTCGTGCCGTTAATGGAGACAGACTTTACATCAGATATGCTGACACTCCCCTGCTTCGCGTTAAGGACTATGGTGCAAGTGAATTGGTTCGTGTTCTTGCAAGAGCTCTTGACTGGGTCGATGGAGACGTTCGTGCTCGTGGGGAGGTTCGAATTCGATGAGAATAGAAAGAAGGCCGCCCCTAATACAACTACGACAACGAGTACGACCGCCCCGACTATCACCAACCTCTTCTTCTCCAATTTCGCTCGCTACCACGAACTGCGAGTTAGCCGATTAATATGGATACCTGCCGGCCGAATAGAAACCTGCTTCAGAGGCTCGAGGATCACGGCCTGAGGCCAGGCGTAGATTGAATCTGGTAATTTCACAATCTTGAAACGCCATGCTTCAGGTTGAGGGACAAGCTCCTCGCGAGACGCAGGCTACAGCCCGACATCGTGATGCCAACCTAAAATAAGGGAATAGTGACGCTCTCTATGCATTTGGCGAGTTCAACATGAGCTCTGACGGCGACGAGCAAGCCGATGACGCGGTCGTTCAAGAACGTGAAGTAGCGGCCGAGCCGGACGTCAAACCGGTCGAGGAGGCAGAGGAGGAAGTGGACGAGCTCGAGGAAGAGACAGAGGATGAGACCGAGGAGACAGAGTCCGAAAAGATCGAGGATCGGCTTGACGAGAAGAAGGGCGCCGGCCACGCCAAGTCCAAAAAGCGAGGCGCCAAGAAGAAGAAAGCGAAAAAAGCCTCTCCGAAGAAGGTCGCTCGCCGCTCAAAGCCGAAGAGAAGATGATCGGCCCAGGCTAGAGCCTGCCCTTCCCTACATCGTACCCCATCACGAAGATCCCGAGCATCAGCAACGCGACGCCTATGGTGATCACGAACCAGTTCAGGTTCCACCACTCCAGCGGTGTGTAATTCCTTCCCCGCCCATCTGGGTTCGCCTTTGTGCTCGCCTCACTGGCCCTCCCTAGGAACGGGACGTACACGTGCTCCTCCCTTCGGCGCTCGGCGTCGAAGGCGAAGTCCGCCCCCCAGAACCCAAACGGGATTAGGAAGGACCCGAGCAAGGACGAGAAGAGGGCAACAACGAACTGGAAGAGGAAGTCGGCCGCGCTGTCCCACGTGACCACGTAGACGCCGATCACGAACGCGACGAGCAAGATGGTCATGACATACTCGAGCGTGTAGTTCAGCCTAGATGCCATCAGGAGCCGCCCTCCCCAAAAGAGCCAACCCCGATAAGATTTTTGGTGGCTGTTTTCGGGGTTCTTTGCGCCCCCAACGCCCAAACATATGTTTGAAGTGCAGCCACAAAAGTATCTAAATGTCAAGGAAGTGTTAATCACACTTAAATATAATTGCGGTGAATCCCGCCGAGACTTTACATGTCAGAAGCAGGCCTGAGGCAGATTGAGGCAGTAGTCAGGAAGGAGAAGGTCCCCGACGTCGACAGGGCGCTGAGGGCCATAGGAGTGAGCGGGATGACGATGATCGAGGCCAGGGGGAGGGGCAGGGACAAGCTAGTCACGACCTCCTATGTCAAAGGAAAGTGGACTTTCACCACTGACGTCATCCATCGCATCATCATCAACGTCGTGGTGGCCACGCGGGACGTGGACAAGGTCGTCGACACGATAGCCAAGAGCGCGTCCACCAAGACGATAGGCGACGGGAAGATATTCGTCTATCCGTTGGAGAGGGCGGTCGACATCAGCACGGGTGAGGCCGACGACCCCTCCTTGGCTAAGATCGCAAAGAAGAGCTAGACTGGCTGTCTGACTTGAGGCTTCAGGTCAGACCTTGGAAGTCCCTTGCTTCCAAGTAATGGCCAAGATGCCCCCGACCACACCCAGAATGCCTCCTAGGAAGAATCCGCCCATCCCGAAGAGACTCAGAATCGAGAACATCAGGATAAGCGCCCCCCAAGTAGAAGCCTTGCTTGGCTGTGTGTAGACCATTATCGCCCCGATAAGGATGATGATTCCAGAGATTAGGCCGACCCCTGCCAGGGCGTAGAACCAGCTGCCAAGGCCATAACCCTGCATCATGCCGTAGTAACCGCCCATCATCCCATAATACCCTCCCATCATCCCGGTAAAGCCTCCCATCATCCCACCCGAGTATGGAACTCCCGAAGAGAAAGTCATCATGGTCCCGCCACCGCCGAGGACTAGGATGGCTGAGATGAGCGACAGGACGAACGGGGCTACAGGCATCGCGTTTCCTTGGTTGGTCGTCATCTCGTTTCAATTATCGATCGACGCCGCTCTACTTAAGCAGCAAACACGATTCCCGGGATTGAGAATCCAAGTCGCAGGAAACTGCGAGGAAGAGTGTGTCAACGGCGCGGAGAGCGATGCAATTTCCGCGAGTGACTTTAGCCGGCGGATTTCCGCGGCGCCCCTATCTGTGCTGGTGTGCGTACTTGTGCGGGTCCTTGTCGAATGCGGCCTTGCAGCCAGCAGAGCAGAAGTAGAACGTCTGCCCCTCGTGTTCTGACTTTAGCTTCGATTTCTTCTCGTCGACCATCATCCCGCAGATTGGGTCCTTCATCATGTCGTTGTCGACAATGCGTCGCGGCCTTCCCCTATATGAAAACTAGCCTTCCCTTCGCTTCGCAAAGACTGGGGTTTAAGACGGACCACTCGCTCGGTCCACCATGGCCAAGGACCCGGTGTGCGGGATGTTCGTGGACGAGAACAAAGCGGAGCTGAAGGCCCAGGTCCGTGGCGTCACCTACTACTTCTGCAGCGAATCATGCATGCACGAGTTCCTGGCGCCCGAGAAGGAGATGCGGAAGCTCAAAGTCGAGGTCCTGGTCTCGGCGATACTCTCAGTCCCAATACTGCTTTTCACCTATCTTCCTCTCCTGCCTGCGCAGTCTTCCAACTATCTTCTCTTCGTCCTCGAGACGCCCATCCAGTTCGTCGTCGGGTGGCGCTTCTACAAAGGGACCTACGATAGCGTCAAGAACAGGATGGGGAACATGGACGCGCTCATCGCGCTAGGCACGTCTGCCGCGTGGGCATACTCCACTGCGGTCACGTTCGCCCCGACCTTCTTTCCTTTCTCGGGAGTCTACTTCGACACCTCGGCCGTCATAATCACCCTGATACTGGCGGGGCGGTTTCTCGAGCATGTGACGAAGAGCAGGGCCTCCGCCGCAGTCAGGAAGCTCGCAGAGCTTCAGCCGACCGTAGCTCACAGGGTTGATGAGAGCGGCGCAGAGGTCGACGTTCCCATCGAGCAAGTCCAGGTGGGGGATATGTTGGTCGTGAGGCCGGGCGAGAAGATACCCGTTGACGCGATAATCGTGGAGGGTCGGTCGGTCATCGACGAATCGATGATAACAGGGGAGAGCATTCCCGCCGAGAAGTCAGTCGGACAGGAGGTGATAGGAGCGACGATCAACAAGTCTGGACTCTTGAAGCTGAAGGCAGACAAGGTCGGCCAAGACACGGCTCTCTCTCAGATTGTCAAGCTCGTCGAGGAGGCGCAGGTGGGAAGGGCCCCAATCCAGCGGCTAGCCGACAGGATCGCGGCATATTTCGTTCCCGTCGTCATAGCGGCCGCCACGGTGGCCGCCCTCTCCTGGTATTACTTCGGTCACATTGGGCTCAATTTTTCCGTGCTAGTCTTTGTCTCCGTCGTGGTGATATCATGTCCGTGCGCCCTTGGAATCGCAACTCCAGCGGCGCTCCTCGTTGGGACCAGCAAGGGCGCGCAAAACGGCGTGCTGATCAAAGGGGGCGAGTACCTCGAGCGCGCCGGCAAGATCGATACCATGGTCTTCGACAAGACAGGGACCCTTACCATTGGAAGACCCTCTGTCACCGACGTCGTTCCCGAGGCAGGTCTCAGCTCGGACGAGCTTCTTCGCCTGGCGGCCTCTGTCGAGAAGGGTTCTGAGCACCCGCTCGGGGAAGCCATCGTAAACGAGGCCAAGAGTCGCTCCATCAGTCTCTCCGAGCCTCAAGGCTTTGAGGCGATAGCAGGGAAAGGCGTGAAGGCAAGAGTAGACGGCAGGACGGTCCTTCTGGGGAACAGACGACTCATCACGGAGAACGGCGGAGACCTCTCGGTCTTGGAGCCAGAACTCAGGAGACTAGAGGAGGAAGGAAAGACAGCCATGATCGTCGCCAGGGACGGCAAGGTCGAGGGGCTCGTCGCGGTAGCGGATACGGTCAAGCCTTCCGCGAAGGCGACGGTGGAGGCTCTCAAGGGAATGGGAATCAGGGTTGTCATGCTGACGGGAGACAACTCCCGAACGGCAGCGGCGATAGCAAACAAGCTGGGCATAGACAAGTTCTTCGCGGAGGTCCTTCCCCAGCAGAAGGAGGAGACTATAGAGTCAATGCAGAAGGAAGGGAGGGTGGTCGCAATGGTTGGCGACGGCATCAACGATGCGCCGGCGCTGGCGAAGGCGGATGTCGGGATAGCGATTGGCAGCGGGACCGATATCGCAAAGGAGACAGGCGGGATCGTGCTCATCAAGGACGACCTGAGAAACGTCGCAACCGCAATCAAACTCAGCAGGAAGACGCTTGCGAAGATCAAGCAGAACCTCTTCTGGGCCTTCGCCTACAACGTGGTCCTGATTCCGGTGGCCGCTGGAGCGCTTGTCCCGGTCTTCGGGGCCCAGGTGTACGGCGTCCTTCCATTCCTAGCAGCCGGTGCGATGGCCATAAGCTCGGTGACGGTCCTCAGCAACTCGCTCCTGCTCTTCAGATTCAAGACCGGCTTCGAGTGATGTCACTTGGGCGAAATGACCAAGAGGGCGGTGTTCTCGGTCAGAAACATTGACTGCGCGACTTGCGCGTTCGGGATGGAGAAACGCTTGAAGAAGGTCGACGGCGTAGCGGGTGTCGGAAGCTCGATCATGCTCAACAAGGTCTTCGTCGACTACGACGAGTCAAAAGTCAGCATCTCCGAGATCATGGACGCGATTAAAGAAGCGGGTTACTCGAGCTACGTGACCAGACGGATGGGCGAGTCTCGTTGAGCGCTGTCGCCTCGCTGGAGATGTGATTCCGCGTTGACCCACACCACCGACCCCACACTCGTCCTGGGTATCGTGGCTTTGGTCTCGAGCTTCGCACTGGTCCACCTCGCAAGACGATGGCGGTCGATGCGCGCGCAAGTCAAGCTCTCCGACGAAGTCTTGTTCACGCGCATGCAGAGGGCGATGCACTGGTCGATAGGCCTGGGCTGCGCTGCGCTCTTCATCACCGGGCTGCCCGTCTACCTGGCCCAGTTCCTCGTCAGCCCGCCCGTCCCGACGCCGTTGCGCCTCTTCTACTGGGGGTTCCAGGTTATCTCCTGGCGGACCTTCCACATCTACCTGGGGCTCTTTGTCGTCCTGCTGGTGCTCGTCCATTCGGGGTGGGACACTTATCGCATCAAAGCCCACGAGCGGATATCGAGGTTCTCCCGAGCCGAGATGCGTGAGGCCTTGAGGAGAGTCCGCGGCTTCGTGGGGTTCTCGAAGGAAGAGCCTTCTCACCCGGCAGGGAAGTACGACTTCTTTCACAAGGCGTTCCACTGGACCTTGATTGCGCTAGGCGCCTTCCTCCTGATATCCGGTCTCATCGAATGGGAGGCAATCCAAATCCAGGGCGTTCCAGTCTTCGTCTTGCTCGACCGAATCAACCACACGTTCATGGACGGATTCCTTCGGACGGGTCACCTCGTGGCTGCGATGCTCTTCGCAGGCCTGCTCGCGCTGCACACGTACTTCGCCATCCTCCCCCAGAATCGACCATTGCTTCGCGCGATGAGCCTAGGACGCTCTCGCGGTCTCGCCCCACATCCAAAGCAGTCAAAGGAAGACAATGGCCCAGCGTAGCGAACGCAGGACCCGCTTGTCGGTAATGCTACCGCGCTCCAACAAGTCCTCAGCCACGTTGCGGAGCCCTTAAGTAAGAAAACGAAGTGAATACGGCCATGGCAAGGGCAAAGCCTTCGAAAGCGGCGGACGCAGAGTCAGCAACAACCGGGGCAAGGGCGGCAATAATCCGCGGCCTGAATGAAGACCTGGCGAGGGAGTACAAGGCAATCATCCAATACGTAGTCTTCAGCGCGGCCTTGAAAGGGGCAGAATACAGCGACATCGCAGACCAGCTAAAGCTGCACGCCTCGCAGGAGCTAGCTCATGCTCTCGAGGTCGCGCGGCAGATTGACTATCTCGGAGGCGACCCCACCGTGAAGGGCAAACCGGCTGAGTACTCGACCGACTCGAAGAGGATGCTCGAGATCGACCTCAGAGGCGAGCAGGAAACGATCAAGAATTACCGAGAGAGGATACGGCAGGCTGAGGCTGCCGGCGAATACGCGCTGTCAGAAGCCCTGCGAGACATCATAGCGGAAGAGCAGGACCACGAAATAGATCTAAAGGACGCCCTGGGACTCAGATAAGACGACGAGTCGTGGCTCAAGCGTGGCCTTGGCAGGGCCGAGAGCTAGAGCTCCGCCTGAGAGGAGATCTGGGCTAAAGACTTCTTGCTGACCGCGGAGAAATCATAATCGTTAGCGTCGTAACCCGCACGGGAGAAGGCGTCGCGGTGCTTGATGAGCAACCAAGAGTCCCTCCCCGCAAAGCCGCCCGTGCGGACGAGCGCAAAGGAGCCCTTCAGCTTCTTCCCGTAGAGAGTGAATTTCAGGGTCCCTTTTTTCAAGCTCTCGCCGGCGACGTTTTCCGCCTCCTTCTTGTTGACGATTAGTTCCCTTACGCCCTTTCTCACCTCGATCTCCGGGTTGTAGGTGCCCTTGTCCCAAATCATCACCGGCCCCGCCCCGTAGGAGCCCTTGGGAATCACGCCCTCGAACGTCCGATACTCCATCTCATGGTCCGACGTCGGTAGCGCAAGCCGCCTGACGCTGCTGTCCAGGGTGGGACCCTTTGGAATCGACCAAGATGGCATCACCCCTCCTATCTCGAGGCGAAAGTCATAGTGTAGCGACGTCGCCCTGTGCTTCTGGATGACGAACGCGAGATTGCCGCCTGCCATTTTCTTCACCAACAGAATCCCCCTTGACCGACAATGTCCCAAGTCTTTTTATGTTGCGGACCTGCCAAATTTTCCTATGGAAGCAGGCTCGAGACTCCGTGTGGCCGAGACGAGCTCTACGCTAGTCGGACGCGGGTTCGCGGCGATAGACCCCAAAATCACGGAGAGCCTCGGATTATCCTCCGGGGACGTCATCGAGATGACAGGCAAGGGCAAGAAGAGCCACGCGGTGGTTTGGACAGGCTACCCAGAGGACTACGGCAGGGGCCTGATCCGCATCGACGGCTACACGAGGAACAACCTAGGGGTCGGCATCGACGACACTGTGTCAATCGCGCTGGCGAACGCCAAGGAGGCCCAGGAGGTCGTCCTCGCTCCGACCGAGCAGCTGAGCGTCGAGGGGCTGGAAGAGGCGTTTCCCGAGCTCTTGGAGAACCGAGTGATGACCAAGGGAGACTCCCTCCCGTTCAGCATAATGGGGAAGAAGATCGACTTCGTTGTGGATTCGACCTCGCCCTCCGGTGCGGTCGTCGTGACCCTCGAGACGAGCTTCAGGCTCGGGACGATGCACAAGCCCCTCAACACGGGAGTCCCGCGCATCACGTACGAGGATTTGGGAGGGCTCACCAAGGAGATCCAGAAGATCCGCGAAATGATAGAGCTGCCTCTTAGACATCCAGAGATCTTCGAGCGCGTGGGGATAGAAGCGCCCAAAGGGGTCCTCCTCTACGGCCCGCCCGGCACTGGCAAGACTCTTCTTGCGAAGGCGGTCGCGAACGAGACCAACTCCAATTTCTACTCCATCGCAGGCCCCGAGATTATGGGCAAATATTACGGAGAGAGCGAAGAGAGGCTCAGGGGGATTTTCAAGCAGGCGCAGGAGAACGCGCCGAGCATCATATTCATCGACGAGATAGACTCAATCGCCCCGAAGAGGGAGGAGGTCTCAGGAGAGCTGGAGAAGAGGATCGTCTCTCAGCTACTCACGCTGATGGACGGGCTCGAGTCGCGGGGCAAGGTCGTCGTGATAGCCGCGACCAATCGGCCCGACGCCCTCGATCCGGCGCTCAGGCGCCCCGGGAGGTTCGACAGGGAGATAGAGATCGGGATACCTGACGAGAAGAGCCGGCTCGAGATCCTGCAGATTCACACGAGGGGGATGCCCATGGAGCCCGACGTGAAGCTGGATGAGATGGCGAGAGTCAGCCACGGCTTCGTGGGGGCCGACCTCCAGGCGCTCGCGAAGGAGGCGGCGATCCTCGCAGTGAGGAGGGTCATCCCCGAGATAAGCATGGACGAGACGAAGGTCCCAGCAAAGACGCTCAACAAGATCAAGGTGAAGATGCAGGACTTCCAGGATGCCCTGCGCGACGTTCAGCCCTCCGCCTTGAGGGAGGTGCTTGTCCAAGCTCCTGATGTAAAGTGGGAGGACATCGGGGGCCTGACAGAGGTGAAGGAAGAGCTGGCCGAGGCCGTCGAGTGGCCGCTCAAGTATGGGAAGCTCTTCGCGAAGGGCGACGTCAAGGCGCCGAAGGGAATCCTCCTTCACGGCCCGCCAGGGACAGGCAAGACCATGATTGCAAAGGCCGTCGCCAACGAGAGTGAGGCGAACTTCATCAGCATAAAGGGTCCGGAGCTCATCTCAAAATGGGTAGGCGAGTCAGAGAAGGGGGTGAGGGAGGTATTCAGAAAGGCACGCGCCGCGGCCCCCTGCGTGATCTTCTTCGACGAGATGGACGCGATCGCCCCGAGACGGTCGTCGGGCCAGAGCGACGGCCAGGTGACCGAGCGGGTGGTGAGCCAGATCCTCACGGAGATGGACGGGTTGGAGGAGCTCAAGGGAGTGGTCGTGCTGGGCGCGACCAACAGGATCGACATCATCGACGAAGCCCTGCTCAGGCCGGGCAGGTTCGACAGGATAATCCGCATCCCACCGCCGGACAAGGACGCGAGGATAGAGATCCTGAAGATTCACAC
>PLCG01000002.1 GCA_003135575.1 Nitrososphaerota archaeon
GCCGAAGGCCCACGGGTTCGAAGGCGGAAGTGGCGTCGACCCGTTGATGGTAGAAGGGCAAGTCGATGCAGCGAAAGCAATCGAAGACTCTTTGCCTATAGCACTGGCGCTAGCAAGACACAAGGTGATTATGAGAATGAAGGCTAGAACAACTAGCCGTGGCGCCCTAAAGGCCAATCTTATCAGGTGATTATAGCGGAATCTTCGAAGTGCATATCGCAACAATCCTCGAGGCAATTGAACCATCGGATTGTTAGGGCTTCATGACCCGTCCGACGATTGGCTGCGCCGTGGCATTTGGACAGCCAAAACACAATTTAATGGCTCGCTTGTCATGCCGCTGAGTTGACGGCTCTGAGTGTCGCATGGGATCTCTTCCGGGACCCCGTTGCGGCCCTTCGTCTCTTCGGCGGGGGAAAAGAGGGACTCCACCGATTGGCCGTCGGCCGGCTGCTCGGCCAGGACTCTCAAAGCGTCAATCACATGTATTCTGAGCTTCAGGCGAACAAGCAGTTCCAAGAACATGTCAGAGCCGCCACGGCCTCTGCTGGGAGGTCTCTGGGCGGCTTCGTGAGACCGTCAGACCTCTACGTGATATGCAGAAGCGTCAAACCGAAGACCATAGTGGAGACCGGAGTCGCCAGCGGGCTTTCGTCCGCCTTCATTCTGCAGGCACTCGATGACAACGCCGCGGGAAGGCTCTACTCCATAGACCTTCCGAATGCCGACACGGAGCAGTTGCTCGGCAAGGTCCTCACAAATCTTCCCGAAGGAAGAGAACCGGGATGGGTCGTTCCTGATTGGCTGAGATCAAGATGGGACCTTAGACTGGGGAGGACGAGCGACATGCTGCCTCAGCTGGTCGCTGAATTAGGTACGATTGATATCTTCCTTCACGATAGCGAGCACAGCCTAGAGAATATGACGTTTGAATTCAATCTTTCATGGCCGGTGATTGCAAAAGGCGGACTGCTGTTATCAGACGATGTCAATTNNGACGAAAGGAGCGTTCTACTCCTTTGCCAAGAAAGTCGGAAGAAAGCCGGAGAAGATGTTTTCGGGGTATGGCGCCATAAGGAAATGATCTCTTGACCAAACCTGAAGTCATTGGCCATCGTGAAAGGGCGGTAGTGTTGCTCTCGAATGATCTCTCCCACCCATCGCTCTCGAGACAGCAATACGCCTTTTCCTGGAGAATCAATAGACTTCGACCGTTTCTCAAGAAGGGGCGCTTGGTGATAGTGGTGGCGGCGGGAGGCGCAGTCGGCCCGAGAGGACGACCCACTCTTTCGAATCTCAGGGTGCCCTTGCGGAACGACGGGCGCATAGTCCTCGTCTCGCCGCCCATACTGAGGATCCCGATGCTTTGGCTGATCCAGAGCATGATCATAACGCCCTTGATGGTGTTGCTCTACTGCAGAAGCCATAAAATCGACGTCGAGGCAATCGTCGCCGCCTCCGTCCCGTACGGTGCAATCGGGAAGATTCTCAACAAGTTCCTGAACACAGTCCTCATCGTGGACTATGGAGACCCGGACTTCGCTAGGGAGCGTTCGGTGGCCCTCAGAGTGCTCGTCCTTCTCGAAAGATATGTGCTCGGATCTCCTGGCGTAGACGCCGTCACATGCATTGATCCGAACATCCGTGAGTACGTGCAAAGATATCACGTGAGGAACGCGGTCTTTCTGCCCCCTGGAGGATTCTGGAAAGACTCCTTTGTAAGACCCGCGGGCGTCGAGCGGCCTCCAACCAAGACAGTGATCTACGCAGGACATGTCGCTCCCCCGCCGGCCTACCGTCTCGACGTCCTGATGAGCGCGGCGCCCAAAATTCTTGCCAAGATTCCGGAAGCGAGAATCGTAATCGTGGGCGACGGGGAATATCTGCCCGTAGTGAAGGAAGGGGCCAAGGAACTCGGACTTGCTGACAGGGTGATAACCACAGGTGCTGTCCCCTACGAAGAAGCTAAGGCTCAAATCGGCCAAGCCCAGGTCGCGCTTCAGCTCCTGAACGACATGTGCTTGGGAACCAAGGTCATCGATTACTTTGCGATGGGAAAAGCGGTCGTGGCGTCTGGCAGCTTCTACGACTCCTACGATGAGTTCTTGGTCAACGGGGAGAATTGCCTGCTCGTGCCGCCTGACGCAGAGGAGCTTGCCGACGCAGTCTGCCGACTTTTGGCTGATGATGGGCTAAGGGAGAAGCTCGGGAGGAATGCCCTCGAAGCGGTTCGCGACTACGACTGGGACTCGCAGGCCGAAGTTCTTCTTGGGCTGATAGCCCAAGGGCATCATTGACGCACAACCTTGGAATAGATCTCTTCCAGCCGTCGTCCTGCAGCCTCCAGAGTGTATTCTTGGGCTAGCTTTCCCGCTTCCTTTCCCTTCTCCTCAAGATATCCGGGGCGCCTCAGGTTCCGCAGAAGAGCCGCGCCTCCTCTCTTTGGCTCGTTATCGATGAGAAATCCTCCTTGCTGGTCCTCCTCGACTCCTTCTCTGCGCTTGAATGCGGTCACGGGCCTGCTACAAGCGAACGCCTCCGCAGTAACGGACCCCTCATTGAGCCTCTCGAGCGGATATGGGACGAAGACCAAGTCCGATGCGGAATAGTAAGAAGCCAACCGCGAATGTTCGACGTGACCGAGAAGATGGATTCTCTCAGTCATGCCCCGGGCTCTGACATACTCACTGAGCTCCTCTTCGCCTGCGCCCCATCCCGCAACCCGCGTGACGATGTCATCGCCGCCGGCATCGACTGCAGCCCGCAGGACGTCGGTCATCGAGTACGGATCCTTCGCAAGGAAGTCCGAGTGCTTCCGGGGAATGAAGGATACGCAAAGGATGTTCTTCTTGCCGGGGTCGAACCCCAACTCTCGCTGACAGTCCCGCTTGTCAAGCTCATGGAAGACCGAGCTGTCGACGATCGGTGCATTGAAGAACTCCTGCTTTGCTTTCGGGACTCCCAAGTCGTGGATGAGAGTCTTCGACTCAGTGCGGTAGTCTCCGAGGAGAACCGCCCTTGTCGAGGCGAGACTTGGGATGATGGAGGCTCTCCAGTAGAACCTGGCGGCGCCTCCCGCGGGTAACGCTCCCCCGGTATACTGCGTGACGTTTGGAACGAGTGCCGACGCCATGAATGCCGGAACGAAGAAGGAGGAATAGTAGCTCGAGTAATGGAGGAGCTGGATGCGGTCCCTGATCGCTTCCCTCAAGAGGTTCAGGGTGAAGGCAGGACCGAGTGCTTGCCTGAAAACGGTGGTGGACCCTCCCGAATACTCGCGCCGACGAAGCAAGCTCCTTGGAGCGATCAGCCTGTTGTAGCACGGGACCCGCTTGACCACGTGTCCGAACTTGTGCCGATAAGCCTGAGTCGTTGAAACTCCGATGGATGGGACATACTTCACGGGCTCATGACCCCTCTTCATCAACGCGAGGCAGTAGAGGTCCAGATATGACTCCCAGTCAAGAGACTTTTCCCAGGGCACGAACCTCCCGTCGAGCAGCTCCGTCACCACCATCCCGACGTTCAATTCTGCATGGTGCTTCTCTGCTGTGGTTTATTAGGTGTAGAAGACCATCTGCCAAGGACGAGTGGATTTCTAGTGAGCGGCAAGTGCGCGTGGACGGTTCCCTCACCGGCGACTAGCGGCAGGCCAGGCTAGAGATGGGCATTTCGGGCTTCACGACCATCCGCAACGGAATAAGTCAGGGATACCCCTTTCTGGAGACCATCGCCTCCGCGTTGCCAATCTGCGACGAGTTTCTCGTGTCCGACGGCTTCTCGACAGATGGCACCTACGAAGTACTGGAGAGGGCCGCGGCCGTGAACAAGAAGCTGAGGCTCTTCAGGGACGAGTGGCCAGTCAAACAGAAACCAGGCGGGGCCATCTACAAGGACGTGACCAACGCCATCAGGCGAAGGTGTAGCTCCGACTACCTCTTCTATCTTCAAGCGAACGAGGTCGTGCACGAAGACAGCTCCGAGTATATCGCGCAGATTCCGGAGATGCTTCCGAGCGTCAACACGTTCAGCTTCCCGTTCATGTATCTCCTCAGCAACGTCAAGCTTCTAGAGGGCTTCAGGCTCAGATTCTCCAAGAACTTGGACTACATAGAGGCGATTGACGACGCCTGGACCCTGGGCATTCACAGGTCGTTTGTGATGAAGCAGACGCTGCGTAACCTGATCCATCCGAAGGCGCTCATGGTCTATCTCTACAGGGGCATGGAGAGGACCTACGCCGACCCAAGCTTCAACGAGCTTACCAGGGCGATCGACCTCCCAAAGCCGATCTTCCGATACTACGCGCTCTTCCCCGCCAATTTCCTGGAGAAGATGAGAGGCCACTCGGAACTCTTCGGCAATGAAACGGACGAGCCGACTCAGCTACTGCAAACTCTGGAGAGGCTCAAAGACGGCAGCCCGGAGGAATTCTGGAGGAACGCGCTCAAGATGGTGAGAGAAGCGTACGGGAAGTCCAACGTCCCGACGGCGAACTATCCGCCAAGGCTCGCCACTGTCGCCCCCGGCGAGCACCCGCGAATAATGCGCGACTTCATCGGGGACAGCAAGACTGACCGATATGGCGTGAGAGAGTCGATCATTGAATCGATAAGGTCGTCATAGTCCAACAGACTAGTCTCCAAGAGAATCCTTCGCGGAAAGACTAAAGGCGTTTCCCGACGNNTGGTGACCGGCGGGGCGGGCTTCATCGGGAGCCATCTTTGCGACAGGTTGATGCGGGAGAATCCGTCCAAACTTGTCGTCTTTGACGACTTCTCTCTTGGGAAGATGAGAAACCTCAGCTCGATTCGCGATGACAGGAGAGTGTCAGTCTTCAGGAGAGACGCCAGGAGCTACAAGGAGCTGGAGGACGCGATGGTCGACCAGAGCATAGACGTGGTCTTCAACCTGGCGGTCATTCCCCTCCCCATGTCTCTGGAGCTCCCCATGGAGACGGTGATGACCAACATCGAGATAACCACGAACGTGTGCGAGCTCTTGCGGAAGGAGAAGTTCGAGACGCTGGTGCACTGCTCCTCGTCCGAAGCCTACGGGACGGCCCTCTATGTCCCCATGGACGAGGCGCACCCAGAAAACCCGCTAACTCCCTACGCCGCTAGCAAGATCGCCTGCGACCAGGTGGCGGTCTCCTTTTTCAAGACATTCGGCCTCGACATATCGGTCGCCAGGCCCTTCAACACATACGGGCCGCGCCAAAACGAGAAGTCGTATGCCGGGGTCATACCCCTGACCATCCAGAGACTTCTGAAGGGGGAGGCTCCAATGATATACGGTGACGGGAAGCAGACGCGGGACTACTCCTACGTCGCAGACACGGTCGAGGGGATTGTCGGTGTCTTCTCATGCCTTGATGCCAAGGGACGAGTAGTCAACATCGCTAGCGGGAAGGAGGTGAGCATAATGACGCTCATCAAGAAGATAGTCAAGACCATGGGCTACACCGGGGAGATAGTCCACAAGCCCGCCAGACCGGGGGACGTCCTCAGGCACAAGGGGGACATCTCCCTGGCAAGAAAGCTATTCGATTACGCCCCAAGGACTGGCTTCGACGAGGGCCTGAAGAAGACGGTCGACTGGTACGTGCGCGAGCTTAAATCACCTAGCGCCTCGTGATCCTCTCAGTTGGCCAGCCTCAACAAGGCCAGGTTCGTCGCGCCGAACGCCACGCTGGTCGGGAAAAAACTGCGGGTCGGCGAGGGCACCTGGATTGGCTACTACTGCCTCATCGATTCTCAGCTTGCACCACTGAAGATAGGAAAATGGTGCGACATATCCTCGGGCGCTCACATCTACACGCATTCAACCCACCTGCGGTGCACCGAGAGAGGCGGGAAGGTGGTCGGACCGGTCGTGCTTGGCGACCACGTGTTCGTGGGCGCGAACTCCGTGATATTGCCTGACACCGAAATAGGCCATCACTCGATAGTGGGTGCGCTTTCGGTCGTCCGAGGAGCGTTCCCGCCCTATTCCTTGATAGTCGGCGCGCCTGCGAAACTCAAAGCAAAGCTAAAGGCGTGAGGCCGCCTTCAGCGAGTCCACAACGTAGGCCTGCTCCTCCTCGCTCAGAGATTCGAACAGGGGAAGGGTCAGGGAGCGCCGATACAACTTCTTGCTCACAGCCAACGTGCCCTTGGATATGCTGTGCTTGAACGAGGGCTGCACCCCCAAGGAATAGGTTCCCACTTGCGTCTCGACCCCGAACTTCTTCTTCAGCCGCGGCGAGAGCTTCTCGTTTCCTGGCAATGAACTTCCGAGCACGACTACGTAGGACTGGTAGGTGTGGTACGCCCAGGATTCTTCCGTCGGCACCCGGACGTCCAACTTCGAAGACCTCAGCAGGTCGCCATACACCTCAGCCTGCCTCCTCCTGGAGCCTATGATCGAGTCGATTCTGCTCAGCTGGGCGATGCCGATCGCTGCGTGAACGTCGCTCATCCTGTAGTTGAGGCCGTTGTAGAGAAACCTGACTCTGCCGTCCTTCTCTGTGACTTGGCCGTGGGACCTCATCGCCACTGCTCTTTCGTAGAGGCCCTTGTCATCGGTCACGAGGCATCCGCCCTCCGCCGTCGTCAACAGCTTCCGCGGATGGAAGCTGAAACAGACCGCCTTCCCGGACGACCCGACAAGCCTGCCCTTGTATTTCGTGCCGAAGGCCGTGGCGGCATCTTCTATGACCGCGATTCCGTGCTTGTCTGCGATCTCGTAGACCTCGTCCATCTCGAACGGATGCCCGAAGGGGTGGACCGGGATGATCGCGGTCGTCCTTCTCGTGATGGCCGTCTTCATAGCGGAAGTGTCTATCGCGTACGTGGTGGCGTCCACGTCGACCAGCACCGGCTTTGACCCCGCCCTGACCGCTACGTTTCCAGTCGCGGGGAAAGTGAAATCGGGCACGATCACCTCGCCGGCGCTCTTCAGTCCAAGCGCATCTATCGCGAGGCTGAGGGAGGTCGTGCAGGAGGAGGTCGCGACGACGTATTTCGCCCCGAAGCGCATCGCGAGCTGGCGCTCGAACTCCTTGACCTTCGGACCTTGGGCCAGCCACCCCGACTCCAAGACTCCCCTGATTTCCTCCAGTTCCTGCTCGCCTACGGACGGGCGAGTGAGGGGGATTTCTCTCCTGGTCTTGGGCTCTCCGATCGCCTCGAGGTCGCGGATCTTCTGCACGGCCTAGGCCACGACTCCCATGCCGTTCTCAGGGACACCGACGAGGTCGTTCTCGACGTACATCTTGTACCAGGTCACGAAGACGACCAGTGAAAACAGCTTGTTCGAGTTCAGGTAAGGGTCTTCCATCAGCGATTGGACCTTCTCCCGGTCAAACATCCCCGTGTAGCCCTTGGTCACCACTGGGTCCAATGCGCTCGAGACGACCTCCTTCCACTGCCTTTGCATCCAGCTCTCTATCGGAGCGCCGAAGCCCTGCTTCTTCCTGAAGGCGATCTCTTTGGGGATCAAGCCTTTCTTGACGGCCATCTTCTTGAATATGTACTTGCTTTCCCTGCCGCGAATCTTGAGGTTCGAAGGCATGCGCTCGACCAGAGTGACGAGCTCCTGGTCTAGCAACGGACACCTCACCTCGAGGGAGACGGCCATGCTCATCCTGTCCACCTTCACGAGGATGTCCTCCTCGAGATATCCCCTGACCGTCGCGTAGTCCACCACGTCCAACGGGTCCTTGCTTGGGCAGTCGCGCATCAGGTTGCCATAGTACTCGTAGGTCCTTGCGACCGGTTGCGCCGCCAACCTCTCCTTCGAGTACAGGCCTCGCAGCCCGCCTTCGTCGAGCAGCGTGACGCGCATCGTGAGCCTCTCGCCGTAGGACTGGTCTGCGTAACCCTTCTCGTAGGCGTGCTGGGCCATCCTCCTCGCCTGGCTGTTGATGGGGAGCGCCCGAAGCACCTTCAAGGACGGGCGCCTTAGCGACGCGGGGACTTTCGAGTAGAGCGAGTACGACTTTGGGTCCAGCAGGAACGGGTACCCCATGAAGACCTCGTCTCCTCCGTCGCCGCTGAGAGCCACTGTGACCTCCTTTCTGGTGACCTCAGACAGGAGATACGTGGGAATCATGGAATGGTCGGCGAACGGCTCGTCAAAGTGCCAGACCAGCCTCGGGAGCAGCTTGTGCGCGTCCGGCGTCACCGTGTACTCGTGGTGATCCGTGCCGAGGAATTCGGCCACCTGGCGCGCATAGCCGGTCTCGTCGGTTCCTGTGTCGAAGCCTATAGAGACGGTCGTCACCGGCTGCTCCGAGAGCCGGCTCATGAAAGCCACGACCGTGCTCGAGTCTATCCCGCCTGAGAGAAAGGCTCCAAGGGGGACGTCGCTCCGCATCCTCACCTTCACCGCGTCCTGAATCGAATGGAATAGAAGCTCCGTGAGCGAATCCTCGTCCATCGTGCTGTCGGGGTTCGGCTTGAAATCCCAATATTGGGTCACGGAGAGCCGGCCCTTCGAGTAGGTGGCATAGCTACCGGGGGGCAGCTTCCGGACCTCCTTGAAGATCGACAACGGGGAGGGCACGTACATGTACGTGAAGTAATGGTCCACCGCATCGTAGTCGAGCGTCCTGCCCAGGCCCTCGTAGCGCAGCAGAGACTTCAGCTCCGACGCAAAGAGGAAGACCCCGTCGCCGGCGAGAGCGTAGTAGAGCGGCTTCTTCCCGAACCTGTCCCTCGCGACGAAGAGCGTCTTGGCCTTCGCGTCCCAGATTGCGAAGGCGAACATCCCCCGGAGGTGGTTCACGCAAAGGCTTCCCCACGCCTCGTAAGCGTGGACCAGCGTCTCCGTGTCTGAGGCGGTGTAGAACCTGTGCCCCAGTCCTTCTAGCTCCTTCTTGAGCTCCAGGTAGTTGTAGATCTCGCCGTTGAAGACGACCCAGACCGACCCATCCTCGTTGTGGATCGGCTGGTCTCCGGTCGCGAGGTCTATGATCTTGAGCCGGTCTATCCCAAGGCCGACGTCCGAGTCGAGGTAGTAGTCGGCCTTGTCAGGGCCCCTGTGCCTTATCGCGTCGCACATGGACTTGAGCAGAGGCTTGTCGGAAAGCCCCACAAATCCACAGATGCCGCAGCCCATCCTGCTTTGTGGATCCCCAAGTCGCTTATGAACATACTGGGCTCTACGACCATCGAAGATGGACTTCGTAGAGCGAAAAGTCAGAGCCGTGCAGCACGGGCTGGACCCCATGTACGGTGAAGGTGGCGAAGGAATCAACGTTGAATGTCGCGTTGGCGTCCAAGAGCTGCGCGATGAAGCGTTGCTCGGTGGGAATGGGCGTCGCGGGCAAATAGTAGATGTAGAAGACAGACCACCTCAGCGATGCGAGCTCGTTCAACGTCATTTCTGAATACAGGGGGTTTTGGCCGATTGAGAACGCCTGCACGTGCAACTCCTGCACCCCGGGAGTGAACGACCACCCATAGGGAACCCCAAGCAGATTGACAGCCTGGTTGCTGTCGTTCGCCGAGAAGTAGTTCCTCAAGAGCACCGCGTCCGAGCGATACCCCAGCTGGAACGGGTTCTGCGTCGTGTAATTGAAGTTGGACGAAGCGTAGACTTGGTAGACCGGGACCGCGACAAGGAGGAAGACGACGAACACCGCAGCAAGACCAAACATCCTCTTGCGGTTCTTCGAGACTATGAATAGGAAGAAGGGAGCCGCGAGGAAGTATGCGGGCAGGGCCGTGTCAGAGAACCTGATCAGGGTCGAGTAGTTCTGGAGGGAGAAGTAGTAGGGGTCAGGGGCGTAGATGAACGAGACGACCAGGTACGACCCAAGGGCGGTCAAGGAGGCAAACAGCGCGAATCTGGCCATCGGCTCAGAGCGTCGAAAGGCCCTCCGAAACAGAATCAAGAACCCTGCGAGGCCCAGTCCGAAACAGATTGGACCCCACCCCAAGACTAGCCCTCCCAAGAAGATCAGCAGCGTGTTGGCGAGGACGAACTGTCTGTAGAATGGGACCGATGACGTGGACGTCCTGACCGTCGTAGTATTGCTTACCGTTGTGTTAGTGCTCACTATGCCGTTGACGGTGAACGTGTTGGTGACCGTAACCGAGGTGGTAATCGTGGTCGTGCTTACTGGGGCCGAAGTCACGGGATTGGCCGTGATGCCCTGGAGGATCTGCCCCGATATCGGAGCGACTTGCTGAGAGTAGGCGTGGCTCGGGACGGTAAGAAAGAAGGCGGCGGGGAGGACGAAGGCAAGCACCGACAGAGCCATCACCGCCTTGGTCCCGAGCCTGCGAGTTCTGATGGCGTCACTTCGCCTCGAGACAGCGATTGCTACTACTATCACGCCTCCCGCGACGAGGAACGCTTCGTACGGCTCACGCGTGCCGGAAGCGAATCCGAACAGACAGCAAGAGACGAACGCAAAGGCAACCATTCCGGACGCACTCCGGGACTTTAGGAGCCTTGCGAGGAAGTACATGCCGGACATCGCCATGCACAGGCCTACAGGCTCAGTGAGGAATCCCAACGACAGGAGGACGAACGATATCAGGGCGAAGCTGGAGAGCAGGGAGAGGGCGACTGTGACCTCGTTGAACTCCAGGACCTTCAACAGCTTGTAGAAGGCGATGAAGGTGGCCGCCGTCCAGAAAAAAAGGTAGAACGGCAAGAGATACGAGTACGCGTCGACGTTGGTTATCCCGAGCGCCTTGAAGAGGAGGATGTTCACCCAGCCGACGAACCAACGGTCTGAGTAGATATAGGCATGAACCGCGTCGAAGAAGTATCCGAATTCATCTGAGACGAAGAAGCCCGTCGTCCAATAGGAGTAGAAGCGATAGGCGCACATGGCCGCCATGGCCGCCAAGCAGATTGCGAGGGCTTTCGCGTCGAGCGTGCGAAGACTAGACACTGACCTGATGCGCGACCCAACGATACCGAATGTCTTCTGGTATCGGCTCAGCATCTGCACGGTTCGAAGAGGTTGTGGAGATAAGCGTTCCCCAGCCCTTGCGCGACGGCCGATATCGCGGCGAGATTCCAGAGGAACAGGACCGTGACTAGAAGAAACCGATACGCGCTCGAAACTCTTTATCTGTCAAGATGCAAAGATGCGGCAGATGCGCCTAAGAGATGTGCTTCTATTTGGCGTAATCGTTCGCTTGGCCATCGCGCCCTTCTTCGCTCACCCCTTCGACGTGTACGCTTGGTACACCGTCGGCGAGAGTGTAGTGAACGGCAAGGTGCCTCTTCAGAGCTTTCTTGTCCCGTATAGCTACTCTTTCTTCCTCTTCGTCTTTCCAGCGGCTTTCGCCTTCAGCTTTCTTTCGGGTTACCTAGGCTCCTACACCATCCCGATGTCCTCCCTAAACCAAGACCTCAATCCGGGCACGCCCATAAACATCCTCGTCGTGCCCGGCCCTCTGTTTGACCTGCTGGTGAAACTTCCCCTGATTCTCTGCGACCTGTTGGTCGCGCTCCTGATCTACAAGTTGATCATGAGGCATCTGGGCGACGAGAGGGTCGCCGTCTCTGCCTCCGCGCTATGGTTCCTCAATCCGCTGACGATATGGGTGTCTTCCGGGTGGGGAATGTTCGACACTCTGCCGGCGCTTTTCACTATTCTCGCCTTGTACTTCCTGCTCGACAAAAAATTCGCCCTTGCAGGTATGTCACTAGCCCTTGCAGTTGAAATGAAGTACTACGCAATCGTGCTTCTCTTCCCCCTTCTCCTCGTCGCGTGGAGAAATAGCAGGTGGAGAGGGCTGGCAGAGGCGTTTAGCGGCAATGCGGCCGCGATATTCGTCCTCAGCGCACCTCTGCTCGCGGAGTCAGCATTGAGTTATACTACCTTGGTCGGCACTTGGGCGCCTTCTGGACTATATTACTCGGGCCTAACCTTCTGGACGGCTCTTACGCTGTTCGTTCCTGGGATAAACCTGCCCCTTGTTTCAGGCGTTCTAGTCGCGGCGCTCCTTGTCATGACTTATTTGTGGACTTGGAAGAGAAGCTTAGCAACGGACTTGATATCTGCCTCAGTCTACTTCGGCCTGCCTATCCTAGTCTTGCTCGCAGCCTTCAGGTTCGTGGGGGAGAATTATTTCGTTTGGATCCTTCCCTTCGCTTCCATCATCGCCTCGCAGCATAGTCGCTACAGACCGCTCTTCTTCGTCATGAGTGTTGTTGCTTTGCTGTCAAGCGTAACCGATTCTCTCTTGCCATACTACATGCTTCCAATGGCACCTTGGATCGGAGGTTACCTCGCTAGCTTGCTTTCCTCCGTAGCCCCTTACAGGGTTGCGCCTGCAGGTTCAGTGACCCAGACTCTTTCAATCGGGAAATTCTTCTTGTCAGTGCTCGGAATCTTAGCCACAGCTCTCCTCGTGTTGATTGTGCGCGAGTGGGTTGGAGTTCTTCGCGCTAAACCCAATGGGCAAGAAGAGCATCCGATCAAGACAACTTCCTCTGAAAATGTAGTCGCCTCATAGACGCTAAATCGAGACGTTCCTAGATCTGCGCGAACGACCGCTCGCCAATTATGAACTTGTATCCCTTCGGAACTGCTCCGTCTCCATTAGAAATCGTGCTGAAACTACCGATTAGGCTGTCGACAATTCTCTTGCCGCTCTCAATCCTTGAGCCCTTCATTACGATGCTGTTCTCAATCTCGACGTGCGCGAGCATGCAATCATCCCCTATTGAGGTATAAGGGCCGATGTACACATCGGGGCCTATGGAGCAGTTTTTTCCTATCGTCACCGGACCTCTGATGTTCACCGAGCCGACGGTCTTGGAGCCAGATTCGACCGCAACACTACCTGAGACGCGGGTCTCCTTCGAAAACGTTCCTTCTATTTTGGATTGCAGGTCAGCCAGCACAAGTTGATTAGCTTCGAGTAGATCGTCTGGCTTGCCCGTGTCCTTCCACCAGCCACTCACACGATGTACCTCGACCTTCTTTCCGTCGGTCAGTAGCGCTTGAATCGCATCGGTAATCTCGAGCTCGTTCCTCCAGCTCGGCTTGATCTTCCTTATCGCGTGAAATATAGCTGGGCCGAAAACATACACGCCTATCAAAGCTAGATTGCTCTTTGGCTCTTTAGGCTTTTCAACTAATTTCACGATTCGGTCTCCGTCCATCTCGGCCACGCCGTAACTTGATGGGTCCTTGACTGGGGTGACACCTATTACGCAGTCAAGCCGCCTTTCGTTGAAGCTTGCAACGAAGTCAACCACTCCCTGCCTTAAGAGATTGTCACCAAGGTACATTACGAACGGCTCTCCATTCATGAACGCCTCAGACAGTCCAGCCGCGTGGGCCAGGCCTTTTGGCTCAGGTTGACTGATGTAAGTTATGTTGAGTCCGTACTTGGAGCCATCCCCCAGAGCCTCGACCACCCCCTCTTTCACTGGGCCTAGGATGACAGCAACGTCTTTGATACCTGCGGCCCGGAGATGTTCAAGGCCGTAGAGGAGCATCGGTTTGTTGGCGATAGGAAGAAGGTGTTTGTTGCCCGTATAGGTCAGGGGCCGAAGACGTGTGCCATGGCCTCCTGCCAGTAGCAGCCCCTTCATTGGATAAGGCGCCTTTGCGGCTGTCCTAATAAGAACTCCTCGTGTCCCTCAAACTCTATACGCTGTGAATCTCCTAGGAACCTGGATTCGTCCATCTCACGTTCGCATCGATTGCCGGTGGATCTCCTCGATTCCTTCCTCAAACGTCCTCGGAACGAAGCCCGCCGCCGCGATCTTCGTGGTTCTGAGCCCTCCGTTCACGAGTCTTGGAGCTTTTCCCGATTTCTTGTTGAAATCTCGAACTGACCCCTTCTCTAGGACGTCGGCGGGGTCGCGCACATCATAGAACGTAGATATCAATTTGCACCCGAAATCGAAGGGGGTCGTTGCATTGCTTGACGCAACGTGAAATATGCCCGTCGCGTCGCGCTTTATCAAGAAATCCAAGGCGAGGGAGACATCATCAATCAACGTCGGGGAGATTGTCTGATCGGCGAATAGGGGGTAAAGATTTCCTTTGGAATAGCAATCCAAGAGATTTCTGGCAAAGTCGGTCTTGGACGCGAAGCGGGCCCGATAGGGATGAGCTATTCTGACAATGCAAGGCTTCTTCAGAATCGTCCTCACTCCCGCTTCCGCGAATTTCTTGGTGCAGCCGTACCAGCTCATCGATCGGGTGCAGGATCCAGTTCTCTGGTCCTCAGAGTAGGGGCCAGAACGACCCGTGAAGACGGCGTCGGTGGAGATCTGATACAGGGACTTGCCAGAATCATGGCACGCTTCCGCAATCCACCTTGGGGCGAGAGAGTTTGTGATGAACACCCTGCCGTGGAAATCTGATCTTTCCAGTTCGCACTTCTCCACATCTGTCTCGGCCGCGAAATTGACCACCGAATCCGCCCCGCTGGTTCGTATCGCGTGTTGTAGATCGCCCTTGCGCATGAAGTCAACCTTCCTGAATTCCGACACCACTCCGCGTTTTGGAAAGATGTTCCGGCGGCCTATTGCCGATACCTCGTAGTTGCGACCGAATGTCTCTACGAAGTGAGATCCTACTAGGGATGAAGACCCCAAGACCAGGACTCGACGATTCATTTCGGTCGGCCTGAGCTTCAGCTGAACGAATTCTTATGTTCTCTATACCAGCTAACCGTCTGCGTCAGCGCCTCTCGGAACGGGTGCTGAGAGTGCCATCCCAGCTGGGACCGGATCTTCGCCGAGTCGAGCGAATACCGTCTGTCGTGCCCCAGCCTGTCCTCCACAAACTGAATCAACTTGTCATCTTTGCCGATGATGTCAAGGAGCATCTTTGTTATCTGGAGGTTTGAAAATTCGTTCCCCGCGGAAATGCAGTAGGTCTCGCCTGGCTTTCCTTCCCGCAGAGCTAGGTCGATCGCTGAGCAGTGGTCGTCTACGTAGAGCCAGTCGCGAACGTTTTTCCCATCGCCATAGACAGGAATCGGTCTGTCGGAAAGCGCGTTCAAGATCGCTTTTGGAATGAGTTTTTCTGCGTTCTGGAAAGGTCCAAAATTGTTGGAGCAGTTGGTTATCGTGGTGTGCAGCCCATAAGTCTCGTGAAATGTCTGGACTAGGAAGTCTGACGACGCCTTCGAAGCCGAGTAGGGGTTTCTGGGGGAATACCTAGTGGCTTCATCGAACATTTTATCCGAGTCAAGAGCCAGCGAGCCATAGACTTCGTCCGTCGAAACGTGATGAAACCTGCTTACTCCACACTTCCTAGCGGTCATCAATAGGTTCAAGGTACCGGCGACATTCGTTCTGACGAATGGTCTCGGGTTCCTGATCGATCGGTCTACGTGAGTCTCCGCCGCGATGTGGACAACCGCATCGACGCCCCCCATGCACTTCCCAACGAGATTCCTGTCGCAGATGTCACCCTTCACTAGTCTGTGGTTGCGAAGCTTCCTCAGCTCTCGAAGGGCGAGGGGACTGGCGGCGTAGGTTTCTTTGTCCAAGTTCACAACTTCGTCTTCTGGATGCTCTGTCAGGTGATACTTTACGAAGTTTGAACCTATGAAACCTAGTCCTCCTGTCACGAGGAGTTTCAACAGCCGCGAGCCCGCTCGAGCGCCTAAAAGGGTTCGCAACCGTCTTCCCTTCCCACTCCTCGGCAATTCCTTTATACCAAAAAACAACTGGCAAGGTCTTCGATTGATCGATGGTCTCAGGGTGCGCGCCGTCAAGAAGAATGTAGACGAAAGAGGGTTCTTCGCCGAGCTCGTGCGAGAAGACTGGAAGGACTTTCTTGGTGACGATCACGTCGCAGCTTTCAGTATCTCATATAGCCATCCAGGCGTGATTCGAGCCTGGCACAGGCATGCCCTCGGCCAGAATGACTACGTCTTCTGCATCAAGGGATCTATCAAGGAATGCGCTTTTGACGACAGGGAGAAATCCAGGACTAAGGGGGAGCTCGACGAACTTGTTCTTGACGGCAGCGAACCGAAGATTGCAAGAATTGTCGGCAGTTGTTGGCACGGCTACAGGGTGATTGGTCAGGAACCTGCCACCGTACTTTACGGCGTGACAAGGCTGTACGATTACGACAATCCGGACGAGCAGCGGCGACCGTGGGATGACAAATCCGTCATACCCGCTTCGATAAACGGCATGACAGATGACCCCCGCAACGGCAAGCCATACGATTGGAACTCGACGCCTACCGGTCGTTGATATGAGAATGGGAGAGAGGAAATCGCGCGCATCGGGCTCCGACTCAAGAAGGGTGTCGAGATGCAGGATATGCAGGGATCGAAACCTCACGCGCGTGATTGATCTTAAGAGGACGCCCTTAGCTAACTCGTTCCTAAGCAAGCCAAACGACCCGGAAAAATGGTTCCCGCTTGAGGTACTCTACTGCAATTCTTGTGGCTTGCTTCAGCTCAGTGAGGTCGTCAATCCAAACCTGATGTTCAAGGAGTACCCATATCGGTCCTCGTCCTCCAACTCGATGCTGCAGCATTTCCGCGAACTAGCTCAGTCTCTGAGTTCGGAATTCATCACGTCTTCGAAACAGCTTGTCGTGGAGGTAGGGAGCAACGACGGCACGTTGCTCTCGGCGCTGAAGGAGCGGGGAGTGCGGGTTCTTGGCGTTGACCCGGCGGCGAATCTCGCGAGGTTAGCCAATGCTCGCGGCGTTGAGACCCTCCCAACCTTCTTTGACTCCGACACGGCAGACCGCATCAGAGACGAGAGGGGAAAAGCGCAAGTCATCGTTGCGAACAATGTCTTAGCCCATGTTGACGATGTCCATGAGTTCATGCGAGGAGTAAGTTCTCTTCTCGAAGCTGATGGAATTCTTTCAGTTGAGGTACCTTACGCGGGAAACCTGAATCAGAACGTCGAGTATGACACGGTATATCACGAGCATCTGTCATACTTTTCCGTCCATCCCTTGCTGAGGTTGTTCTCGGACTTCGACATCCGTCTGGAGAGAGTCGCAAGGTTGGACGTACATGGAGGCTCAATCAGAGTGACCGGGAGGAAAACCAACAAGAAGTTCGTAAGTAATCCGTTCGTTGAATTCGAGAAGAGGTGCGGTCTCAACCGGTTGGAGACCTATCAACGCCTTTCCGATCGAATCGAGTATCAAATGCAGGATCTCAGGGAGACCCTCGAGAGTCTCAAATCAGAGGGTCACGAGATAGTCGGATATGGCGCGCCCGCGAAGAGCACCACGCTGTTGAATGCCTGCAAGATTGGCGCTGAGACGTTGGATTACGTCATCGACACCACACCAGAGAAGATTGGGAAATTCACCCCGGGAACGCACATCCCAATCTTCAGAACTGAAAGATTCCAGAAAGAGCAGCCGCCGTACTGTCTCATGCTTGCCTGGAACTACGAAAAAGAAATACTTCTGAAGGAAAGACAATACACCGGGCAGTTTATCGTGCCCATCCCTTACGCAAGGGTGTTGTCACGGAACTCTAGTTCATAAGGCGGGACGCATCCGCAGGTCAAGTCCGTGTCGTTTAATCCATTTCAAGAAACTTGAAGACGTGGGGCCATGGCTGAATCTAATTCGGTGGCGTCGTCTTAGTGATTATGCGAACCCGCTGGCCGATTGCCGTTGGCTTTGAGTGTCCTCATGATCAGTCACTGCCTTTCTGCTGTCCAAGTACCATTTCACTGTTCGCTCAATGCCCTGGCCAAAACCAGTAGGGGGCGTCCACTTCAGCAGGGACCTCATTTTGGTTACGTCGAGAATCTTTCTTGGTGCGCCGTCTGGCTTAGATGTATCATATGTGAATTCTCCCTGCCAGCTAGCGGCCGATCTAATCGCGTTTGCGGTTTCAGTAATGGTATATCCCACGCCAGTCCCAATATTCATTATTTCTATGTCCTCATATCTCTCCATGCTTTGGAAAATACCCTCCGCGGCGTCTTCGACATACATCCATTCCCGAACTGGAGCTCCGGTTCCCCAAATTTCAACTGTCTTTGCTCCCAATAGCCTGGCATCCAGAATCTTTCTGACTAGGGCTCCGAGTGCATGCGACCGGATGGGATCGAAATGATCTCTAGGACCGTAAAGATTTGCCAGAACAAGGTGGATAGAATTGAATTGCTTTTCCATTTTCATTGCCAGAGCATGGACCCAGACCGCCTTTCGTGGCATTCCGTGGGTCAAAACTGTCTCATGCATGGGTCCATTCCACCATTCGTTCTCGCGATACATCTCGGCGACCCCTGGATACGTGCAGTTCGGAAGGATATTCACAAGCTTGGCGACGCGAGCCTCATGAGCGGCTTTCATGAGATTGTATCCCATGACGAGGTTGTCTTCGTAGATGTCCACTGGTCTAAGCGCGTTGTAGGCGATTCCTCCCACATGTGCAGCCGAATTGATGACGATATCTGGTTTCTCTTGCCTCAAGAATTTTGAAACGGACTCGAGGTTCCTCAGGTCTATTCCCGAGTGTCGGCTGAAGGGCACAACTTCGTAGCCCTTTGCCCTGAGAAGCTCGACGAGATTCGAGCCCAGGAAACCAAATCCTCCTGCGACTGCAACTTTTGTTATCGTGTGAGCCCTCCAGCTCCTACACTATGAACTCCCGCCATTCTTCATTGTGGTGTCTCGTACCATCCAAGAGGAGGCGGGTGTTCTGCAGGTCAGATCGCATCATTATTTTCACTAGGTCTCGGAACCTTACTTTTGGATTCCAGCCGAGAACTCTCCTCGCTTTTGAGCTGTCGCCTAGCAAGTCAACTACGTCCGTGGCTCTAAAATTCTCCTGCGCAACAGTAACCACCACGTCCCGTTTCCCTACTCTCATTGTCCTGAGAAAATCGCTGCGATTAATTCTTTTTATTGACCCTCTCTCTTCAAGCCCCCGCCCGTTCCACTCCAACTCGACACCGATTTCCTCAAAGGCTTTCTCAACGAACTCTCTGACTGTGTGGGCCTCACCAGTAGAAATAACAAAGTCATCAGGATGATCAAGCTGCAGCACCCTCCACATGAGTTCGACGTATTCGGGGGCAAATCCCCAGTCTCTTTTTGACTCGAGGTTACCGAGCGAAAAATTTCGCTTCGCACCAAGAGCAATTCTCGAGACGGCCCGCGTAATCTTGCGCGTCACAAACGTTTCTCCTCTCCTTGGACTCTCGTGATTGAACATTATGCCGCTCGAAATCCACATCCCGTAGGCCTCTCGGTAGTTCCCGCATATTTGATGCGCGGCGAGCTTAGAGATAGCATAAGGACTGCGCGGCTTGAAAACGGTGTTCTCAGCCTGGGGAGCAGGGGAAGAACCGAACATTTCGCTGCTACTGGCGTGATAGATTCTTGAATTGAGGCCGGAACTTCGTACGGCTTCAAGTAACCTAAACGTTCCCAGGGCGTCGACATCTGCAGTGTAGACAGGAATCTCGAAGCTGACTTTGACATGACTCTGAGCCGCTAAATCGTAAATCTCATCTGGCCTAATCTCGAGTAGGGCCTTTGTGAGAGAAGCTTCATCCGTCATGTCTCCCCTGCGCCAGGTAAACCGTTCGGGCGCATACTTTTCGATGATGCCATCAATTCGACCCGTGTTAAACGAGCTCGCCCGACGCACCAGACCGTATACGCTGTATCCCTTGGCTATCAGCAATTCCGCTAAGTAAGAGCCATCTTGGCCGGTAACACCCGTTATTAGTGCTCTTTTCCTGTTTCTGCCAGAAGATCTATGCGGCATTCTAGGTATAGTACCCTGCGAAGTCCTCGATGTCGGCAAAGGCGAATGCCGCTTGGCAGATACTCTCGAATTGATAAACTAGGTGTTTGGTGGCGGAATACTTCTCACTGATTTACGGACATAATCCGAGGAACGCTCCGATTCGTAGGCGACGCTGACCAGGAGAGAAATATGAAAAACAGCGATCCGTCGGCAGTGCGCCAGTCTCGCTGGAGGTTAAGGGACTTTGAGATTCAAACCTGGGTCGGAGGCAAGAACGCACTTGGTGGAAAGGTTAAGCGCGCAGTTTTCTGAAGTAGTCAAGAATTGAGGACTTGCCAACTTTGCGGAAAAGGCGATTCCTTGAAGGAGATTCTCGACCTAGGACACCAGCCCATTTGCAACTCAATCGTTAGTAAAGATGACCTGAATGAGCCCGAAATCACTTTTCCGTTGAGATTGGCTTTTTGCTCTAACTGCTATCTTGTGCAGCTGTCAAGCCTAATACCACAAGGCAAAGTCTTCAGCAAGGAATTCAACTATCTAACCAATCAAAACCAGACACTGGTAAGACACTTCGAATCTGTTGCGGCGTCCCTCGCAGCTTCGCTGCGTCTCCAGAGCTCTGACCTGGTTTGTGACATCGGATCGAACGACGGAAGTTTACTCCTGGCGTTCAAGAGAAGAGGCACGCGAGTGATAGGAGTTGAGCCTACCCCTCTTCCCGCAAGAGAGGCCATTGAAAAGGGAATCCCGACAATTCAGGAATTCTTCGGGAAATCAACGGCGCGAAAGATCAGAGACAAGCTTGGTAAGGTGCGGGTAGTTACTGCGATGAATGTTCTCGCACACGCTGATGATGTTCACTCATTTCTTGATGGAATAGCCGACATGATGGAGAAAGGTCACACAGTGTTTGCGACCCAGAGCCACTACTTGCCGTCGCTGATAAAGAAAATAGAATATGATACGATATATCATGAGCATCCCAGATACTACACCCTAACGACGCTCAAGCACCTACTTGAGATGCATGGTATACACATTTTTGACGTGGAATTCAACAGCATACACGGAGGATCGATACTAGTTTATGCCTCACGCGAGAAACGACCAGTCAGGTCAATTGTAAGTCGGACCCTTGCATCAGAAAAACCATATTCGAACATCCGTACATACAAAGAGTTCGCGGAGAGGGTCAGGGAAAGCCGTTGGCGGCTCGTGAGACTATTGTATGGTCTGAGAATGAAAGGGGAGAAGATAGTCGGAATCGGTGCGCCCATGAAGGCAACAACTCTTTTGAACTTTTGCAACATAGGACCCGATGTCCTTGAATTTGTCACAGAGGTTAACCCATTGAAGATAGGAAGATATGTACCCGGAGTGCATATACCAATAATAGACGAAGCAAGATTGTTCTCGGAGAAGACCGATTATGCGTTGCTGCTTTCGTGGACTCTGCAAGAACAGATAATATCCAATCTTCGCAGTAAGGGATACAAAGGAAAATTCATAATACCCGTACCGTCAGCCAAGATAATTAACTAGTTCCCGCTGGAGTTCGAGTCCCTTGATAGTAGTCGCCAAGAAAATCGCCTTCGAAGATGAGCGAGGGCAGATCATAGACATCATAGAAGGCGAACCCGTGGAACACGCGACCATCATCACGTGCAAGAAAGGGGCGCTGAGAGGTAATCACTATCACAAGAAAACCATCCAGTATGCCTACATAGTGAGCGGTTCGATGAAGATTCTGACCCAAATCCCAGGCAAGTCCATTGTGACGCATACCGTAGTACGAGGCGACCTCATGATTAATCCTCCATTGGAGAGACACGCATGGATCGTCTTAGAAGATACCTTGGTTTTCGTTCTTACCAAAGGGCCGCGTGGCGGAAAGGATTATGAGAGCGACACATATCGATTGCCACCCGAAGAGAGGCTAACTAACATCTTGGGCAATACCGAAAGGGGCATGCCGCTGAAGAGCTGACTCTTTCTTCGTCCACTAGCGAGGAGTTTGCGTTCAAGGCTGGTGTGTTCAATCAAACCCGATTCCGCACATTCTCATATTAAGGCAAGTTGCGCACCACGACTGAGATAGTTTCCTTTTGTCCTAGGAAATATCAGGCTTTGATAGCATCATTCTTATATGATGTGGAGGCAAGTAAATGCGATTGCTTGGAATATCGAGCTCCGAGGATGAATATCCTCGATGTGGGCCACACGTCGTGATTCTCAATGCACGCCTTTCACTGCGTTCCAATGATTACTAACGCTGATGAGATTGGACTGGAAAGATAGACCTGTCCTCGTAACTGGAGGTGCCAGCTTCATTGGGAGCCACCTTGTCGACCGTCTATGCGCTCGAGGAGCAAGAGTGACAATCGTGGATGACCTTAGTAGCGGGTCTGTCGACAATCTTTCTCGGAGTCCTTCTGCCAAGCTTGTTCGAATGGATCTGGAGTACTCCAAGCTGGGCGACCTCGTAAAGATCTTTAAGGGAAACGACCTCGTCTTTCATCTAGCCGCCAACCACGGCGGTAGAGGATATATCGATTCATATCCGGCAAATGTCTCATCTAACTTCTCAATCGACCATCACACTATGGAAGCGGCTTGTGTGGCAGATGTTGAGAAAGTCATTGTGGCAAGCTCAGCGTGCGTATACCCGCCAGTTCTTCAGGAGAGTGCCGGGTCCAACTATCTATTGAAAGAGAGCGATAGCGATCCAAGCAAGCTGCGACAAAGTTTGAGCGCCGACTTGGAATACGGATGGACTAAGCTGATGGCTGAAGTCCAACTAAACGCTTTCATTAAGCAGTATGGGTTGAAGGGAGCGACGGTGCGTTTCGTAACGGCATACGGCGAGAGAGAGAACGAGACTCATGCGATTATCGCGCTAATACACAAGGCCCACGAGCGCATGAGTCCCTATGTCATATGGGGCAACGGAGAACAATCACGCGACTTCACCTACGTGAGCGATATCGTAGAGGGCACGATTCTGGCAGGCGAAAAGATAACTGACGGAACTCCAATTAATCTTGGGACGGGGGAACGTCACAAGCTCAAGGATGTGGCGAGGATGATTCTAGACATTCTGGATTTTCACCCAAGAATCTCTTATGACCGGTCGAAGCCGGTGGGAGTGGTCAATCGTGCCCTTGACGTGAGGAGGGCCAAGGAAATGCTAGGATGGCAACCGAAGGTACATCTCAGAGAAGGCCTTGAAAGAACAACCAGTTGGTACGTAAGCAGTCACCCTCGCACAGGTAGAGTGAACGAGGAACTGCTGATGAACAGAAAAGTCGCCAAGCCCTAGTCGATCTTAGAATTGCAAGAAAAACAACCCCCAGAAGCATCGAAACCGCGCCATGATGATGTCGGGCATGATACAATCGAGAGCAGGATTGCATTTGTCATGCCCGTTTACAACGAGGGCGACGGCATTGAGGGAACAGTTCTCGAGCTATATCAGAAAACTATCAGATTCCTTCCTAATTCGAAGGTAATAATATTCGAGGACGGAAGCACAGACGATACGAGGGATATTGTAAACTCGTTGGCGAAGAGATTTCCCTGGGTTGAAGCGCACGCAAGCCCTCGCCGAAAGGGATACCCGACGGCCGTGAGAGACGCGATTTCATTCGTTAGTGAAGACCTTTACGAATTTGTTGTCTTCATGGACTCTGATGGTCAGTATGACCCCAGCGACTTCTTTGCGCTCTGGACTGCGATGTCAGAAAGCGCGGCACCCCTTGATATCATAGTCGGAAAGAGAACTACGAGAACCGAGTCGAAGTATAGAGTCCTACTCTCGTCCGGGCTCGGAATTCTTGAGGGTTTTCTCTTTTCCCCGCCATGCACAGATATTACAAGCGCTTTTCGATTAATGAGGACCAAGGTTGCGAGGGAAGTGGCGCTCCAAGTCAAGTATTCGAAGTACAACTTCTGGCTCGAATTTACGGCCAGGATGTCTCAGGGAAACTACGCGGTCAGGGAAGTGGCCGTTTCCTACAGAAGTCGAACTGGATCCGGCCGTGTGAAGAGTAATGTCTACGATTTGAAGAGGATGCCCAAGATTCTCAGCAATGAGCTGGGGGCGGTGGCCCGAACGTGGTTCGACTTCAGAAGAGTCCAGCTCCTAAAGTTTCTGTTGGTCGGAACGAGCGGAGCAGCGGTTATCCTTGTTCTTACATACCTGTTGACATCTGTTTTTGGGTTATTCTATGCCATCTCGGCAGGCATAGCGATAGAGGCGAGCATCTTCTGGGCATTCGCATGGAACGATAAGTGGACGTTCAGGAGTACCAAGATGGGAAACCCTTGGTACGAACGTCTTGCGAAATACAATCTCGTTAGCCTTGGAGGGGAAGCCATCAACGAGGTGACGCTCGTCTCGCTTGTGACCTACCTTCATGTCTACTATCTCCCCGCCGAGGCGGCAGCGATTGTAGTCGCGTTTGGATTCAATTTCCTCACCAATCTGAAGTGGACTTGGCGTTGAGCTTGGAGATATCACTCTCGAATCGCTTTTTATCCGAGAAGAAAGCCTTGGCTGTGTTACACGACCAAATACGGAAAAGCGAAGGCGAGGCAATGTGGCCATCTCGAGAGAACGCAGACCTACTGTTTGACAACCTGAAAGGGGCCAGCGGCGAAATCTAGAGTGGATCTTCTTCGTCGGAATGTAGAATCGCAAAAGCCCTTGAGTAAGGATCAATTCAGTCGCCAGCGCAAAGTCCTAGCTACTGGCGTTGCTCTCATTGCAGTATTCGGAGCGCTTGCGGTAATCCTCTATGGCTCGCCCACTTCCTCTGGCGTACACTCTCATAGCATTCCAGGGATCGCGGTGTCTGATGGGTTAGTGGGATTCTGGCCGTGCAGTAATGCGATTACCCCGACGACCGGGAGCGTCGGCGACCTGACAGGCAACGGCAATAACGGAACCCAAGTAAATAGCCGGGTCAACGCAACACTGAATATCGGAGTGGCATGCAGTTTCGACAGGGACGTCAAGCAGTACATAGCCCTACCACCTATCCAGGTCGGATTTCCAACGGGTGATTCTCCTCGCTCATTCTTCTCGTGGATTAAGTCCACTGACATGAACGACACGCTTGTTATTTTCTCTTACGGAACCGGTGGCGCCCGACAATTCGTCATTCTAAATCTCAATCAAGATGGACCAAATACACTTCACTTCTCTAGCAACACCAACGACTGCGGAATCACAAATGCAACATTGGAAAATGGAAAGTGGCACCTGGTCGGGTTCACGTACTCTGGAAGCGGAAATCTAATCCTTTACGTTGACGGGATAGCGTCGTCTTGCCACCTTCCGGAGGACCTAAATACCGTCCTCTCTGGCACTGCAAACATAGGCTCGTCTGTTTCTTTGGGCAACCCCAGCTACTTTAGCGGTCAGATCGCACAGATTCGGCTTTACAGCCGCACTCTGGCTCAATCAGAGATCTCGGAACTATATTCTGCACCACCTGGTTAGACGGCAAGCAGGAAAGTGTCACGCCAGGGAATTCAGAGCTCTGGACAAAAGAGGCTACGTGGCCAGACACAGCGGGCGCCGCTAGGATTGCTAGTGACTTGTACCTGCCCCGGTGTATCAGGCTTCTCCGCTATGATTTCTGGGCTTAGGCTTGTGATGGAAACTGCAAGGCTCGACAGGAATACATCATTCCCGGAAGATTACCTGTCCCGGCCCCTGATACCAGGGAATCTCTATGGGCCGATGTGTAACAGGCGTACATGGGATTTCTAATCGATCTCTCTTTCAAAACCATCCGTAAGAGGTACAGACGTGGCTATTGACAATTCCAACGTTGATATCGTTGTGCATCGATTCCTAGTCGCTTTCGCGCCAATTATTCGTGTTTCGAAGGTTGCAGCTCATCCCGTCTGGTTCAAGAAATGTGATGAATATTGTTGGTTGATTTGGTCGGGAGAGAGGGCTGCTGAGAAGATGCGAACGTCTTCCTCATAGAGTGTCGAGCCGCCATTCGAAGGACCGAGTTGAAGCGAAGACTGGAGAAGGGTTGTGGTCGCCGTCGTTGCAGTTCCGACTTGGGTCCCGTTCACGTAGAATGTCATGGTCGATCCAGTCCAAGTGCCCACGAGATAATTCCATGACTTCGAATTCAGATGAGGAACTTCGATAAAGTGAATAGCTCCCAAACCGTCTTGCATTCCGAAGACCCAGTTAGTCGCGTCTCCATACACGACCCAGGATCCCTTGTTACTGGCCCAGGTGTCTTGGATTAAGACGTCGGCGCTACTGTGACCCGTGACCCTCGCCCACAGGGCGACAGTGATCGCGGAAGTCGGCAACCCGGAGTTGGGATTCAACAAGACTTTCTGAGCGGGTCCAACGAACTTGAGACACCCCGAAAAGAGACACGATGAGTTGCTTAGCCAAGTCGGGGAGTTCACGAGGGCACCAGGGTTCTTTCCACAAGAGTCTGCTGCGATTGTCCGTTGCCCGTCATCCAGTTTCCAACAGGAAACTTCTGGAATGCGGACGCCAAGTGTGCTTGTGGCAGCGATGGAAACAATCGGCGAATCGCTCGCCTGAAGGCTCACCTTATTGACGCCAGGGGAAAGCGTTAATCGAGGCGCGGTGGAGCTGTCGAATTGCCCGATAAAATACATTCGATTCGGTCCAGGATGGGACCAAAGCTGAGCCTCGCCTGCCTGACCTGTCAGAGCGAATTTCAGATACACTACCTTGCTATCAGGATGAATTTCATTGTAGGTCTGCCTCTCGAATATCGCTGACGAAGCATTTGAGTTGGGCTGGAAAGGAACTGGCGCGGGAGAGTCAAAGGTATAGGGGTTAAAGTAATAAGACCATGAACCGTCGCCATTGCTCCTTAAGGAATAAACCATATTGTACTTGTGATTATCGACTGAGTAGGAAAGGCTCACGCTATTCTTTTCGGCCGGATCGTTGTAAAGCCGGGGATTTGTCTGGATAGTAACGCTGGTTATGTTTCCAAACGGAGATTCCATCTTGTAGATTACATAGCCTGATTCACCGTCGAGCTGAATCCATGAGGATGTTGAGGTCTTATTGAAGCGCAAATTCTGCTGCTGGAAGACGTCCGTGGTATAGTTAGACGACTGAATCATAGGCTCGAACAAAATCTGGCTCTCGTTGTTCCAAGTGACACTTTCGGTTTCGCTTGGAAGCAAACCAAACGGAAAGGAGAGAGATTGGTTGTTTGAGGTAATTGCAAAGTTGGAAGCGGGTCCCTTCACCGTAAGGAAGTTTATGCTGGATTGACTTTCTGTCGATACGTAGTTTAATCCCCTCGCAAGGTAGATGGAGCCGCTTCTTGGGGTCATATTGTCAACACTGAAGATCTCGAAAGCGGGAGTGCCGTCGTTAAAGTAGACCGTTTGAGCGGGAGGCAAAGAAGGGTGCAATTCCCTAAACCAAGGCAGTCCGTTCGAAGTCCCTTGAATTATCGAAGGGGAGCCGAAATAGGTTACCGATTGATCCAGTCCTACAGAGACATCCCAGCCAGGCTGTTCTGTGTACCTGCCTCCCAGACCAAATACGTAGAATATCTTGTTGTGGGTCTGCAGAGTTCTTTGTTCCCAATGGTCAAGCGCCGACAAGTTCTGTATTACTTTCGTCGACTCTGGGCCGATAGAGTCCTGCCAATACATGAAAGAGTATGCCCCCCCTGTGTAGAAGGCGAATGCATCATACGGGAGAAGGGTTGAATCGCCGAGAACGATTTCGGCGCTCTTCGGATCCGAGTGGTCAAGGATGTACTGGTAAACTCCAGACATTCCGTAGTAGCTCGCGATTCTGCCGTCCTCCTGACCGTAGTACACTTGAAAGACATTCTCGTACGAAGTGTAGGTCGTGAACACAATGCCGAAGCAAATAACAAGGATAGCAGCGACTTTTGTCATCTCCGGAAGCCTGGGAAAAGTAAAGATCTTCCAACGGCGTCCCTTGAAGAAATCAATGAAGGCCACCATCCCACTTGCCGACATTAGGGCGATTGCGGGCGCTAACATGATTGCTCCCCGGGCGTTGAAACCCGAGAAGATTGTAACTGCAAGAACGCAAACGGCGAACCAACAGAGGCACATCTTGTCTGCCGCAGACCTGCGCTTGATTGAAGTTGCCAGTCCCACCACAAGGAACACAGATACGAATGGAGCGACATATGGCACTCCCGCCAGGAACTGCTGAGTGTGTGGCCCGAAAGAATCGACTCCCGGGTTAATGGAAACGAACATGTCTCCGAAGAATCTCCTCGTGTTTGCGCTCAAGACGAGAATCAAATCTTGCTTGACAGTCAGAGTATTGGTGACCAAGGACGGCTGCGAAAGCCAGTGTTCATCGATGAGCCGAATCGTCGTAAGGGGGGATTGCCCCACGTACTCATCAAACCCGATGGTCGCTAGTACAAATGTCTCAATCGCAATGGCGACAAAGAGAGCGTAGTCCTGCGCTCGAAGAAACCGGCGAAAGAGATTCTTGAATATGAATGAAAGCTGGTTCCTGGCGGATAGTGGTTGGGCGTGTTGTTTTCCCGAAGTTCTCTTGCGTAGCAGAGCTCCTAAATCGACATTCCAAAGGAGGAAGAGGACTACAATCGGGACGACCAAGAAATCTGATGGATATGCATTGAAGAACGCAATTCCCATGGCGACACCTGCCATCCAAAGGTACCGTGGGTCCATTCGCTTGTGTGCGATGTAGACAAAGCAAAGAGTAGTCAAGAGGACTAGCGGAATCAACGCGGCAAAGCCCGACCCGGACCGCACAAGTACTGCAAATAGCAACAACGTTGTGAGCGAGAGCGCCGAGAGAGCAGCGGTTAGCCGACCGTACATTTCCCTAGCTAAGACGTAGACAAGAAAAACTGTCAATAGCCCAACGGCTGATTCCATGGCGAGGGTGTCAAGAACCGAGACCCCGAAAGTCACGAAAGTGATGGAGAGAAGGAAATGCCAGAGTGGAAGGGCAAAACCATAAACCTCCATGTTGCTGGGGGAATTCAGCAACTGGTTGCTGTGCGAATAGAGGGTTTCAAAAAGTAGCGAAGGAGAAGTGCTAGAGCTGCGCGCTTGATTGATAACCTCGGCAACGATGCCACTTGTAACCGCATCATCCCCAAAGTCCTTAGGAAGCTGATAGAAGAGGAAGACGACTGCGACGATAAAGACTAAAGTGAAGCCGCAAACTTCGGCAAGATGCGCGCGTCCGAATCCGAATACATTCTTGGTGGCCAAGTTGATATCCAATAATTTTCTCTAAATGGCCGGCGTGAATTTCAAAGCCGGTGCGCTTTTCCAAAACTGATGATTTAATCCTTTTCCGGAGAACCGCTGGAGTCGCGTCGCTCGTCGAATCCAATGGGTCAGCTTCGAAAGGGCGTCCTGTACGATTCCCGGTTTCTGTTGCATCTTCGGGTGATTTTTGCGGGTGTTGCGCGACGGGTGATGGAAGGACAGGCATCGGCCTCTCAAGCATCTCGCAGTTGAATCCGTCTCTCGATACGGCGTGAATCCCCATCTCCCGCCGACCAGAGTATCACTCGCGACGCAACGCAGCACTGCAATTAGATCGCCCATACTGGCCGCCAGGGGAAAGGTTAAGGTTCCGCCGCCCCGAACGATGAGTCCGAACAGCGCGTGAAGGACTATTTCATGAACTACATCCGGTTTTTCAGGCTAATACCTCGTGGCAAATCGATGAAGGACATGCTGGCGATTCTTGCGAACGCAGTGCTTATGCTCACCTACCCGATACTTCGCCATAGGAGACCCATGGTTAGGTATTCCTTCTCATACGGAGACCTGAGATTCCTCTGCCCAGGCGGTTTCTATGGAATGCTCGGCCTCGCCTCATCAGAGCCCTCCGTGAAGAACGTTCTTGAGGTCGAGCGAAGTGGCGACGCAATCGACGTCGGAGCAAACATAGGATTCTATAGCATCCTCCTCAGCCGTTTTACAGGCAGGGTCATCGCAGTCGAGCCAGACCCGTTCTATTTCGAATACCTTCTGACGAACATCTCAGTGAACGGGTGCACGAACGTGATTCCTTTTAGGATGGCAGCCTGGTCAGCTGAAGAAGACCTCAACCTCATTCGCCCTCTGTCGGGCGTTCCGTTGGACTCTCACGTGATGAAGGGAGATGCTGCTGACAATCCTTCCGCGAAGGTGAGGGCCCGCACCCTTGACGCCCTTGCGAGAGAAACTGGTTGTCATCCATCAATCGTGAAGATTGACGCCGAGGGCGCGGAAGCTGAGGTGCTATTGGGGATGCAAAGGGTGATGACTCTCGACAGGCCTGTCATCGTCTTTGAAGCCAGGAAAGAGACCATACACAAATGTCAAGAGATTCTCTCGCAGAAAGGCTTTGAGGTCTCCATGATGCCCGACGGGAATTACCTAGCGCAGCCCAAGCGGGAATAGGGGCGTTCCGATGACGAGAAGCGCCTGGTTCAAACTTCCATCACCCTTTACGCAACGCTTAGTCAAATCACGCGCTAGTGCAACAGAACCGATTCCCGGCGTGGTTACGGTTAAATGGCAGGGTCGCATGATTAGGGTTTCCTAGCGTCATGACTGCTGGAACCTCGAGAATCTCAGGAGCAATTCGAGAAGGGATTCTTGATTATCTTCTTGTCGCAGGATTTGGTTGCCTTGTTTTTCTAGTCTGGTTCCGGGGCACAGGTTTCTATTTCGGCGGCGACATGATGTATCCATTCAGACCCGCAGTCAACATCAGCCAAGTCATCTATACATGGACCGATAATAATGGTGGTTCAAACAACGCTTTCCAGATGTTGACGTACTGGCCGTATGTTTTCTTTTATGCCCTGGAGAGAATCGGAACACCAGTCTATCTGATAGAGAGACTGTATTTTTACCTAAATTTCATTTTGCCAGGGTTGTCTATGCTCTTTCTAGGGCGGACGGTCTTCCCTCGCTTGACCTCGAATCCTAGCGAACAGAGAGTAGGGTCCCTACTCGCCGCCTTGCTCTACATGCTATCTCCAAGCCTTTTGCAGGTTCCACAGGTATGGTGGTATTACGGAGTGTTTCCGCTCACCTTAGCGTTGTTTTTGAGAATCTTGCACTCTCACGTAAACAAAGAGAAGGTGAAATTTGGTGTCTTTGCTGGGTTTAGCCTCGTCGGCTTTATCGTTTTCTTGCCTCAGTACCAAGCAGCCGTTGATCTATTCCTGATTCTGGCTCTCTACTCGATAGGTTACGCAGCAATAGTTCGGAAGTTCAAGAATCTTGCATGGTCGTGGGCAATTTTCGTTGTATTCTTGCTGGTCGTTAACTTGGGCGTGCTTATTCCATGGTCTATGGCTCTTACAAGTCAGGGATATCAGATTCTGGCGAGCACTCCTCTCACGTTTACCGGGGACTGGCTAGGTCTAGGTCCGAATACTTTGTTCCACTATCTCACTCTAACCTGGGGTTTGGACTACGGGGAGAGCCTCCGGGATCCTCCGACCGGTTTCTACTACGCGCAAGGGGCATGGTTGTATCTAGTCAATGCCTTAANNCTGTATTCGCTTTCGGCTCGCTCCTCCTTAATCGCAGCAGGCTAGCTTTGTATTTTGCGATGGTTGCGGTAATTGGGGTCGCCATCGCAAACGGTCCGAACCCTCCTCTCGGAGAGGCCTTCAAATGGCTGCTCTCGAATTTCGTGTTACTCAGAGGCTTTAGGGGAAGCGGACAGTCTATGGTCCTTACCTCATTAGCGTACTCAATATTAGTCCCAATAGTGGCGGTCGAGCTACGGAGGCGCCTGAGCCTCGGATCTAATTCTCAGAGTCGGAGACTTGTGAGCGCAGTCCGGCCAGTCTCTCGCAAGTTAGTGCCATGGGCGTTCGCAGCATTAATTTTGATAAACGGATGGCCGATGGTGACAGGCGCCTATTTCAATACGCCCAGCATCTGGCCCAACAATCAAGCTCACGGGATACCGGCTGCATACTATGAGGTCGACAACTGGATTGCAGCTGATAGCCACTCTGAACCCTACCGTGTGGTAAATCTACCCGAGGAACAAGGCTACCAGTCCGCAAATTGGTTGTCGAATTCATATTATGGCGTACCAATCCTTCCATTTCTCTTCTCGGAACCGGTAATTATCTACACTCAATCACGATTAGGAGTTCCGTCTCCCCTTATTCAGGACATGTTCGATGTATCTACCATGGACCCAAATCTTGCGGTCAGGATTTCCGGATTCTTGAATTCGAGATACCTTGTCGTCGATGGATATTCGAACGCCGCCCTTCTTCAGCAGTTTGCCATCAAGACGCCTGATGGGCTTCAACACGCCGTGACGTTCGACCAGATTGCAGTGTACCGGGTAAATGCCAGCCTAGTCTTTCCACGTGTTTACGCATCCAACAGCCTGCAAGTACTAAACGATAGTGGCGCAACGAAAGGGCTTCCAAAAGCTATCAACGATAGCAATTTCGAATACAAAGGTCAGGCATACGTCGAAGCGGGTCAAATCGCATTCGGGCAAGCAAGTTCGATTAGTCATTCAATTGCGAACAGCCAAATGTCTATCTCTTACGATGAAATCAATCCAACTTCATACGTTGCGCGAGTTTCTGCTTCGGGACCCTTCCTGCTAGTCCTGAGCTCGCAATATGACCCACTCTGGAAGGCCTACCTGAATGGAAATGAAATTCCAGAGCACATAATGGTGAATGGTTACGCCAATGCGTGGTACGTTGATAAAGCCGGCCCGCTTAGCATAAACATCTCATACCAGCCGCAGATTGTTTTCTATTTGGCGCTTGCAGTTTCTGTGGCCGCAATTTTGGTTACAATTGTGTATGTCTACCTGAGAGGGCCGGCAACCAAGTTGGTCAGGACCGGATTTCGACACGAGACGCAGGATTTAACCACTAGCTAGTGCTCATGCGTTCTTCGTCGCAAACACTTCAATCGAGTCCCCCAGCTGCAATTTCTCGAGCAGGGCCATCAAGGGAACCGAGAGCGCCTCAACGAAAAAGAAGATACCCTTTGAGCGAGAGGCAAAGACCTGCTGTTTGGTCGTGACTGCCCGGTCGCCGCGCGAGCCGAGGAACAGACTCTCAAGAATAGCCATCGAACTGCTGGGAAAGCGAATTCTGACTATCCTGAAATCTTCTTTCTTTAGCAACCCAACAAGTGTGCTCTTTGAGAAGTGGGAGAGATGCCTCGGAACATCTAGATGAAGATAATGGGCGCCCGAGACCCGAAAAGCAAAGGAGTCAAGGTTTGGGACCTGAACGATGAGTATACCGTCAGGTTTTAGGAGGCGTCGTATTTGACGGAGGGTCAGTGACGGATCAGGAACATGCTCTAGAACATGATTGATCGTTATTACGTCGAAGTATTCTTCGCGGAATTCGGTCTGATCTAGGAATGCGTTCTGCACATTAAGACCTCGGGATTTGCAAATCGCATATCCACTTTCGCTTGGCTCAACTCCGTAGACTTCAATTCCAAGCGTTGCCATGCTCGCCAAGAAGTCACCGTTGCCGCACCCAACGTCGAGCAGTCGGCCACGCTTAGTTTCGGGCTTTCCTCTCCTCACCGAATCAAGGGAATCTGCCAGTCTTGCCAGCAGGCCTTCGCTCGGACCGCCTGCATAGTACGACCGCGGGTAGAACTTCGATAGTTGGTCCCAGCTCGGGGTCGGGGCAAGTGTCACCAGGCCACAGCGGCGGCATTTTACGAGCCGTAGTTTTTCCTGAAGACCTTCGGATCGACTATAAGCGGGAAGAAAGTCGACGAAGTCAATTCCTCCACATAGATTGCAAGTAATTGCGCCATCATGGAAATGGCTACTTTCTGGGTCTTTTGCGGCAGTCAGCAGCGGCACAAGCCTTCTCCACCCGGCATTTCGGTATTCATTTCCTCTTGCGAGCTAGCTCAGCTTTGAAGGAATCTTCGAGTAAACGCGCGAGGAAGTGCGTTTTGACTTCCAGGTTGCTTTCAGCGTTTTCTGACACTCTTCATGAGCACCCTGAGTATCTCGAATTTGTAAGATTTGGGATTCATGCTGGATAGGATAATATCATCGGAAATCGTGCGCATCTGTTGGACCTGCATGTGTTGCTTCCAAATTTGCCTGAACCCCGCGATGTTGTTGACTAGAGCTCGGAAATCTGCCGTGAAGAGATCAAGCCGTCTCGCAGCCAGAAAGAATGCCGCTTGTGAAAAGAACAGCCCGGCGTACGCAGGAACTAATCTGACCAAGGTCATTGTTGAATAGTTCTTCACAAGCATTCTTTGAACGTTTCTTTCAGCATAATATCGGATTCTCCTACGACCGAAGCGCTTTGTGGTTGTTTCGTGCTCTAGAGGATCATTGTGATACACAATTGCCCTTGGTTCTAACAAAATCTTGTATCCGAGCAGCTTAACCCGCCAGCAAAAGTCGATGTCCTCGGCCATCACCGTATAGGTCTCGTCCACACCACTGACTTTCTCGAAGGCTTCTTTTTGAAATAGGGCCTCGTTTCCAACAAACCACGTGGTACGCAAATGGTCATATTGACCGCAGTCATGTTCGCCAAGACCGATCGGCTTGGGAAAGCCGAATCTGTCAAGCGCCAGACCGACATGATCGATAGTGTCAGACGGGCCGCCATTACTCAATACTGACAAAATCTTAGGAGCGCAGATTGCCACATTCTTATCAGAAACCATGGGCGGCACCAGAAAGGAGAGAATATCCGGATCTGGTTGCATGTCATTTGCCAGAAACAAGATTAGGTTACTTTTGGCTTCGTGAATTGCTAGATTCATGGCGTGCCCGGCACCAGGGATGGTCCCTTGATCTATGACCCTGACCGTAGCAAATCTTGAAAGGTACTCCAAGCTCCGATCTTTGGACCCACCATCCAGAACGAGAAACTCCTTGTTGGGGTATCGAATCTGAAGAACCGAAGGAAAAAAACGCGGCAGCATTTTTTCGCCATTGTAGTTGAGCACCACTATCGTCACCAGAGGAAGAGCCTCGGCCATCGAAAAATCATCTAGATTGAGCGCAAGAATCGGCTAGCGGCAGGTGGAGGAGNNACCTTGAACCGCGGGCATGGGTCATAAAACCTTCGCTCCTAAAACGGACTCGGCTCATTTGTCAGCGTTAAGGCAGTCCGGAGTAGCTTTTCCCGTTCGGTTTTGCTCCGCTGGCGCCAAAACCTCAGATTTCGAAACTCCGGCTAGATCAATGCAATGATTCTGCATCCATGTTATTATATGATTCAAGAAAACGCCTGTTTGACGTTTTACTCGAGACCCTTACCTTTGATGAGGTTAGTCGAATTCTTAGGTGCCAGGTATGCGACTTGGATAAGCTGAAAACAATTATCGACCTTGGAAGCTAGCCACACTCCGAGTTCCTCAGTTGGGAGGATCTCGACGGCCGGTCAGAAAAGTTCTATCCTCTGGAAATCTGCCTCTTGCGAGTCGTGCGAATGCGTCCAGTCGCGCTATATGACGGACCCGCGAACTCTCTTCGGAGAAGGCTACCGCCATATCGCCAGCCTCCCGAGTTCATTCAGAACTCACTTGACGGATTTGGCGGACAGTCTGGTTGAGAGATTTGACTTGGGCGCATACGACTTTGCTGTCGAAATAGGTTCGAACGGGCGGCTTCCTCCTCGGCGCTAGCGCGACATAATGTGAAAANNACCGAGCGTCGGTGAAATAGCCGAGCAGAAAGGGATCAAAACACTCAAGCTCTTTTTTTGACGAGCGGGAGGAAAAAAAAGAAAATTAGGAAAGAATCCGGGGAAGCGAGGCTCATTGCGGCTCTCAATATCCTTGCCCATGTCACCGACCTCGATCCGGTTACGAGGGGAATTACGCTGCTCTCTGGCGGCGAAGGCGTGTTCGGTTCCGAGTCGGGCTATTTGCTGTGGTTCAAGGAGACATTCATTATCCCTCTGCCAAACTCCGAAAAAATACAAGCCCTCAGAGAAAAATAGGCCATCACACTCGAGAACCATTTTGTTGGCTACTCCAGGGGCTTGCGACTCTAGTCCAGATACTAGGGCTTCATTTATTTCGGTGCCAAGAACCAGCAGACTACCAGGAGAAAGTCACCAGGTTTGACCGAAACTACCGAGGAAAGCGGCTTGGCTATCGACGTCGTATCCTTCGCGTACGCGGGCAGCGGAACAGAAGCGAGCGGCGGCGACAAGATCTTCGTTGAATTCGCGAAGCGCTGGGCACGCGAAAATACCGTCTCCGTCTTCACTACAAGAGCAGGTCGAGTGCTTTGCCAGAACAACAATGTGCACCGTGCCCGTTTTATTACAATTCATGTAGGGGAGGAACATGCTACCTCGCTTTTGACGATTCTGAGAAAAACAATCAGAGGGTCGATAAAGGTTCTAAGAACACCTGGATTCGTCTCGAGACCCATAGTCTATTCGAGTTCAGATTTCTGGCCGGACGTCATCCCGGCTCTCATAATAAGAAGAAGCACGAGAGGGGCGAAGTGGGTCACTGGGCTTTACCTCTTTGCTCCCAACCCGTTTCGCAAGAAGACCGATGCCGATTATCGAGGCAGAAGAGCCAGAGTCACCCTGAGAAACGTCGGCTATTTCTTCTCGCAGAGGATAATCTACGAGGTGGCAAAACGTTCTGCGGATTTTGTTTTAGTGGCAAACGAACTAGATAAGAGGAATCTTGTGAAAGATGGATACCCGGCATCAAGAGTGAAACCCATCTATGGGGGCGTTGATTTGGACGCAATCGATCGGGTTCCCTCGCAAGAGACGTCTTACGATGGCTGCTTTGTAGGAAGACTGCACCCACAAAAAGGTCCTCTAGAGTTGATTCAAATCTGGAAAAACGTGTGTCGAGTTAGGCCGGATGCATCATTGGCGCTAATCGGCGAGGGCCCATTGAACACCCAGGTCCGCGCCTCGATAAAAGAGAATGGGCTGGATAAGAACATCAAAATGATGGGTTGGGTGGACGGAGAAAGGAAGTATAGAATTCTGAAATCAAGCAGAATCTTCCTTCACACGCCGGTCTCAGATACGGGCGGCATGGCCGCCGCAGAGGGGATGGCGTGCGGACTGCCCGTGGTCGCTTTCGATTTGCCTGGATATCAATACGCCTATCCGCGCGGGATGATCAAGATAAAGACCGGTGACACTATTGCTTTTGCCAAAGCAGTCATTGATTTGCTGGACAGTCCCGAGGAGTATCAACGGATAAGGAATGACGCGATTTCTTATTCCAGAGAGTGGGACTGGAATGTGAAGGCTTCTGAAGTCCTCGAAGACTTCAAAAGAATAGCGAATTCCTGATATCTTATCGACCTGCCTAGACTGGATTCTAGGCGCAATCCTAATGCAGATATTCGCCACCATTGACGTCTAGGCATATTCCGGTAATGTGCCTCGCCGCGGCGCTCGAAAGAAATAAGACGGCGTGGGCGATGTCACGAGGTACCGCATGCCTCTTCAACAAGGTGGCGCTTCTGTGCCTTTCTCTTATCTTCTCAGGCACTTGCATAAACATACCAGTGTCAGCAGTTAGCGCAGGTGCGATGCAGTTCACCCTTACTTGGGGAGCATACTCCATGGCCGCGGCCTTTGTAAATGATAGAATAGCGCCCTTAGAGGCGGCGTAAACCGGATCGTAACTCCCTTTTTCAGCCGAGACGCTAGAAAGAAAAGTCATCGAGGAGTCAGAATCCATTATTGGCCTCAGCAGCTTCGATATCTTGATGATACTTAGGATATTCACGTCAAATACCCTTCGAATCGCCGGAAATTCATGATCACGTAGTGACTTTCCCTCGATGATTCCCTGGCACATTACGAGCGCGCTTAGAGGTTTGAAATCCCTTGAAATCTCCAGACATAGGCCTTCGATCGATTCGTCGGACTCTAGGTCCACTTTCCAAGCCTTTACGTTTGTACTCGAGTCGTATTCGCGAACCACTTGTGCTGCCAAATGGTTTCTTCCGTGGTAAGTAAAGCCGACTTTGGCGCCATCCTCTGCGAAAAGGCGGACGCACGCCAGACCAATTCCGCCCGTTCCACCGACGACGACTACTTTCTTAGCGTCGAATTCCCCGTGATGGCTCACCCCATTCCTGCCGCGTTTCTTTGCCTGAATATTTCTTGCCAGAGCGACTCACATTCCACTAGTGATTATTTCGTATTTATGACCTCGCCTCTAAGAAAGCATTACGAGATGAACAGCATCTAATGCCTCGGTGCGCCGCCTTCTTCTTGCACTAATTTCGAAATTCTTTTTGCTATAGTGACTGCGGTGACAACCTTCCCTGAGAAAATTGACCAGCAGCCGGCTCCCAGTTTCCAGATTACTGAGTGTCTTGCGTCATCGGATTCCGAGCTAGGATCAATGACTCGAACTACGACCATTGAACTTATCAGCTCTGAGTTCTCAAGAATTGGCATGTACCTCGTACTTGCTCGAATTATCTGCATCGATTTGGTCTCAAGGCAAGGGCTGACCGGGTACATTTTTGAAATTCTGTGATCTAGCACCGACTCGGCGGCATGGTACAACAGGGTGAGCCTAGAACCCCCGAATGGCAATATGGAGCAAAAGTCTCCATCCATGATCGTTAATCCAATGCGTCTGTTTGACGGAAGTCTAATTACTGGTACTTCGACTGTTTCGAAAATGAAATTTCTCTGTTCTGCTCCGAGCCATTCCGCCAGTTCATTTAGTCTAGAATATGATGCATTCACAACGTAATCGAATTCTTGTTCCGACGTTCCGTCATGTTGCTTCACCTTTAGCGATTTTTTACCCATTGCAGTTATTCTCGCTCCGACGACGCGACTATCGAGTCGGACGATAATTGAATCAGAGTTGGCAATTCTGCGATTTACGATGCTACGAAGGCGCACGACATCAAATATCGGTTCAGGAACTCTAATACAAAGAGAGATTCGATCACGCCGAAGAAAACGCGCTGGAGGGAGTGCTTTCGAATAAGGAAGCGAGAGCTTCCGACAGAATTCTAAATATTCTGAAGCTGAAGTCTTGGATTCCTTCTTAGCCACGCAGTAAAAATTGTCGAAGTCTGAGAGAAGGGCGCTTCCATACGCCGAGTCAAAATCATTTATGGCCTGCAGACACTCGATGCCAGTTGTGGGACTTCGGGGGTAATGATAGCCAAAGTGAAATCTGTTCTGATTTCCCAAAGACGCACCCGAAAGAAGCGATGAGTTCGTTTCAAATAATGTCACATTGAACAGGCGGCTGAGTTCAAGAGCGCATGATACTCCAAATATTCCCCCGCCGATTATCGCTATTCGTTTCATCTGAAATACTCTCCACCATTCACGTCAAGACAAGTAGCCGTCATGTGGCTGTCCGAGTTGCGGCAAAGGAACGCCACTGGGTTTGCGATGTCCGTTGGCGAAGCAAGTTTCCTCAGGATATTCCCCTGCGTACTTGTTTCTTTGCACATTTGCCATGACTTCAAACATTCCCATGGATTTGGTAAGGCAAGGCGCCACGACATTCACCCGGACTCTCGGACCGAATTCTCTGGCGACCGATTTTGCGAATGAGTATCCAGTACCTTCTGAAGAAGCATACACATGGTCGTGACTCCTCGCGAAGGCGGAAATACTTGACATATACACAATCGAACAACCGTAGACCATCATAGGACGGAATACCTTTGTCAGCATTGTGGTGCTCAACGTGTTCAATGCGAATATTTCTTCAATCTGAGAAAGGAATGATCAGCTAGCTTCCTTCCCCCAATCTTGGCCCGGACATCACGATAGACTGAACGGGTTTGAACTCGGCCATGATTTGATTCAGAAAATTCACCACAGCTTTATCTCCAATGGCATCAAACCGCCATAACCTAGGACGCCTATGAGGCAACCTTTAGGAGTATTGACGCTCGCTTGTCTTACGCCTGTGGGGCCGATGTGCGCTCCATTGTTCACAAAAAAATCGACACTCGCGCGCCCAATTCCGCGTGATTCTCCAATGATCAGAACCTTCTTGCCCCGAAATTCGGGATATCTACCTATCGTCAGCTAAACTCACCCGTTTCTCAATTGAAAACTCTTCCTTGGGACCATGCCCTTGGGACTTAACGTTTTGAGGCGTAGGTTTCGAGCACTGCCTCGGCGTTCTTTTCACTGAAATGCACCTCCGCGTAAGGCCTGCAATTGCGCGTCATCCTTAATAGATCGTCTTTGTTCTTGAGAAGTCTCAATACTTCCGTGGCCATTTCTTCAGATTTTGGTTCGATGAGAACACCGACGGAAGAATTTAGTTCTTCAGGTATACAACCACGATTTGATCCTATTACTGGAGTCCCACATGACAAGGCTTCTACGATTACGCGTGCGAATCCCTCCTCATATAATGAGGGTACAACCACGACGTCAGCGGCACTGTAGTAAGATGGAAGATCCGAATTCAGAACTGGCCCCCTAAAGGCGATGTTCGACGAGTGGACGCTTGCGCGTTCTACGAGGTTTCTACATGGGCCGTCTCCCGCTACGACAAACTTCAAATTCGTCTCATTTGACAACTTTTTCGCCATGCCCAAGAACTCCGTAATCCCCTTTATTTCCAGCAGTCGCCCGACAAAGAGCACGACGAAATAATCGGATAGTCCCAAGTTACCCTTGCACTCAACCTTATTCATTGGCCGGAATACTTCCTGGTCGACCCAATAAGTGAACATCCTCAGTTTTCCGGCTCTCAGTCCCAGCCCTTCCAGCTCCCGCTCGGATTTTCGTGCTGTTGCTAAGACGATATCGCTTTGAGAGAGAACGATTCGCATCAATCTCGAAAGCATATGCCTGTTCTCGAGGTTGTATATTGCATGAATAGTGGTAACAGACTTCTTCCTAAAGATTCTGGACAGAAGAATTCCGATTAGCCCCGCGTTAAGGCCTTGAGCATGAATCACATCGACCTGCCTACGAATCCTGAGGAGGTTGAAAAAAGAAAAGAGAAAGAGTACTGGAGTCAAGTACAGAAACTCTACAAGGAAACTAGATTCAAGGCGGTTGAACAATCCGTAACCTATCCAACCTATTCGGAATATTTCCGTGTGGTTCATCATCTCGAGAGCTGGCGCTTTCCCTGGTGTGGTTAAAGGCTGATAGGTAACAACGTAAACCTTGTATCCGGTTCGATCAAGATAATCGGTAAGGTTGTTCAAATGCGTCTCCACGCCTCCTATGTTCGGGCTGAAGAAAGGCGAAAGAATCAAGATTCCTTGTCTAGCTGCCTTTTGAGGGACTGACACCGCTCTAGGGTTCAAGCGTTCTCCAGCCGAAGTCCCTCAAATCTGTCAATTCCGATGACAGAAAATTTTGGCCAGGTCACAACGTCTAATTTCTTGACACCCTCTAGCTCTATCATGAGCGAACAAAGCAGGGTGAATTCGAAGTTGCAATTAAGCTTCTGCATGATTTCCCGACAGCCATGGCCATCCGCACCCAGGGAGAAAATGCCCGCCTAGGCCTGAGGTCAGTTATCCCAAAATGTATCGCATCTCTTTCATCACGTCGATATTGAGGCCACAAAGATAAATGGATAACTCGCGCGTGAGTTCTCAAATGATACCAGGTAAGGCGGTATCCGTGATTGTGACGACCAAGAATTCAGGTCGCACTTTGCGGGATTGCATGCTATCTATCAAAAGCCAAAGTTTGAAGAATATCGAATCAATTGTCGTCGATAACTACAGCACCGACAGCACGCACGACATTGCTACGACTTTCGCTGACTACTTCTTCTCGAAGGGACCAGAGCGTTCCGCTCAAAGAAACTTTGGCGCGAGCGTCGCCGAGGGGAAGTACCTGTTGTTCATTGACGCAGACATGATTCTAAGCCCGAGCCTGGCCGAAGAGTGTGTTACTCTTTGCGACGGTCGAGGCATTGCCGCACTCTACATACCTGAGAAGGTACGCGGCGTGGGACTCTGGGTCAAAGTACGAAACTTTGAGAGGAGTTTCTATACAGGCACAGTAATCGATGCAGTAAGATTCCTTAAGAGAGAATACTTTGAATCTATCGGCGGATTTGACGAAAGTTTGACTGGCCTAGAGGATTGGGATTTTGATAGGCGCGTCAGGAACTCGTTCAAAACCGGAATAGTCAGCTCATACATCGAGCATGATGAGAGCGATTTTTCCCTTGTTGACTATGTAAGGGGGAAAGAGTACTACAGTTCCTGGTTCGGAGCATATAAGAAAAAGTGGGGGACTCAAGATCCGGAGATTGCAAAGCAATTCGGAATACGGTATCGAATCGTTCAAGTTTTTGTTGAGAACGGCCGGTGGAAGAAACTCCTTTCACATCCCGGGCTTGCAGTACTCATGATCTATCTAAGATTTAGAGTAAGTTTGATGTACATTGTCAGACTCAGAAGCCCAAGACCACACTGATATGCAAATATCCGGGAATTACAGCTAAGTTGATGATCCATGGCGTCCATATGCCTCTAGCCAATTGAGAGGCTTACCAAGCCTGCGTCCTCGACGCCTTGTTTATTCCGGTGATGCCTAGTCTTACTGCGGGCTGAAGGTCCGCATTTCGCTTCCTTTTGCGAAATCCTTCAGGTGTCCGTATATGTATCTCACTCCTCTCCGGGCAAATGCCAAGTCATCAGCTGAACGAATCGAGATGACCTTTCTGGCCATGTACTTCGGAGTGAGGAAGACCCTGTACAAGTCTTGGGTAAGCTCTTTCACTTGTTCTCGGGTGAGGGAGCTCTTCATGACCGCTTCGCGCATATCGTACCTGTCATAGTCTTCGGTAAGCAGCCAACCGTTCTCCTTGCACTGGTGCCACAGCATCGTCCCGGGGTAGGGAATAACTATTGTGGCTTGGAGCGTTTCTGCATAGCCTGCACTGAAGAGCTTCTTGGCAAATTCAACGGTGTTGCGAGCGTCCTCGTACGTCTCCCACGGGTAACCCATCATTATCGTTAGATGTGGATCCATACCGAACTTGGTTGCCCACTGACAGGTCTCCCAAGCCTGTTGGTTGGTCGTGCCTTTTTGAAGTCTATCAAGAGTCTTTTGGTTGGCGGACTCTAGTCCATACAAGATGAATCTGAACCCCGCCTTGCCCATCAGCCTGTAATCATCCTCTTTCAGAGCTCCGAACCTCATGTTGCAGCCTATTCTTATCTTGAAGGCCAAGTCTCTCTCGACCATCCCTTTGCAGAACTCGGTCAGCCAAGCCCCGGCGGGGAAAGTTCCCGTGTCATCGAAAATCTCGCGGATTCCATAGCGCTTGTGGAGCATCTCGACCTCCTCAAGCAAGCTCTCAGGAGTTCTCACCTGATACTTCTTGTAAGTCATCGTCCAAGAGCAGAAGGTACATCCGCCGCCGTTCCTCCACCAGCAGTCCCTTCCTACCATCGTGTAAGTGCCAGGTTCGTACTTGAAGTTCCCGTTCTTGACGTATAGCCACCACTTGGTCAGGTCCCTGTCGATGAGCGGGAGGGTATTGACGTCGTTGTTCTGCTGGTAGACGCCGGTGTTCCTCATCGTCCCGTCTTTTTCCTTCCACCAGAAACCAGGGTCGAGCGGAGTCCCCTTCGAAATGTGATTGGCGAGCGAGAGGAGCTGAAAGTCATAGTCCCCGCCGGCAATTACGTAGTCGACGGGCGAGTTTTCGAGGGATTCCTCGGGGAAGGCTGTGACATGGTCTCCCATTAGGGCTATGGCTGTGTGCGGCCAGCGTTCCTTGAACTGCTTGATGTATCGCCAAAATGTCTTGACCGTCGGGGCCTTCGTCTCGATTGCAATCAGGTCTGGACTCTGAAAGTCCTGGCGCTTGAGGTATTCTTCCAGCGTCAATCGCTCGGCTATTGCGTCATCCCAAGTGACATCGTACCCGCTCTTGTCGAGAAGGGTGGCCGCGTATGCTGGAATGACTGGATAGATGTAGGTGGGCTCGTTGAAATACTGAAATTGTCGGTTTTGAGCAAGCAGAGGAACTCCCTTGGCGGACTCTATCGGAGGATAAGAAATGCTGACTCTCAATTCGAAAGCCTTCTGGAAGCGAGTCCTTTCATGAATCCCAAACCGTAAACAAAATGGGTCAACGGGATGGCTATTAAAGCAATGCGAGCCTTGCGAAAGGAACTTCTACTGATGACGATTACGACGAGGGTAAGGTATGTCAGGAGAAGCCCAGCGCTGATGAGGACCCCCTGTGGGAAGAAGACCGAGGCGAACAACAGAATGCAGAGAGAAGCCACCATCATCGATGGAACGAAATATCCAAATCGTCTCGAAGTCTCAGGAAACCTTTTCGCAAAAAAACCCCTATGAATGGCGTACCGGCCGATTTGGGTCAGGTAGCCTCTCCAGCTGCTCCTTCTGTGGTGGTAGACGACGACATCAGGAGCCATCAGCTGTTTGTAGCCTAGCTTCTTGATCGCCAGACAAATCAGCGTGTCCTCTCCAGGCCAGTAGTGCTCATCCCAACCCCCAGCCTCGTCGACAACGTGACGCCAGACGATGAAATTGACAGAATGGATATCGTCAGACTCGGTGGCGCCCTTCCCAGCGTATCGAGCGGAAAGCCCTCCCATCAGAAAGGAGCCGAGGAACTCGCCTTGCGCTTGGGCCAGTTCGCCGTCGCCTGGAGGGGTCAAGCCGGGACCGCCTACGGCCCCGACCTTATCCTGCTGCAGGTACCTTATGCCATTTCGAAGCCAGTCTTCCCTAGGGTAGGCGTCCGAGTCGATGAAAGCCAAGATTTCGCCGGTGGCTACCCTGGCACCCGCATTCCGTTTCTTTCCAGGGAATCCTGGACCCGTCGGTGAGACTATAACGCCTTCCAACTTTTCGTCGCGGTCAGGCAAGACGATGACCTCAAAGTTGTCGTAGTCCAAGGACAGGCATTGGCGCACGCATTCTTTGGTAAACTCGTCAACGGAAGTACAGGGCACCAAGACACTGACTCGAGGTGAATTCATCACCCCACGCTCGTGTAAAGCTGCTGCAACCTGTGACGAAGCTGACCAATCTTCCGACTCTCATATGTCCTCGCGAAGACGGACAATCGTAAATCGAAGTCCTTTGCTTGGCGCTCAACCACCTCTCTAGCGGTCCCCTTAGTGCCGAACTTCAAGAACCTCTGGACCTGAAGAACTAGGTCCTTATACCGCATGAGCTCTTGTTTAGAGACCTTCGATTCGTTGATCAATTCGTTTTTCGACGCCACTTGATTGCTCAAGCTATCGACTCCACTCTCGACGAGCTTGGAATTTGAACTGGCTGAAGGATTCGCGCTGCCTGGATAACAATCATATTGGGATGACCGGCTTATACTCGAGCTTTGGATTGGCGAGGTTCCTCTGATACCATCGGAGAACGCGAAGACGATAGACTATGCCAAGCAAGTCTACGAACATATACATTATGGCCTTCTTGCTGAACTGCGATGTTTGAGCAATCCTGACCGGAGATTCTGCGACTTTGAGTCCGAGGAGTTGCGCCACGGCGAGGATTTCAACGTCGTATGCATATCGCTTCACTGATATCACGTTCAGAATCCGTCGGAAATGTTCTCCACGCATTGCCTTGAATCCGGTTTGGGAGTCAGCCAGCTTGATTCCCGTTGTAAGTCTGACGACCTTGTTGAATGAGACGCTCAGGAATTTCCGCATGATGGGAGCGTGGTATGATGATTGAGGATGTCTTTTCGAGGCTATGCAGATGTCGAAACGGTTGAGTATGGCGACGTATTCCTTCAAAGACGAGGGGTCGATCTCCATGTCTCCGTCTATAACGACGACGGCGTCTCCTCTGACGAACTGAGAAGCTAACCTAACCGCAGATCCCTTTCCCCTGTTGACAGATGATCTCAGAGCCACGACCGAGTCATTCGCACGGGCGATCGATTTGACGACTTCGTTGGTATCATCGCTCGACCCGTCATCCACTACAACAATCTCGTATGTCTCTGCGGCTTGGGATGCTACCTCGCACAATCGCGCGACAACTCGTCGAATGGAATCGGCCTCGTTGTACGCTGGTATAACGACTGACAAATCGACCCTCCCCCCGTTCCTCGGCGACACAGGAATCATCAAGCTCCGTAGGCCCTCCTGAAGTAGAAAATGGTACTTGCTAGACCTTCGTCCAGGCTAGTTCGGGGTCGCCATCCGAGCTTGCGAGTCCTCGAAAGGTCCGGACATCTCCTCCGTGGGTCGTCCTCTCGAGCCTCCACATGCTTGATGCCTGACTTGCTGCGGCTGATCCCTTTGACTTTTTCAGCGAGTCTAGCGATGGTTATCTCGTCAGGGCTTCCGATGTTGAAGGTCTCTCCGTCTTTGCCCCGAGGCGACGCGACAAGCATGAGTCCTCTTACAGTGTCGGTCACGTAGCAGAAGCTTCGCGTCTGCGTTCCGCTACCTTGGATTGTGAGAGGCTCGTTCCTTATCGCCTGAAGTATGAATCTCGGAACGACGCGCGCGTAGATACCATCTGAACGAATTCGAGGCCCATAAGAGTTGAAGATTCTGGGGATGCGGACGTGAACTCCGTGCTGCCTGAAATACGCCATACAAACGGCTTCTCCGAACCGCTTACCCTCATCGTAACAAGACCTTATCCCCACCGAGCTGACATAACCATAGTAAGACTCGGGCGTGGGAACGACAGCAGCGTTTCCGTACACCTCTGATGTCGAAGCGTATACGACTACCGCATCAGACTTCCGGGCAAGCTCGAGCATCCGCACCGTCCCCTCGGAGTTGGCCCTCAGGGTCTCGATTGGGTGTATTTGGTACTCCTCAGGCGATGCCCTGCTTGACATGTGGAAAATGTAGTTGTAACCACCGGGTAGTCTCGCAGTTGTGACGTCGGCGCGAGTGATTTGGATTGCCTTTCTGAAACTGGACACGTTCTGAATCTGGCCGGTCGAGAAGTTGTCCAGGCAGTGCACTGTGGCGCCGCAAGCTGCAAGGACTTCGCAAAGCCAGCTCCCAAGGAAGCCAGCTCCGCCTGTGACTAGGATTCTTGTCTCGGCAAATGTAGACCTGAAATCATCAGCCATGTTCCCGACGGTGTCAGCCTGCCCTTTCAACTGGGCTTGGTCCCCATGTACTTGCTTGAAAGCTGGAGAGCTTCCATCAATGTCTCGGGACTCCCGATGTCAAGTCTCAGCTCTTTGTCCCGAAGCTTCACCCCCATCACTTTTCCAGAGAGGCAAAGACTTTGGATTGCGTCGGTGAGCTGAAGCTCCCCGCTCTTTCCCGGTTTCGATGACGAAAGCGCACTGAAGATTGTCTCCTTGAAGATGTAGACGGGCATTATCGCAGTCTTCGTCTTTGGCTTGTGAGGCTTCTCTTCCGCGGCCTTTATTTGCATGACTCCTTTACCGACCTCCACACCGACGACTACTCCGTATTGTCGCGGATCTGGCACGTCCTGTAGGAGTATCGTGGCGTCAGCTGCATAGCGCGAGTTGACAGCGACTAGTCTCGACAGGTGGTCGCTTGAGAGGATGAAGGTGTCTCCCGCGTGCACAAGGAAGCTGCCATTGATGTATGGCTTTGCCCGCAACACGGCGTCTCCGAAACCAAGGGGCTCGGGCTGGGAGATGAAGACGATGTTGGAGGCCTTGAGCTTCTCATAGTACTCCACCAGACCGTTGCTCCCTTTTCCCTTTTTCGAAAGGAACTCTAGGAAACCTTGATCTGGCGTGAAGTGGTCCTGAATCGCGCGTTTGCCTCTACCCACCACGACGAGGAAATCTCGGACGCCCTCGTCGTAAAGCTGTTCGTAGATCGCCTGGATAATCGGCTTTACCAGAACTGAGTTCCCAGAGTCGCCGCGAGCGATGATAGGAGACATCTCCTTCGGTATCTCCTTTGAGAATGGAAGCAGCCTTGTTCCTACGCCTCCAGCAGTCAAAACCGCCTTAAAGTCCTTCAAGCTCAAAGAACGCCACCACTGGATTTCAGGTTCAACGGACGCGCTGCCAAGGGATGGTTCTCAATGGACTGGACACCGCGCACAAGAGCCGAGTTCGCGTGATGTTATTATGCGTTCTTTCCCAATCGTCTATGAATCGACGATTGCTTCACGATAGACATCTTCGACCAACTTCACTGTCGCCGACCAATCATGCCCCTCTGCGTATGCGCGGCCCCGCCTTCCCAGCTCATTCCTCAGCCGATGGTCGCCACCTAGCTTCACGATAGCGTCAGCAAGTGGTTCGGGCATTACAGGGTCAACCAGGAGCCCAGTCTCTCCGTGACGAATAACGTCTGTTACCCCACCGACTCTTGAGCCTATCACCGGCTTGCCCGACGCCATGGCCTCCAACAGAACTAGGCCGAATCCTTCTGACCTGTCCTTGCTCGGGAGGACTGCGAAGTCACAGGCCGCGTAGTAATGCGGTAGAAGGTCGCCGCTGACTTGGCCTGCGAAAATCACTTTATCCTCGAGCGACGCGGCTGAGACTTGCCTCTTGAAGGATGGTAGGAGGGAGCCACGACCGACCACGAGCAGTCTCAGGTCTGAATTCGTAGACGCAGCGACTCTGAAAGCCGCGATGAGTTGATCGACGCCCTTGTATGCGTGCCATTGAGTCAGCGCGCCGACGAAAAGCACTACCGTCCTGCCTTCGAGACCGTGCCTCGCCCTCACCTCATCTCCGCTTACAAGCGGGCTGAATCTGGATGTGTCGACTCCGTTCGGCACGACACGAACCTTCCCCGGATATCTTCTCAAGGTGTAGGAGGTTCTTGCATAGACGCTTGTCGTGGCGATTATCCTGTCATAGTACCGAAGATAAGCCGGAGAGAACAGGCTGTGAGCACGCACCAACAAACCGGCGGCCGAGGTCACATATGGGAGGTCGTTATGCCACGTCAAGACGGCAGGTATCCCCTTCGCTCTGCTGAACCACGAGAAGAGGGCTGAAAGATACGGGCTCGGGAAGTTGCAATGGACAATGTCGTAGTCTTCCACGAACAGGTTGAGCGGCGAGACCGCGATGGGCGTGCCATATAGTCGAAGGGGTGCGCGCATCCGCCTAACCCGAACACCTTCCTCTGTCGATTCTCCTGGAAGTAGGGGGTCGCATGCGCAGTAGACGGTTACCTCATGGCCATTCCTGACAAGGCCCCTGGCCAAGTTGCTCGTGTAGGTCTCTGCTCCGCCAATCCACGGAGGATAGAAGCTATTGACCAGACATATCCTCATCAAATGACACCTACTCAGAGGCTTCCACGGACGTCGCGTTCACACGCGGCTTCCCTCCCCTTCTGACGGCGAGTATCCGCCTCTCGTAGCTCAGGAACACTCCGAACGCTCTTCTTATCGGCCCCATCGTCTCTGCGGCGATGGAGAGTCTGATGAGGTCGTCTTCATCGACGCCTAGGAGCAGAGGAACCAAAGTCAGATAGGCTATCAAATAGATGGCCGAGTCCACGACGAGCGCCTCGGCACTCGAGAGCGCTCCGGACGGCAATAACCAAACGGCGGCGAAGGCGATTAGCCCGGCCGCGAAGATTCCCAACAAGGGCGTCAACGGAAGGTGTGTCCGAAGATATTTCTTCGAGAGAATTAATCCTACCAAAGTCATTGCCAGATTTGAGACGGCCAACGAGAGCATCACTCCCACCGCGCCGAGACCGAACACTTCACCCAGCACAAAGCTACCCGCCGCAAGGCCCACTGCGCTGACGATTGAGATGAAGAGAGTGAGCCTGCTGGTCCCCACGCCATTGAAGAATGACGTCAGTACCGACATACCGATAGCGACAGGAAGAAACGAGATTGCCGCTATCTGAAGCAGTATCACGCTAGGGGCATAGGACGCACCATACAGAATTTCCACAAGTGGCGTCGCGGTCGCCAAGAGGTAGAAGACAACCGGCGTGAGGATGTACGAGGAATACTTCACCGAGTATGCAAAGGCGAGCGAGATGTCCTCGTCAAGACCATGCAGCGCCGCGAATGAGCGAAAGAGAACGGTTGAAAGCGCACCTGACACCAAACTAATTGCGATGGTGACGTTGCTCGCAGCCTGAAAATAGCCCACTACTGCGTTAGTGGCAATCGCAGCCAAGACTATGAAGACAACCTGCGATGCGAGACCGATCGCGACTTGAGCGGGAAAGAGGGGAAGACCATATCCGAGCATACTCTTCACATCTCCAAGAAAGTGTTCGGTCCTGTGGCCCCACGGTCGCATCTTGAGAAAATAGAGGCCTCCCACCGCGAGGATGCCTTCGAAAGTGTAGGCGCTCACGTGGCCGACGATCGCCCCAAAGATGCCGAAACCAGCCAAGATGAGGCCAACGGTGACAACCAATTTGAGGACTGACAACAGCACATTGAAGCCGCTGGTCACGGCCATCGAGTTCCATCCGATGAAGGCAGACTGAGCGCTCCCACTCATCGACACTCCAAGTATCCAGATCGATGTCAGCTGCACGGTGGAAACCAGCTCTGGTCTATGAAGGACCGACGGAACGAGGAGGGGTGCAAAGAAGTAGTTCGCAGCCGATAGCAAGGCGCCAAAGAGAAAGAGAAAAATCGTTGCTGTCCGTGTTATGCTCCTCGCCCTCTCGAGCTCTCCCTTCGAAACGAAGAACGCAACGTATCTCGTTACGGCAACATTCACACCGAGTCCCACAAACTGGTTGAGCAGCCCAGGGATCACAAAGGCCAGCGTATAGACCCCATAACCGTCAGGCCCTAGCAAGCGCGCGACAAATATGGTTGTGACCGTCCCGATTGCTGTCGTGAGAAGGTTCCCGACGAGCAGAATAATCGTGCCTCTCGCCGATTCTTGCGCGACGCTGACCGACGACAAGCCAAAGTCTGGCGCCTAACGACCGTATATATGCGCGAACCGAGAGAGACTGATTGCGCTAGTCTGCTCCTTTCCGTAGGACGGTCGAAAGCGTGAACAAAATTATCCCGGTGAAGAAAGTGAAGAGCCCAAAGATTCCTATCGAAAATCCCATGAGCGCGTAGGTCAGGACTATGTTGTTGACTCCCTGCTGCCCCAGGAACAGAAGGTAGGCGTGAATAACAAAGTAGACTCCGACCAACGTGATGGCCGCTCCAGGTATCCCGTAGAAAGTCATCGGATGCCTTATCGAGGTGAGCTTTATCGCGCTTGTGAGCACGTCCACGGTGTGATAGATTGGATTGTGCGTCGAGGTCTTACCAATCCCGTACCGGACCGCGACTGGGACCTCCATCACGCGTAACCCCTGCCTCGATGCATCCATGAGTATCTCGGAGTCCACACCCATTCCTGTCTCCGAAGGCCGCAATGACTCGATGGCCTTCTTGTTGTAGGCCCTGAATCCTGACTGCGTGTCGGATACCCCGCCCATCGTTACGGCATTCAACAGCCTGTTTCCGGCCTTTCTGTAGCTTGGGATTCCCTTGTTGGCGCCATGGAACCTTGCTCCTATCACGACGTCGGCGTAACCCTTGGCTATCGGATCGACTAGCTTTGGTATGTCTGCAGGGTCGTGCTGGTCGTCCCCATCTATCGTGATCATGACGTCAGCCCCCATGTCCCGGCACGCTGAGAACAGCGACCGGAAAGCTTCCCCTTTGCCCATGTTCTGTTCGTGCCGGATGACCTTCGCCCCGAGCTTCTCCGCGAGATCAGCGGTCATATCGCCAGAGCCGTCGTCGCAGACAAGCACCTTGTCCACGAAGGGAAGGGTTCGGACAACGACTTTTCCGATAGTCTTCTCCTCGTTGAAAGCCGGAATGCAAGCTACCTTAATCAAGCGACGACACCAGACCGGACCTTCTCTTCACTGTTGCCTAAGCGCGTCCTAAAGTCTTTAAGTCTTATCTTGCGAAATCTCACCCACGTCCTTATCACAACGAGTCAAGAGCGGCCTGAAGACGAATTGGGGTTCCCCATTCATAGTCGGCTTCATAGTCCTCCTCATCGCGTCGGCCGCCGAGCTTTCCCTGGGCGCGATGGACGCGGCCAACGCCTTCGCGATCTACGGATTCTACTCGTTGGCTCTTGGAGTCGCGCTCCAAATAGCGTCCATCGTGAAGCATGGCGAAGGCGCTGCCTCTCCGGACACTCCGTCAGTCGCTCCGACCGTTGTCGCTCCCAAGCCGGTCAGGTTTGCCCGCCGGACAAGATTGTTGATGGTTGCCGTGATAAGCCTGATACTCTTGGGGAGTCTGATAATCGGATACCCGGGGTTGTTTCCTGCCGGCCATGTCCCAGCGGGAACGAGTTCGAGCGCCTCGTCATCAGATTGTAATTTGGCGCGGAACGACGGCACGATCTTCGTCTCATCTAGCACGACGGTCTCCATTGAAATTTGCGGACAGGGTTTCTCTGTTCCTTCAGGCCCCGGAGGGGGTCTGACTTACTCGTATCATGCAGGCAAAGTCACCTTCACGGCACCGAGTTCCGCGAACGGAACCACGTTCGAATTCTGGTACGTTCTTCTTCCCAACACTCCGCCACAGCGCGTCAACAGCACAACTGTGAGTCTTGATCTTCCCGCTGGCCTAAGTTCCCTGAACTCTCAAATCACGTTATTCTACAGCGGGACGTCTGGCTCTACGCAGCCGGCCGCGTATCCGGCCAACAATCTCGCGGGGTATTGGGCTCTTGATGAAGGATTGGGATCCTCTGTCTCGGATGCAAGCGGCAACGGAAATGCTGGGACAATCATGAATAACGCAACCTGGTTAAGCGGCGCGGCCTGCAAATTCGGAGGGTGCTTGGGGTTTGACAGCGCCAAGAGCCAATATGTCGCCCTGTCAAAAATGAATGCCAGCTTCCCATCCGACGACAGTTCACGGTCTCTCTCCCTCTGGGTGAGGACAGCCACACTATCAACCCAATATCTCTTCATCTACGGAACTGCGGGAGGCGATGGCGCCTTCGGTCTGGCCCTCGACCAAGACGGCCCCCACACCATCCACTTTGCGAGCGAGGCCAACGATTGCAGTGCGTCTTCAGGTAGGGCAGACGATGGGCACTGGCATCAAGTCGGGCTGGTCTACTCAAGCGGGGGAACAATGCAGATTTACCTGGATGGTATCCTCATTCAGACTTGCAGCTTGTTGAGACTAGATACTGTAATATCTCAATTCGCAGATATTGGGAGCAGTGTAGGTTTTGGAAACCCGAACTACCTGAATGGTAGCCTGGACGATATACGCATGTATGACTCCGCTCTAACCGCCGCCCAAATGTCCGAGATCCATACTCAGACGCCGTCCTCCATACCCTCCTCGACCTCCGTACAATTCAGCTCGGTGACTTCCAGCACTAAAGCAGCCTCATCATCGACCACTTCAACTTTGTCAAATAACGTCAATCCTGTGGGTAGGTGGACGCTTGACGAAGGCCGTGGATCGGTCGCTCACGACTCCTCCGGCAACGGAGTCGACGGTGTCCTCATCAATTCTCCGGCGTGGCTGAAGGGGTCAAGCTGCAAGTTGGCAGCCTGTCTCTACTTCTCCGCAAGCAATCAAGGCGTCACCTTCCCCTACAAAAATTATGGAAACGTGATCTCGACCTCAATCTGGTTTTATTACGTCTCTCCGCAGAGCGATTCTCTCGACATATGGCAGGTAATGAATATGGGCCTCACGTTAGCTCCTAACGGGGGAAGCTTGTATTATTCTCCCGACGTCACCCAAACCGCGACCTCTTGCAAATACACCATGCCCCTGAATCAATGGGTGAATATTCAAACTAGTCAAGCGGGGGCTTCGTACTCGATAATAGTAGACGGCTCGACAATATGTTCCGGCACAACTCTTGCGATCAACATGGCGGACAGCGGAAAGGAGGGTCTGGGTACGACAAGTTCCGGATCGCCAAGAGCTCTCGTCAATGATTTCAGAGTCTACTCTGTCATTTTGTCGCCCTCCCAAGTCTCGCAGATCTACACACAGACGACCTCATCATCGTTCACATCATCGTCCTCAACCACTTCGACCAGTTCAGGGCAGACCTGCACAGGCAACGACGGCAGCATCTTCGTTTCAACCAGTGCGAACGTAACGGTCACCATAGTCGCGTGCGGCCAGCTTGTCTCCGTCCCCGGAGGCGCTGGCGGGGGGCTGGTCTACAACTACAAGGCAGGCTCTACGACATTCGTCGCGCCGGCGGCCTCATCAGATGGGAAGACGTTCCAATATTGGTTGGTCTCCATGCCGTCCCTGCACGTGAAGGTTACCACAAGTGACTTGCGCTTGGACCTGCCAGCCGGATATCTGTGGAATGACGCCTCCATAGAGGCGGTTTACGGGTGAAAACTATAGCTCGAGTCGGTCTTGGTTCGGGGTCATTTTGGTCTCCTTGAACCGGAGACCGTCAACCGTCCCTCGGAGAAAGCTCGAAGCCGTCTTCAGCCTCCCGTCGGTCGTGCCCAGCGGATGGTGGACCAAGTAGTAGGCGCCGACAAAAGGCAAGATGCATATAGAATAGAACACGAGGTCGCGCTTGCTGAAGTATCTCTTGAGCACGACTATCCTGTTCCTTTCCGTGTAGTAGGCCCTCGCGCTGTCAATATGGACCAGCGACCAGCCCAAGTCGTGCCAGTCCTTGGCCTTAGGGTTGACTACAGCGGAGTATCCAGCCGCGTTTACTCTGTGGGCAAAGTCGACCTCGCTGAACCTTATGGGGAAATTGACGCAGTCGAAGCCGTGCAGCTCGTCGAAGACTTTGCGCTTTACCATGAACGAGTTGTGGAACGAGAAGGTAGGCGCATCAGAGGAAGGAATGTCTGTGTGAAGCTTGTAGAACCCGGGAAAGGCGCTCCTCGTGATGTATGAAGTCCAGACGACGGTCGGACGGCCTAGATAGAAGGTCACCGGCGCCGAGACGGCTACCTGCTCAGATTTGTCCAGCGTCTCTGCGAGAAGCCCAATCGCGTCTGGAGCGAGGACATTGTCATCGTCGAGGAAGAAGAGATAATTGCCGCTGGACGCTGCGGCTCCAAGGTTTCGTGAGCAAGAGAGAAGCTTTCTCTCCTTGTTTCTGAGGAAGCGCGCGGAAGGAAATCTGCTCGAGAGCGCCGGCTCTGCAGGGTTTGTCGACGCGTCGTCGACGACGACCACCTCAAGCTGGCCGTAGTCGCTCTTGTAGACGGAGTCAAGACNNTCTGTTCCTCGTGGGGATGATGACAGAGACCCGAGGCTTGGCAGACGTTGATGGCATGAAGAGCCGGCAAGCAGGACCGGACGGCTCGAGTTGATATCTCTTGCCGGAGCCGAGCTAGAGGTGGGGGTGCTTCATCTTGCCAACTGCGCATCGATCTGCTGCTTCAGGCCCTCGGCGAGAGTCGTGCTCGGCAGGTAACCCAGGTCTCGCGAAATCCGGCTTATGTCGGCCGAGGTGTTCCTCACGTCTCCCAGCGCAT
>PLCG01000117.1 GCA_003135575.1 Nitrososphaerota archaeon
TCGTCGGGGATGTGCATCTTGCGGTAGATTCCGCCCAGCGAACCATCACTCTGCAGGAGGGCCACCGTATTGTGATAGAGGCCTGCTGCGCGGCGCTCGAAGAGGGAAGCGACGACCACGACTTTTTCCTCCCGCGCGACGGCGGAAAGCCGCTCCGTGGAAGGGCCGGGGATGGGCTCCGCCAGATCGAAGAGCTCGGGATCTTCGCGCTGGCAAAAGTACTGGGCGCCGAAGAGCTCCGGGAGGCAGACGATCGACGCGCCTCTCCTCGATGCCTCGCCGACCATGGCGATGGCCTTGGAGACGTTGGCTTCTTGGTCGTCCTCCATCGCCATCTGGACGAGGCCCAGGGTAACCTCACGAGGCAATCGGTTGCCGCCGTTGTGCCCGCGGTCGCTGCTCTTTTTCATCTAGCCCAGACATCTTCTGAGCTTGGCCGCCTCTATGAAAGCGTTTGAGGCGCTGGACCTTTCGCCGTCCATCGCGGACATCATGAACGTGTTGATGAAGTTCTCGTGCTTCTTGGACCTGTTGTCAGAGGGCCCTAGCGGGAGGGAGAGCGTCTCCTCGACGGTCGAGAGGTCTGCCATCACGTACCTCAAAGCGTTCTTCAGCTTCTCCTTGTTCATCTGGGTGATCTTCGCCATGAGGTCGTACTTGTCGACGAGAAGATGGACGGTCTCCCAGGAGACGAGCGAGCCTGCTACGCGGTAGTCGAACTGGATGCGCCTGTAGGAGTCCTTGACCGCGTCGAACTCCCTGTCGGTGAGCGAGCGCAGCGCCTGGGCGCCGATGAACTCGGGCGGGATTCCGAGCGAGTAGAAGGCCGCCGCGAACGGGATCGCCCTAGGCATCGTCACTCCCTTCACCCTTCTGCTGTAGCCGAAGAGCCCGATGTGCAGCTTGCGGGCCCTCCTTGTGGGGATGAACCCAGCAATGTAGTTGATGAGCGGCGCGAGTATCTCGACCCGTGACTGGAAGACGGGAATCAGCTTCTTCATCGCCGACTCTAGCAGGCGCACCTGGTCGTCGTCGATCTCTGTCAATTCGCCGTTGGGGAGGACCTGGTTGAGCGTGGCGATGGCCCTCTCGACCATGTCGACCGGATAGTCGTAGCGGAAGGCAGACTGGATCGTGACCGTTGAGAGTCCCTTGTACTCGAGGAGGAAGTTGTCCAGGTTCTCCGGGTTCAGGTGCCCCCTGAACGGCATGGTCCCCACGCCGATGATCGGGTGCAGCTTCACGCCGGTCTTCTTCTGGACGTGGGATAGCTTGCTGAGGGCGACCTTCGAGAGCAGGACGGCGGTGATGAGGCCGTAGTTGAGGGCGGGGTCTGACCTCGCGATGAAGACGCGCATCGACCCAGGCTTGACTGCCTTGATGTACTCGAGCACTATCTTGTCGATGGACATCAGGCTCGCCGCGTCCTCCACAAGGGGGATGGCGTCGATCTTCTTCGGGTAGAACGAGCCCACCCAGTCCTTGACCTTCATGGTGCCTCCTAGGCTCACGTTCTCGATCCCGGCTATCGCCTTCTCGTAGCACCTGTCTAGCCAGAGGAGCTCCGCGCCCTTCGTAGTGAAAGGCAGGATGACGGACGACACGGGGACCGCGTTCCTCTCGTAGAATGTGCTCGCCACGTCGGACTGGAGGGGGATCGACTGGAGCGTGTGGATGACGATCTTCCTCTCGGCCTTCTCCACCAGCGGGTTGGGAATGCGGTAGGTGAGGAAGATGTCCCGCCCGAAGACGTTCTCCGTGAAATAATCAGAATACTTGCTGAGGAGCTTCCTAACGACGTTCGTGTCGACGTCTTTCCCCTCCGAGTCCCACATGACCTCGCTGCATGCGAGCTTGCTGTATGAGATGTATGCCTCGTCGAGCTCGGTCTCTCCTTCGATCACGCCGTTGGTCGAAGACGCCCAAGGGGGCGTGTTCGCGTTGTCGGGATGCTGCGTCGTCATCGTCTTGGGGATGAATCTTTTCTCGTCGACCAAGTTGTGGTATGCGGGGCGAGGTCTCAATGTGAGATTATTATGTTATATGGAAAACAAAGGCGGGTGCGGGTCCGCAAGCGTGGATTCCTCCGACGGGTTATATACCGCGCCGGGGGAGTTTGATTCGATGCCGACGAAGTACGATATAGTCGTCCAGACCAAGGCCCCGATGAGCAAGGCCATAGACTACTACTCGCATCCGGAGAACCTCCCGAAAGTCCACCCGGATTTCGTGAAGGATGTCAAGGTGATCAGCAAGGAGGGCAACACTACCAAGCTCGAGCAGCAGATGGAGATGATGGGCAGGAAGCTAAAGTCGACCAACACGATGGTTTGGAACGACGCCGAGCACAAGTTCGAGGTCAACACCCTGGAGGGAGACGGGAAGGGGAGCAAGATCACGATCGCGTTGAAAGAGATCCCGTCGGGGACAGAGATGCACTATTGGGCGGAGATGGAGTTCGGCGCCCTAGGCTTCTTCATCAAGGGCAAGGCCAAGACCTCGTTCGAGAAGGTCGCCCAAGAGGACGCGAAAGCCCTCGACGCGATGTAAGGGCACGCTAACAGCCAACGCTCACGATTAATAATACCACGCGGCCGTGGTAACGCATCCATGAGACTGGCCGTGGGATTCAACCCTGTCTTTCCCGTGAAGGAGATGACGAAGCTCGCCGTCAAGGCCGAGGCGAGCGGCTACGAGTCACTCTGGGTCCACGAGAGCCTCTACCAGAGGGACGTGGTGACATACCTCGCGTCGATCCTGTCGTCCACGACCCGGCTCAAGGCCGCGTCTGGGGCGCTCAATACCTTCACGAGGCACCCCGTGACCACGGCGACGACGTTCGCGAACCTCGCGGAGCTCTCCGACGGGCGCGCGATACTCGGCCTCGGACTCGGGAGCTTCCCGACCATTCCCCTCATCGGGTTCAAGATATTCCCTGCGAGCGAGACGAAGCCATTGAGGAGGATGAAGGAATATGTCCGGATCCTTCGAGCCGTCTGGTCCGGAGAGAAGGTCAACTTCAAGGGCAGCGTCTTCACGGTCAACGATTTGCAGCTAGGCTTCAAGATGACCCACCAGGTGCCCCTATTCCTCGCGTCTCTCTTCCCCATGACCTTNNCAAGGCGGCGGACGGCGCCATCCTCTCCCCCACTTTGGCGACGGTGGAGGGCACGGCAAGGCTTGCGGGATTCGTGAAGGAGGGCGAGCAGGCATCGAACAGGAAGGTCGAGCGGGTCTCCTACATGATGACCAGCATGGACCCCGATCTCAACGCCGCAAGGGAGACCGTCAAGAAGTTTTACTTCTTCCTCTACCAGCTCAGCGACGTGTTGCCCCCAAACACGCTGGAGAAGTACGGGGTCTCAGAGGAGCGCCTCAAGCCGATGAAGGAGGCCTGGAAGAAGGGTAACATCCCGGAGGCGAGTCGTCTGGTGCCAGAGGAGGCCGTGGACGCATTGGCCATCGTGGGGACCCCGGACAAGGCGCTCCAGCGGGTGTCTGAGTATGTCAAGGTCGGGGTGGACCTCCCGATAATAATGCCCATAGGCAACACCGCTTACGCCATGGACTCGCTTGCCCCGGGTGAACGCCTGACCGCATGACGGATCCGAGACAACCATTCCTGCCAGTCCTGTCAAGGTTCGTCAGGTTGCAGTTCGCGCCCGTCATGATCGCGCCAGTCGTCCTAGGGGCCGCCATCGCGTGGCATCACGCGCGCGCGTTCGACCCGTTACTATTCGTCCTGATCCTCTTGGGCAGCGTCTCGCTGCTCCTCGCGGCGAACGGGATTGACGACGTCTACGACCAGCTCAACGGCGTGGATGCGACGGCCGACCGGCTCTTCCCCAAGGAGTTTCCGGGCTGGAAGCCGATAACCCGTGGGGTCATCAGCATAAGGGACGGGTTCGTCATCTCGGGCATCTTCTACGGGCTCAGCATCGCGATCGGGGTCTACCTCTCGCTCGTCGTGGGCTGGCTCGCGATCGGCATCGCCATCGCGCTGCATTTCTAGGAAGTCCGCTTTGGCCGACAAGGTGATCGATCAGGCGCTGGACNNTCAGCTACTTCTACACCGCGCCGCCGCTCAAGCTGGACTACCGCGGGTTGGGCCTGGGGGAGCTTTCCATCCTCCTGAGCTTTGGGCCCATCCCTTCCTTGGGGGCATACTACGTCCTGACCAGGAGCATCTCACCGGTGGCTTTCGTCGTTCCCCTTGCGACTGGCCTCCTGACCGTCAACATACTCATGATGCACGACCTGATCTTCTACGAGCCATACAAGCAGGCGGGGAAGCGTTCGCTGGCCGTGGTGCTCGGCGTGCAGAGGACGCAGGCTGCGGTGACGGCGTTCGCGGCGGTGGCCTATATCATAATCGAATCGTCGGTGCTAGTGGGATGGCTCCCTCCGACAGGTCTGCTCTGCTTTGCGGCGCTGCCGCTGTTTCTCTTGTCGCGACGAGGTGGCGCGCCCGGCCAGCCGCCTCCGGTGGTCTTCGGGACGCGCACGATGAGGACGTTCTTGCACTCGGTGACCTTCACGCTCCTTCTCGCCGCAGGCCTATTCCTCGCCTGACGCTGCCGGCTAGCCGATCACGAAGAAGACGAATATCATCTCGTCCCAGAGCGTGTGCGAGACCATCGCGGCGGCCAGCCCGAACCTGTGGTAGACGAAGCCCCACGCCAGCCCTCCGATGAAGGCGGTGAGCATCAGGGCGGGGTTGAGCGTGGGGAGGTGGATGGAGGAGTAGAGCGCGGCGGTGAGGAGTATCGAGCCCCTCGTGGAGAGCCTCTTGCTGAGCGCGTTCTGGATGAAGCCCCTCCAGTAGATCTCCTCAGTGGGGCCGATGGGGAAGAGGAGCACGGTGGCGATGACTGAGACTGGCTCTGCGGCCTTCAGGGAGTAGACCGACGATATCTGCCCGGTGAACTGCGGGAGCCCTTTGAGCACCTGGTAGCCCGACCAGAAGAAGAGGTATAGGAGCACGGCGGAGACGACGCCGACGACGACTGCGGTAGCCGTCGGCCTGATCGAGATCTCCTTCCTCCCAAACACGACAGCTATGACGAGCAGGATAGAGGCGGAGATCGTTATCCTGATCCAAAAGTCGAGGACGGGCACCTGGAAAGTGAAGAACCAGAGCGCGTAGGCCGCAGGCAGGGTGAGGATAGCCCTGCGGCTCTCGGGACCCATCGAATGGGTGTTGGACCTGAGCCGATATAAGAGATGGTGGTCCTGCCGAGTGCCTACCGCCCTACGCCTTCTTCGAGATGAATCCGAGCACCTTTGAGTTGAACTCGGAGGCGTTCTCGAGATGCGGGAAGTGTCTCGAACCCGGTATCTTCACCGCCTCGCTGTGAGGGATGGACTTCGCCGTTAGCTCCCCGATGCGCCGGAGCCATAGCGCGCTATGCTCTCCGTTGATCACCAGGGTCCGGGCAGAGATCTTCCCGACATGGGCCCGGAAAAGCGGGAGCGCTGTCCTGAGCTCGGCGATTGTCCTTGGGTTGTCGAGCATCATCTTCTTCGCGGAGTCGGGCATCTCGGCAAAGGCTCCCTTCTTGTCCTGGACCCCGTCCACGTTGAGTTCGACCGCCTTGTCTTTTTGGCCGGCGTCAAGGGCCTTCAGCGAGGGCGCGAGCGACCCAGACTGGAAGCGCCTAGCGGAGAGGGCGACAGACGGACTGCGCAGAAGGAGACCGAGCATCTCTCCCTGGCTGTTTGGGTTCTCGACGAGCAGGGTGGCGATTGCAGGCTCGACCAGGACGAGAGAGCGTATGAGGTCCNNGGGTGGTCGGCGGCCAAGAAGGCGGCGACGAACCCTCCGTACGAGTGGCCGATCAGGTGCACGGGCGCGATGCCCAGCTTCTCGATGAGCCCCTTCAGGTCGGCCGCGTTGTTTCCTATCGTGCTGTCGCTCACGTCGCCATCCCTTTGGTTGGGCGCGGCGTACCTCCTGCTGTAGGCTATCGTGGAGTAGCTCTTCGAGAAGGGCCCGACCTGGGAGCTCCACGCGCGATAATCTGTGGGTATCCCATGGGAGAAGACGACTGGCTCGCCGTCACCATTGCGCTCGTAGTAGAGTGAGACGCCGTCGGCTTCTATGGTCGGCATTTCGTCAAACCACCTCCCCGCGACCTATAAGCAGTTCGAGGCGCCCTCGGGGGAAAGCTTGCAAATTTGGCTATCTAGAGTCGGCATCCTCAATCTTTTTATTGCAACGGCCCCACATATTCTCGCTCGTGACGTTGCGGGATTTCGAGGCCGTGCTGGTAAGGCCCGAAGGAACTGGGACGTGGACATATCTCGTGTTACCATTCGATTCGGACAAGGAGTTCGGAACCAAGTCTCAGGTCAGAGTGAAAGGGACGGTCGACGGGCACCCGTATCGGAGCACGCTCCTTCCCACCGGCCACGGCGGGCACTTCCTAGTGGTCAAGAGCGAAATCAGAAAATCGATAGTCAAAGAGGCGGGGGAGACCGTGAACGTGACGATCGAGCCTGACTCAGAACCAAGGTCAATCAGCACTCCAAAGGACCTGTTGAGGGCCTTGGAAGGAGACGAGAGGGCGAGGTCGGCCTTCCAGAAGTTAGCCTACAGCCACCAGAGGGCGTATGTGGATTGGATAGAGCAGGCGAAGAAGCAGGAGACCAGGGATGACAGAATCAGGAAGGCGCTCTTGATGATCGCAAAGGGTTCCAACCGGCGTTAGCCTAGTCAGGGTTGACGTGAGCAACGGTCGACCTATTCCTCGCTTGGTATTTCGCAATCGGGTTCCTGCTAGCGAACGGAGTCCCTCATTTCGCGTTTGGGGCGGCGGGCAAGGTGTTTAGGAGCCCGTTCGGACAGAGGTCTTCTCCAGGGACCAATGTCCTCTGGGGGCTGTCGAACTTCGTGGCCGCGACCATCATTGCCGCTGGCCTGATTGCTCTCAACCTCTATGACAGCTACGCCCTCGTCGCGTTGCTCTTAGGCTTCTGGCTCATGATGCTGATGTTCGGGACGGGCATCAAGAGGTTCCTCAGTGACGGGGACCAGAAGCCTGCTTAGGCCTGAGTCAGGCAATCGGTGCGCGAGAGTTGGGAAAGAAACAAGAATACTTGAAGGAACTTCGTCCTCTCCTCGACGCGATTTGTTTGACAGGGCACATGCGAAGCGGCCGGCTTAGCCTATCCCCAGCCGAGTGGGGGTCGACGACTCGGCGGCCATCTTCCGCTTCATCTCCTTGATGGCGTCCTCAAAGTCAGCCTGGGTGATCTGGAACTCCCCTGTCCCTCCCTCGGGCTCCTTTCCGTGCAGCTTGAGATACCGCCTAATTGCCGCGATGGAGGCGGAGTTCGCGATGGCGGCCAGTTCGGCTCCGGTGGCCCCCTCGGTCTTCTCGGCAAGCTTCGCGATGTCGACGTCCTTGGCCAGCGGCTTCTTCTTGGTGTGAATCTTCAGGATCTCTATCC
>PLCG01000027.1 GCA_003135575.1 Nitrososphaerota archaeon
CTGAAGAACCCCGCCGACTACGAGACCTGGTATGGGTTCAAGCATCCCGCACCTGAGATGCTGGAAAAGTTCGTCTATGCCGTCCCAGAGCTGAACAAGGACGAGATCCGCGGAGCGAGCCTGGCGGCCTCACCGGGATGCATGGCGATAACCTCGATCCTCGCCCTCGCCCCGCTCTTCAAGCAGAAAGAGGTNNATTCTACAAGCCGGTCGGCCACAGGCACAGCGGAGAGATCGAGCAGGTGATGAGCGGGCTCAGCGGCTCCAAGGTCACGGTCTCGATGTCGGCCCATGCAATCAATCAGGTCCGGGGCATACTCTCGACTTGCCACGTCTTCTACGAGGGGGAAGTTCAGAACTCCAACGTCTGGAAGATGTACCGCTCCCTCTACAACGGGCAGCCCTTCATCCGCATGGTCAAGGACAAGCAGGGGCCGTTCCGCCTTCCCGATCCAAAGGTGGTAGTCGGATCCAACTTCTGCGACATCGGCTTCGAGATAGACGAAAGGGCTCACCGGATAGTCGCGCTCGGCGCGATCGACAACCTCCTGAAGGGCGCCGCGGGCAACGCCGTGCAAGTCATGAACCTCATGCTGGGGTTCGACGAGAAGCAGGGCATAGCAGCCGCTCCTCTCCACCCGGTGTAGAGAAAGATGAGAACCGTGGTGAAGCTAGGCGGCGACATCGTCAAGGGAGAGATTCCTCCCGACTTCATGGCCGACCTGAAGAAGCTCGTCCAGACCAACCAGGTCGTACTCGTCCACGGTGGGGGAGACGTGGTGACCGAGATCGCGACGAAGCTGGGCAAGGAGCAGCGCTTCGTCGTCTCTCCAGATGGGATGAAGAGCAGATACACAGACAGGGCTACGGTCGAGATATTCACGATGGTGATGTGCGGCCTCATCGCGAAGAAGCTCGTGGAGCTCCTCCAGCGGGGCGGCATATCGGCGGTTTCGCTCTCGGGGCTCGACGGAGGAGTCCTTCGCGCCACGCGAAAAAAGAAGCTCTTGATTGTCGACGAGAGAGGGCGGAAGGTCGCGATCGAAGGAGGCTATACCGGAAAGATGCAGTCGGCAGGCGGGCCAGTGATCGAGGCCCTCCTAGAGCGCGGAGTGGTCCCGGTCGTCTCGCCCGTCGCAATGGGCGAGGAGTCGGAGCCGCTCAACGTCGACTCTGACAGGGCAGCAGCCTTCACAGCGATGGGAATCCACGCGAACGCGGTGATTTTCCTGACCGACGTGAAGGGATTCCTGATGGACGGGAAGGTTGTCGAGAAGCTCACCTCCGAAGAAGCCCGGGCTCTGCTTCCAAAGACAGGCTTCGGGATGCAAAAGAAGATACTCGCGGGCGTCGAGGCTCTCGAGGCGGGAGTCGGCGAGGCGATAATCGCGTCTGGCTTCGGTCCCGAACCCCTCTCCAATGCCCTAGCGCACAAGGGATGCACGGTAATGACGAGGGCATAGTGGTCTCAATTGGTCAACAAGAAGAAGCTCGACATCATCGCGACGGAGGACGCGCACGGCCCTCACACCTACCAGAAGTTCCCGGTCGCGATAGTCCGGGGAAAGGGCGCGCTTGTCTGGGACGACAAAGGGCGCGAATACGTCGATTGCATGGGCGGATACGGAGTCGCGATAGTAGGCCACTCGAACGACAAGGTCGTGGCCGCGATTAAGCGACAAGCCGAGACACTCATCACCTGCCACGGCTCCCTCTACAACGACGCTCGAGCGGAGTTCCTGGAGACCCTGACGTCCTGCTCGCCCAAGGGGCTCGACGCGGCCTTCCTTTCCAACAGTGGCGCAGAGGCGGTGGAGGTCGCGATAAAGCTCGGGAGGAAGGTGACCGGGAAGAAAGGGCTCATCGCCATGAAGGGCGCCTATCACGGAAAGACAGCCGGGGCGCTCTCCGCAACTTGGAGCAAGAGGTACCGTGAGGCCTTCGAGCCCCTCCTCCAAGGAGTGAAGCACGTCGAGAACGGCGACCTCGGCGCCCTCGAACAAGCGATCGACGCGGACATCGGGGCCGTGATTGTCGAGCCCATCCAGGGCGAGGGAGGAATAGTGCTCCCGCCAAAGGACTACCTTCGCGGGGTCCGTGAGATCTGCGACAAAAAGGGCCTCTTGCTGATAGCCGACGAGATCCAGACGGGACTAGGAAGGACGGGGAAGCTCTGGGCGATGGAGAACTGGGGCGTAGTCCCCGACATCATGACCGTGGCGAAGGGGTTGGCCGGCGGCGTCCCGATAGGCGCAACGGTTACGCGAGCCGAGATACTCAACTCGTTGAAGAAAGGCGAAGCCACGAGCACCTTCGGGGGCAACCCCCTCGCGTGCGCCGCGGGGACGGCGACGCTGAGATACATCCTGGACAACGACCTTCCCTCGCAGGCAAAGAAAAAGGGAAAGCTATTCTTGGACAAGCTGAAGGCGCTCGGAAAAGAGCATCAGCTCACAAGAGAGGCGAGAGGGCTCGGGCTGATGCTCGCATTCGAGCTAAGGGTCGACATCCAAGAGCTCCTCAACGAGGCCATGTCGGCTGGGGCGATATTCACGTACTCGGGTCGCACCATAGTCAGGATGCTGCCTCCTCTGGTCATAACCGAACGCCAGATCGACAGGTCGGTTCGGATTCTCGGGGACGCCATCAGCGCCGAGGAGAAGCGGCGCGCCAGCGGCGGTGGCGCTGTTGGATAAGAAGGACGAACTGATACTGCAGATACTCCGCGAAGACTCTAGGCTCGCGTTCGTCGACATCGCCACGAAGGTGGGCCTCTCTGAGGCGGCCGTAAGGAGGCGAGTCTCCAACTTGGTGAAAGAAGGCACCATCAGGAGGTTCACGGTGGACGTAGACGAGCCTCAGACCGCCACGAGCGCTATCACCTATGTCTCGGTGAGCCCGTCCTCTCCTACAGCCGACGTGAGCAAGAAGCTGAAATCCGTGAAGGGGGTCGAGACGATCTACGAGACGACCGGCCCCTTCGACATAGCTGCGATCATCCGGGGCGCGAGCATTGCCGAGGTGAACAAGTCGGTCGAGGAGATCAGGAGGATCGAGGGCGTGCTGCGGACTGAGACGACGATAGTCCTTCGGACTATCCGCTGACGGGAAGACACAGCCACTAATCGTTAAATATTATCGGTGGTCGACGGGTCAAAGAAATCACCGATGAATTGCGAGGAATGCGACGCTCCGCTCACGATCCCAGGCGACGCCATCCAGGGCGAGATCGTAAGCTGCAAAGAGTGCGGCGCGACCTACGAGGTCAAGAAGGACGAGGCGTCCGGCTCGATCTCGCTAAAGCCGGCAGAAAAAGAGCAAGAGGACTGGGGCGAGTAAAGGCCACGCCCTCGTTTGCATTACTATACGACGTCATCAGGTGGGAAGAGAAGGCCCTCGTGCAGGCGGCCGAAAAGAGAGGGGTGAAGGTGACGCTCGTAGACTCCAAAGAAATGGAGGTCAGCGTCACGGGAGGCGGTCCCACCCCGAAGATCAAGGAGAAGATAGTCCTCCAGAGGTGCGTGAGCCACTATCGCAACCTCTACTCCACAGCGGCGCTAGAGGCGTCCGGCCACACGGTCGTCAACTCCTTCTTCACGGCGTGGAACTCGAGCGACAAGCTCCTCTGCAGCATAGCTCTCAAGAAGGCCGGCGTCCCGACCCCCGAGACGCGCGTAGCCTTCACCGAGGAAGGGGTGCTGCGGGCGCTCAAAGCGCTAGGGTATCCGGCGGTGCTCAAGCCCACCGTGGGGAGCTGGGGCCGCCTCTCGGCGCTGCTCAAGGACGAGGACTTTGCAAAGGCGATAGTCGAGGACAGGGAATACATGCACCCCAGCTACCAAGTCTTCTACCTGCAGGAGTACGTGAAGCGGCCGCCGCGCGACATCAGGACGTTCGTCATCGACAACAAGACGGTCGCCGCGATATACCGCTACTCGGCGGGCGACTGGCGTACCAACACGGCGCGGGGAGGCAAGGCGGAGCCCTGCAAGATAACCAAGGAGATAGACGAGATCTCCGTGAAGGCAGCGGAGGCCGTCGACGGCCGATTCGTTGGCGTGGACCTGATGGAGTCCGACGACGGGCTGGTCTGCCACGAGGTGAACAACACGACGGAGTTCAAGAACAGCGTGCCGGCCACGGGCATCGACATCCAGGGGCTCGCCGTGGAGTACCTCGCGTCCCTTGACAAACGATGAAGGCCAGGGAACGCGATGACTAGCAAGAAGGACCCCTCGGTCGCGCTTCTACTTGAGACCCTGAGGACCTACTCCGTCTCCACGAAGGAAGCGAAGCTCTCCAGGCTACTGAGGGAGCGGATGCGCGAGAGGGGGTTCAAGCACATCAGGACGGACAAGGCGGGAAATGCGATAGGCGAGGTAGGAAGCGGGCACCCCCACGTCCTGCTGTGCGGCCACATGGACACCGTGCCTGGGTTCCTGAAGGTCAGGTTCGAGGGCGACCGGGTCTACGGCCGAGGGGCCGCCGACGCCAAGTCACCCATGTGCGCGATGATCTCCGCGGTAAGCGAAGGAGTGCCGGGAGGGATGAAGGTGACCGTGGCATGCGTGACCCGGGAGGAGGGCGACAGCCTAGGGGTCGAGACCTTGATAGATTCGGGAGGGGACTACGACTACGCGGTGTTCGGCGAGCCTGCAGGGGCAGGTCGGGTCACAGTCGGGTACCGAGGAAGGACGGCCGCGAAGGTGACCGTGCGCACTCACGGGGGGCACGCGTCCTCATCATGGGCACATCCTAGCGCGGTCGACGAGTCCCTGAGCATCATGTCGCTCATCAAAGAATACGAGAGGAAGAACACAGTAGAGGGCGACCACTATAGGTCCCTTAGCGCCTCGCTCACCCTCATCAGGGGAGGAGCCTACTCGAACGTCATCCCGAAGAAGTGCGAGATGACCTTCGACGTCAGGATCCCGCCAGGGACGAATTCTTCGAGGGTGAAGGAGGACCTAACCGCGATCGTAGAGGGACAAGCACGGATGAGGGGCGGCATCGACGCAAAGGTCGAGTTCGACGGGTTCACGGAGGCCTACGACGCCCCCCTCGACTCCGTGGTGGTGCGCGGGTTCCAGCGCTCGATACTGAAGACGCTCAACACACGCCCCGTCTTGACGCACAAGACGGGGACGGGCGACATGAACACCCTCGCCGAGAGGATGGGTGTCCCTTGCGTGACATACGGTCCCGCTGACTCGAACCTGGGGCACACGGAGATGGAGTTCGTCGACATCCCGGACTACCTGAATTCCATCAAGGTGCTCTCCGGCGCGCTCCGGGAGATCAAGACGCTCCACGGGCGGGGCGACTGAGCCTCAGCTCTCGACCTTGTACTTGAGCCTGGACTTGCCCAGCGCCGAGATCAGCGTCTTTGTGTGCTGAGCGTTCTGCGTCTCGAGGTTGAGGATCACTTCGGCCTTGCCGATTGGGACCCCTTCGCCCACCCTGTCGTGCTCTATGCTGATGACGTGAGCCCTCGACTGGGCTATCACCTCGATGATGTCCTTCAGGGAGCCCGGCTTGTCGGAGATCAGGATCCTTACCCTGAGCAGCCTGTGCTCCTTCTCTAGGACCTTCGTGACTATCTGGTCGAGGAGATACATGTCGATGTTGCCGCCGCTGAGGACCGCGGCGCACTTCTCGCCCCTCGCCTTCACAAGCCCGGTCATGCATGCGGCCACACTCGCAGCCCCGGCGGGCTCAGCGACGATCTTCATCCTCTCGAGCATGAAGAAGATAGCGCTCGCGAGGTCGGTGTCGCTCACCAGCACGACGTCGTCCACGTACTTCCGTATCAGCTTGTAGGTGAGCTTACCCGGCTGCTTCACCGCGATGCCGTCTGCGATCGTCTCCTGCGTTTTGTAAGACACCATCTTCGCCGTCTTGAACGCCATGTACATGCTAGGGAACGCCTCGGACTGAACCCCGACGATCTTGATCGATGGCTTGATGCTCTTGGCGGCGACCGCAACCCCCGAGATGAGTCCTCCCCCTCCTATCGCGACCACGATGGTCTGGAGCTCAGGGGTCGCTTCCATCATCTCAAGGCCGGCCGTCCCCTGCCCCGCGACGACCATGGGGTCGTCGAATGCGTGGATGAACGTGGCGTCCTCCTTGCGGGCGATCTCCCGCCCCATCTCGAGAGCGTCCTCGAAGTTTGCCCCGTGAAGGACCACCCTCGCCCCATACCCCTTCGTAGCATCCACCTTGGCAGGTGACGCGCTCTCTGGCATCACGATTGTCGATTTGACCCCTAGGAGGGTCGCCGCGTGGGCCACTCCCTGCGCGTGGTTGCCCGCCGAAGCAGCCACGACCCCTCTCTTTCTCTCCGAGTCGGACAGCGAGTGGATCTTGTAATATGCCCCGCGCATCTTGAACGACCCCGCCCGCTGGAAGTTCTCCAGCTTCAGGTAGAGGTCGATGCCTGTTTGCTCGCTCAGCGTCCTTGAGTGCTCAAGCGGGGTCACCCGGGTGACACCCTTGAGGACCGCTGCCGCCTTCTCGATCATTTCGAGGGTGACCTCGTCTTCCACGATCTATCTCACCAGCGCCGCCGCGCCGACCTTGTCGACCCACGCGAACGGATCCCCCAGGTTCCATCCCTCATGCCCGTAGCGGGCTGCCATGAGCTCCCTCATGAGGCCAAGCTCATTCCCGTCGGGAGTCGCCTCTTCCATCTCCAATTTCGTCTCGTCGGCGAGAGTGCCGACGAAGGTGCGGATAAACGAATCTACGTCCAGCGCCGCGTTGGCGGTCTTCACGTCCCTGCTCCTAGTGTACTTCCTCGCGACGTCCGCCGCCGAGGGGGTGGTTAGGGCCTTTACCCTGCCGAGGTCGGCCCCCACGAGCAGCGTCCCGTGGCAGAGGAACCCCTTCCTTGATACGTAGGCGGCCATGCCAGAGATCTTCCCATCAGGCGTAAGGATCCTGTTGGGCGGGTCGAGCCGCGCTTCGACGCCCGATACGGAGAGTGCCGAGAGAAGCAACCGAGCCGCGGTGCGGAATATCGCATGGGGGCTCGACTCATACCTCACCGACCCGGAGCCGCCACCCCTCCCGACGAAGAGGGACCAGTTGATGTTTCCGGGCCCATTGTAGACGGCCCCTCCCGCGGTGAAGCGCCTCACGATCGGGATCCCTTTGGCCTGGCAATACCCGAGGTCCGTCTCGAACCGCGCGAGCTGCGCGCGCCCGATGATGACGGACTCCCTGTTCTCCCATACCCTCAGGATTACCCCCTGGTTCCTTATGAAGAGCGCCTCCTCAAGGGCAAGGTTGGAGGCCTGCTCAAGGTCGGATTTGACGCCCCTCCGGGGCAACACAGCCCTTGCCGCTTTGGGAACCGGGCTCGTCAACTTGCGAATCCCCGCCTCAACGCCGTGAAAAGCATATTGGAGCTTGACCGCCCCTTTTGTCCGGATGCATCTTCTTAAAGAGCAGAATCATCCTCGGGTATCTGTTGGTCACGAAGGGCACCCCCCGCCGCTCCGGCTTCAGGTTCCTCTCAAACATCGCCCTCGCCGACATAGCGTTCGTCGCCCGGGGCGACTCGCTCCCCTCACTGTTCGAGGCCGCTGCCCGGGCCCTTACCGAAGTCATGGTGGACAAGAGGTCGCTTGTAGGACGTGTCGACCGGAGAATCGAGCTAAGGTCCCCTACGCTCGACCGGCTGCTCTACGACTTTCTGACGGAGCTCATAGTAATCAAGGACGTGGACTCGCTCCTCTTCAAGGACTTCAAGGTCTCGATCACCTCTGGAAAGGAGCAGAGGCTGGCGTGCGAGATGCACGGAGAGGAGATCGATAGGGAAAGGCACGTGCTAAGGAACGACGTGAAGGCGGTAACCATGCACATGTTCGAGGTCAAGGAGCCCGCCAACAAGGGTGGGCGTTGGGAGGCGACGGTCGTCCTCGACATCTGAACGCAGAAGGCTTAAGTCTAATCATCAGGCGCGGCGGGACGAGACGCTCGCCCGCAGATGACAGAGATCAAGAACGCGAAGCAAATCTCAGACGTCGTCTGGGAGATACCACCGACCTACAAGGCGGGGATGAACGTGCCGGCCCGGATCTACGCGACCAAGAAGCTCCTCGAGGCGATGGACTCAGGGGTCATCGAGCAGGTGACCAACGTCGCGATGCTCCCGGGGATCGTGAAGTACTCATACGCCATGGCGGACGCGCACTGGGGCTACGGCTTCCCCATAGGTGGCGTGGCAGCGTTCGACCCTGAAAAGGGCGTAATTTCCCCTGGCGGAATCGGTTTCGACATAAATTGCCTGCACCCTGACTCAAAGGTCTACGACGAAAACGGGATTTGGAAGAGGATCGTCGATGTCGAGGCAAGCTCGCAAGGCTTCATGACATTAGACGAGACTAGCCGCGCCACAATCTCTACGAAGGCGATCATGAAGCAACAGCGATGGGAGTCAGGATTCGTCCTCAAGGTAAAGACCAACGGCGGCAAGACGCTCCTCGTCACCACTGACCACCCCCTCCGCACCCGCCGAGGGATGGTTCCAGCGGGCAAGGTCTCGCTAGACGACTACCTCCTAACCAGCGGTGTAGAAGGCGTCGAGTTCACAGAGCCCAGGCCGACAGAGATCGTCTCCCCCATGACGCTCAAGTTAACCATGGAAAGGCTGGGCATAACGGATCGGGGGAACGCCCGGGGGCAAATCGTGAACCAGCTAAGAGCCCGCGGGCTGGACCGACTCCTCCTCAGCGACCCAAAGACGGTGCAGCTCACCAAGCTTCTGGGATTCATCTTCGGCGACGGGAACATCCCCGCTGTCAAGAAGGGCCACTATACCTCGTTCTGGGGTGACAAGGCAGACCTCGCGTCGATCAAAGCAGACCTGGAAACGCTCGGGTTCGCCTCTCACCACTTCACGAGGGATCGTCATCACAAGATCCAGACGCATTATGGCCAGTCCGAGTTCGATTTCACGGAAGAGTCGCTCCAAGCGTCCTCGACAGCCTTCGTGGTACTGATGGTCGCGTTGGGGGCTCCATATGGAAAGAAGACGACGCAAGCCTACCGCCTTCCCCCTTGGCTCTTCGCGGCCACGAATTGGCAGAAGAAGCTCTTCCTTGGTGCCTTCTTCGGAGCCGAGCTGTCGAAGCCTATCGCCACCAACGGCTACGACTTCCAGATGCCCTCCTTCAGCGTGAGCAAGCTGGAACGGCTTTCCGGGAGTGCGATCGAGCTGCTCGAAGACTTCCGCAAGATCCTTTCGTCACTGGGGGTCGAGACCTCCAATCCTGCTCGGGTCGAGGGCTACAACTACGACGGCATCGATGGCCCCTCGACAGGCTTCCGTCTCTCGATTCTCTCCAACACGGCCAACCTTCTCCGATTCTTCGGCCAAATAGGTTACCTCTACAACCAGAGAAAGCAACGATTGGGGAACGTCGCCTGTCGTTTCCTGGCACATCAGCAAGCGCTGCGCGACGAAAGGAACAACGTGCGGCAGCAAGCCGTCGCTATGTATGCCTCCGGAGTACCCGCGGGGAAAATCGTCACAGCCCTCGCCTCGGAAGTCGCGGGGGCCAGCTTTGTGCGTCACTCGATTTGGCAGACGAGAGGAAGCGCGAGGGTGTGGAACACGACGAAATTGGATGAGTTCACTACTGACTTTGAGGAAGGGACGAGCGGCCTCCTCTACGACAAGGTCACCTCCGTAGAGTCGGTGCCCTATGAGGGGCCAGTCTACGACGTCACCATAGATGACCCCAATCACAACTTCATCGCGGACGGCGCCGTCGTCTCAAACTGCGGGATGAGGCTCATCCGCACCAACCTCCGCTACTCGGAGGTGAAGCCCAAAGTCAAGGAACTCGTGGACCTCCTCTTTCGCCTCGTCCCCACCGGAGTGGGCGTCAAGGGCACAGTAAAGGTCAGCCAGTCGCAGTTCGAGCAAGTCATGAGGTACGGGGTCAAGTGGTGCGCTGAGAACGACTACGGGTGGGATGACGACGTCGGGAAGGTCGAGGAGGGCGGGTACATCAAGGGGGCGAACCCGACGAAGGTCAGCCGCCAGGCCTCGAGCCGGGGGATCAGCCAGCTCGGGACCTTGGGCTCGGGCAACCACTATTGCGAGATACAGGTCGTCGACCCAGCGAGGTTCTTCGACGTGGAGATGGGGAAACACTTCGGGCTAGTGCACGAGGACCAGGTCGTAGTGATGGTCCACTGCGGGAGCAGGGGTTTCGGCCACCAAGTCGCTTCAGACTACTTGCGGGTCTTCGACGGGGCCATGAAGAAGTACGGCATCGCCGTGAGGGACAGGGAGCTGGCGTGCGCACCGTTCTCCTCCCCCGAGGGCGAGGACTACTACGGGGCTATGGTGTGCGCCGCAAACATGGCGTTCGCGAACAGGCAGGTCATAGTCCACCGGATACGCGAGACGTTCAAGCAGGTCTTCCACAAAGACCCAGAATCGCTCGACATGCACATCATCTACGACGTGTGCCACAACATCGCGAAGGTGGAGAGGCACAAGGTAGACGGAGGGTCCAAGGACCTCCTCGTGCACAGGAAGGGCGCCACGAGGAGCTTCGGCCCCGGCCACCACGACATCCCTGCAGCCTACCGTGCGCTCGGCCAGCCGGTCATCATCGGGGGGTCGATGGAGACTGGCTCCTACCTTCTCCTCGGGACTGAGAAGGCCATGGAAGATACGTTCGGCTCGACCGCGCACGGCTCCGGCAGGACCATGTCCCGGACCGCGGCGAAGCGGCTGGTGAGCGGCCCCGAGCTCCAGCGGAGCATGGAGAAGCGGGGGATCTATGTGAAGGCCGCCACCATGGAAGGCCTCGCGGAGGAGGCTGGGATGGCCTACAAGGACATCTCGGAGGTCGTGGAGACGATGGACAAGGCAGGCATCTCCCGCAAGGTCGCGGCCCTGAGGCCCATCGGAAACATCAAGGGCTGAACCTCTTGTCCGATCAGCCGATGTAGCCCGGCTTGCTCTCGTCCTTGGCGCCTCTGGCTTCCTCGATGTTCTGCTCTGTCATCCTCTGCACCTGGCTGAAGATCTGCTGCGCCTCCTTCGCCCGTTCCTCGATCGACGTCATATCGATCTTGAGCTCAAGTATCTTGGACAGCGACTCGAGTACCGCATGTGAGGCGGCGGGGTCGAGCAGGTATCCGGAGGTCTCACCGAGAAGCGACGCGCCCTCCATGCCATGAAGCTTCGCCATCCCGATGATCACGCCGTTCATGCCGCTTATCCCGCCCTCCTTCATGATCTGGACGCCGTTCTTGGAAAGCCGCGGAAGCACCTCTTTGGATGTCGCGGTCCCGAAGACCCTGCGCTCCTTCACGAAGCTCCCCGTGATGTATGCCGCAAGAGAGAAGACCAGCGTAGTCTTCAGCTTCTTCGCCTCCATCAGCACCGCCTCGGCCAGGTCGTATTCCCCCTCGGAGGTCGAGGGCTGTGCGTCGGCCGTGAAGATGAGAAGGTCGTTGCCCTGCCCCGTCTCGGCGTGGTAGAGCTCGCCCTTCAGCCTGACAGCCACGCCCTCGTCGTTGATGTTGACATGGGGAGGGAAAGAGGCCGAATAGAACTCGGAGACCTTCTTGGCCTTGAAGACCGTGACAAGGTAGTCCGCGGCGAGCTTGCCCACATAGCCGCTGCCGGGGAGGCCACAGATTAGCACCGGTTTCACTGGGGACGGGGTCGAGAAGGACTTGACCTGAATCTCGGGCAGAGGAGGAATCTCGGCCACTATGCCCGCCCTTCCATGGCCGTCGTCAACCCTCCATGTCCATCTTCAGCTTGTCCTTTAGGTCGACGAACCTTCCCTTGTCCTGGACCTTGATAGTGGTCTTCATGCTAAAGCGCAGCCCGAGGTTCCTGAAGAGCGCGAAGAGCTCGCCGCCCGATATCTTCTCCCTTCCTCCGGTCTGCTTCAGGAGCCTTGCCAGCTGCTCTACGACCACCTCCGTCTGACGAGGGTACGCGTCATAGGCGGCCTGGAGGACCTCGTCCCCCCTGTCGTAGAGCGCCTCGAGGACGATCTCCTTGGGGCTCTTCTGAAGCTTTGGGACGGCGGCGGCCGCGGCGAGCGAGGACGCGACCGAGGCCCTCTCGGCTCTCTTTCTCAGTTCCGCGAGCTTGCGGGCGTTGATGAGCTTGAGCTCTGGGTCTTCGTCCAAGAACGGACCGATGGGCCGTTCTAGTCCTAAATACTTTGTTGTAATCGACGCCTGTCCACCGCCCCTCAAATCGGACCAGTCTGCGTGGGCGCTTAATAGAAGACTCAGTGAGCAGGAAGAAAGTCAAGCCGTCCGTCTTCCTTGTCGCTACTGGGTGAACGACGCGGCTTCCGAATTGGAAATCTGGCCATAATACGGGTCGTACGCAAAGAAGGTTGCGATATACGTCCCAGGCCCCAGACCGAAAACTATCGTGTAGGCAGTCCCGTTGGCGGCTGCCCCTAGCTGTAGAGTGCTCGTCGAAATCTCAACCGTCTCATAAGTGGAGTTGCGTACGACCATGAACGCTATTTCGGTAGAGGGTGTGTTCATCGTATTAACATATGGAACCTTGAACGCCGAATAGGCTCCAAGCTGCACATGGGTGGGAGGTGCAGACTCGTACCAACAGGGTGTACCGGGGGCGCCGCAATTCTGTATCGCGCTTGTTCTCCCTGAACTGAACGAAGCGAGCGCTACAAGAGCCAACAGGACCCCAGTCGCAACATGTCGCATCGCCACGGTCAATGAATACACAAACTCCTGCCGTTATTTACGGACTTTGTAGGAATGCTCTACGGGCGAGCCGGAGCTAGCTGCCCTGCCAATTATGGCGTGACCTGGATGTACGAGTAGCTGACCTCGCCCCACATGCCTTCAACGACTAAGGTGTAAACTCCCGGCGCAAAGTAGTGGAAGTAAGGGGATGTGATCGGCGCATCTTGACCACCTTCAAACGGCTGCGCAGGCTGGGACCAATATCCAAACAGGCTGGTGCTACCTTCGCACCCATAGCCGTCTCCTGGGGATTGGGCGCACACATTCGTCGCGGCGTTCATGGTCGCTTGCAAACTCACGACTCGTTGGCCAGACTGAGAAAAGTAGGCGACAATACTGGTGCTCCTCGGAAGAATGACGATTTGACTCGGATAGGGAGAGGCCGCACATGAGAAGTCAAGTGGCGGACTCAATTGAAGCGGTATTCCTGCAGAGAGGTTCGCCGAAGTATAGCGCCCCTGGAAGAGTGCATAACCAGCAAGCGATAAGGTGGGGTTCGACACGGGGGATCCGCCGCAAAGAAACTCGCGGCCGTTCCAGAACAAGATGCTCGAATTGCCTTGAGAGTCATGCTGGTAGTTGGGCGTTATCGATACGTTCACGTCGAGCGGATTGAAGACTCTGATATTCGCCCTGATTGCCCCGCCAGAGCGCACGGTGGTGGCGTTCAGGATTACGTGGAGCTGAAGAGCCTGCGGGGAGACGTAGGTGGATGTCACGATTGACGTTGTAGTCGAGGTTATTGTCGTGTTTGAAATTCGAGTCTCAACCACGGTCGAGGTTGTCGTTGTCTTTTCTGTNNGGACGCGAATATCAGCGTCAGCACCACGAATGCGCCCAATGCCACGTTCTTGGAGTCCACAGACCCCTCTTTGTCTGCTCCTTTCGATTAAGGATTTTCGTTGCGCCTCCGCTCTCCGGCCCAATAGATAGCTATGCGTTCCTCTTGCGTAGAGGCAATAGCTAATATCGCTCCGTGCGAAATTGGGTTCAAGGAATATCGCGCTTGCGCATCCAAATGAAGAAACGAAGCTTTCTCTCTCTTGGCGCCATCACTGCCTTCGGGCTGATCTTCCTCTTCGCGGTCCCGATCGTGCCGTATTCAGTTTCTATCGCAATTCCCCACAATTACAGACCAGGCGTGGATTCCTGCAACCTGATCCATGTATCGAACGCCACTCTCGGGGCCCAATACCAGCAATGCCTCGCGAATTACCTCTATCCGCCCGCTGCGATAAACGGCAGCTCGACGATTGCCTTCAAGTTGCTGGGGCTCGGGCCTCCGCCCTACCCNNTTGCTGGTGACCCAGGGGAACGACTCTGCGCTTGTCTATTTCAGAGGCGGCTCCATCGAAGCCGCCGAGAACTATCCCTTCTTCCAGATCTCATCTCTAAATCCACCTGGCCTTGTGATAATCGGGAATGCGTCGCTCTATCTCGATTCGAGCAACTTTCTGCAGTTCTCGGCCGTGGTGGGAAACATCAGTCCGGAGTCCATCGCGCTGCAAGTGCGCATAGAGGGCTCCGGAGCATTCGACACGAATAACACAATCGACGGGGTCACGTGGATGGGGGGAGAGTCAATCGGGTGCCCACATACCCTTGCGCCCAAATCCACATGCGTCGCCTCGACGCTCTCTCTAAGCAGCACCGGAGGCAATCTCACCCAGCTCCATTTCACTGTAGAGGCGCTTGGCAAGATTGGCAACCAGCGGTTCCTGTATCAGCAGCGCTTCGTCCTGACGAATCCCTACACCGGCCAGGTGGACGCGGAATGGGTTGCGGCCTTCATGCGATCCGTCAACGCGGCGCGCAGCGGCGCAGGCCTGCAGGAGGACAAGACGCTCGATAGCTTCGCCCAGATGAGATTCCAGACGTCAATCTCCAACTTCACGATTGCGAACTACGGCTTCAACGTAGATTACACCAAGTTCTTCTCTCCACCTGCGCCTCAGGTCGGCGAGACGACCCTCTTCGTCGGAAAGTACCTCCCAACGCAATACGCATCCGTCCTGCGGACGACGGCTCCGGGACACTGGGCCATCCTGATGGACCCCGCCTATACCAAGTTCGGATACTTTGTGGGATTCGGCCCCACGGTAATAACACGGGAGCCCTGCGCCGTCACGGAATTCCCCAACGCGGGTGCCAACATGACCCAATACCTGACGTCCCATGGATGCGCGTATGACATCATCCAGGGGCCGTACGTTATCATCGAGGTCGGGAGTTGAGAAGTCCCATGACCTGTGGTTTCATTATTGAAGACGCGGAATCGCCTCGCAAGTGAATCGGAGATAACCATCGGGATATCCGTATCCAATGTAGAAAGAGTCCCCGACTCCAAGAAGAACACAACCTAACGACCTGTAACCCGAGTACACGGGTGATTGGGGTGGGATCGTAGTGATGGGGCTGGCTTGAGTGAACCAGTATACGACTGGGGCGAAAAAGAAGGCGACTCCAATCACGGCGCAGATTCCAATAATGACGCCTGTGCTTCGCTTCATGTTCTGTTACTCGCTCAGTGCGCTCTTAAGCAGCTCCTCGTGGCGAGGAACCCCGGTCTTGCTATGAGATGCAGGTGTGGACAGTAATCGGCCCCTTTCCTGTGTCAACGCAACCCTTTTGCAAGATTTGAAAGTGACCCAACCACCACGCCATTCCAACGCCGAAAAAACGAAAGGTCAGAGAGCCATAACCTGGCTCATTCAGGCTATTGCTGACGCCGCATATCTCTTGTCCCGGACAATTAGCCGAATTGTTCTGATTGATCTCCATTGGGAGTAAGGGAAGAAGAAAGGCAAGGATAACCCCCAGAGCCAGAATTGTTGCGACAAGCCCTGTCTTCATGTCCGTTTGTTCTTTGATACATCCTAATACGGTCTGTGCACGATTCGTCCATGCGCTCCTCTTCGCGAGACGTCCACCGACACATCCTTCACAAGCAATATTACTCTGCAATTCCTATTGTTGTTAACCGTGGATTCCCGCAAGGCGTTTGTTGGCTTGCTTGTCTTCGAATTTGCATTCTTCGCGGTCGCCATGGTTCCTGTGTATGCGACCGTTCGTGCATCAGCCCAAGATCAGCAAGAGATGTCGCAGATAACCTCGTTTCCCTGTAATGCAGGGTGTGCGGGCGCGCAAGGCCCCGCCATGATGGTCGTCTACCAGAACGCTCTCGACAGCCCGATACCAGCCGTCACGATGCATGGCAACATATCGAGGCTAGATAACGCCGTCAAGAACATCGAGACAGTCGCGATAGCGTTTGCTCCAAGGCAATCAGTCACAATACCATTCCTCGTCGGGGGCCTGGCCGCTGGGACTTACACCCTGTCGACCTCCGCTGCTTTGACCGGGGGGCAATCACTCACCGGAATCTCTGTCATGGAGTTTGAGATTCTGCCCAACGGTTCACTTTTCGAAGGTTGGGTGCCTGACTTTACTGTGGTCAAGGGTCCTTCATTTGCGTTCGGCGGCACTAATCCCTTCGTTCAGACTACATACAGGAACAACCTCGACGTCCAGGTGTATGGCATTGCGTGGCTGGTCATTCGCAACGGCGTGGGGCAAACGGTGGCATACTCGACAGCAACCATCGTCCCAACTGCGGGCGGAAACGCGACGGCTTTCGACGTCGTCTTCGGTTTACCGCCTGGCACTTATTACGCGACTGCGTTCGTTACCTCGGTAAGCCGCATAGCTCTATCTGACTCGTCTTCGTTGAAGTTCACAATCTAGCTTTCTTTCAGGCGGGTTCCACACTAAGTGTCGGCGAGGCAGATTGTGCTTGTCACCCTAAGCATTGACGGAGGGTTGGGGATAATTAATGTCGCGAACTCCATGTTTACGCCATCGCACTCTCGAGACGGAGGAATAGGCCTCGCCATACTCGTGATCATGGTCTTGGCAATTCTCGCCGAGTACATTGCATGCATGAAAAACAGAGCAGCATCTAGGCCGTTCGTCCGCATGCGAGGATGGAAACGTTCGGAAGGGACGAGTCGTTATGGCCACTTTGAGGGCCGGTCACAGTCAGGACCAAGGCGGTGTTGGACGAATCCAATTTCTCGGCGGTTGCGCAGAGCGCCAAGCCCTCATAGTGCGGCCCGCTCAAAGCTATTGACTTGGAATATACCCCGCTCCCGGTGACGGTCACATTAGCTCCGGTTGGGTTCGCGCCGCCAAGGCCAAACGTGGTGTAACCTTGGTAACTGNNTGACTGTTCGGGATCATAGAGGTTAGTTCGGAATAAGCGTTCGTCTCGAACAGGATGACTCCGGCGATTATGGCGACCGTTAGGATTCCTAGAACCACAGAAAGTGTGCGCTTGGCCATCGGGCATCCGACTCGACTCGAGCGCATGGTTTGGAATAAATCTATGTCCGAATGATCAGAACGGGATAAGGA
>PLCG01000057.1 GCA_003135575.1 Nitrososphaerota archaeon
CAACTAATCCAGGAGGGTCCAGGAAAAGATGACGACGCTTCCGTGACGCCAGTAAGGTACGAAGTCACGGAGACGGTGCGGACCCAAGATGCGATTGGCGACCAGGCAATGGGCATCAGAGGGATTGCCGGCGCCTTGCAGCCTGCTGAAGATCACAATGGGAATTCAAATGTCGAAGCAGCGACGAATCATGCCGAAAATGACTCGGGAGAGCGCAAGCTTCGGGATGAAGCTTCGACGGAGCGCGTGTCGCTCAGGAAGGAGAGTGGTGAGCCCAAGCTTCTCGAAAAGCCGAATCGGGACGGGTGGGAGGCCGGGGAACATGGACTGGCTAAGAATCAAGCTCAAGTTGATGCGACGGCAGAGACCGCGGTTGAGAAGAGATTCTCCAGCGACCCGTCGCAGACCGAGGTTGCGTCAGATGGAAAAGAATTGCATGACCGCCAAGCAGGTTCTCGAGAGGGCATAGAGAATTCAGTCAGCAAGATTCCTCACTCGAGGGGCGAGACTAAAGGCGTAGGCCTAGAGTCACAACCTAGTGAGGTATCAGAGGCCGTCAACTCACGGCCAAACAATCGCGAAACGAAAGCGGCTGACACAACAGAAGGCTTGAACACTCTTGGGGCCAGAGCTGAGGAGAAAGGAAACCGGCTACTCACAGCGCCCTCGAAGGAGCTTCCGGAGAAGCACATGGAATCAAACGATACTTCGTTTGTCGTCCATGAGACCAAGGGAGGTCCGTCTCACTACCTTCGCATACCGGGCGAGCATCTTGACAAATTTGGGAAAGACGAAATCCTTGAAGCACGCGTCGTAAGAACGTCAGCACCAGAAAAGGAATTCTATCTTTACTCAAGTTCAAGTTATGCGGATCCGCACTTCAATATCTCCCACCTGAACCCAACTCCGCGAGAGTCATTTCGGGTATTGTCAATGAGGAAAGTCGGATTTCCAGATTTCGTGAGGGACTTCAACGAGCATAAACCCCGTACCTTTGGAAATGTTACGCTCGCACATTCCGACGGGAAAGTCACCTTGAAAGTCGACAATCTAGCGGCGTCGGTTGAAAGCCCTAAGCTCAGCGCGCGTGGGCAAGGGCCGATTCTTGAAGGAAGTGTAATTCAAGGCACAAGCCGCGGTAACATACGAATCGCGAAAGAATCCGAATATTTCAGTCTCCACTTCGGAGACTACGCGACCAACCATCCCCGTATTGTTCACATGAAAGCCAAGGAATCATACATCGAGGTCGGATACGCGCAGAGTTCAAGTGAGCCAGACTATCGCACGAGACGGATTCCCGCCGTTTCCATCGAACCCGGGAAGGACAAATCTGGAAACGAAGCGAAGAACAGATTCACTGAGATAGACAGCAGCAATATGACAAAGAAGGAGATCAGGGCTTGGATTGACACTGAAGGCAACATCTATTCCAGGGGTATGGACGGCAAGTCGGGTCCCCAACTCGCTGTCACCCAGAAGCACAGGGAACCGTTGGATGTCTTCGCAAGGAGTGTAGGAGAGTTGGGAGTAAGGTGCAAAGTCTCGCGGGATGGGCATGGATGTCATGTCGCTAAGATTACTGACACAGAAGGAGTTGCCAAGATAATCAAGGAGGTTGGGCCTTTCCGGACTCCTCAGAAATGCGAACAGGTGCGTCAGTTCGAAGAGATGTTGAAAAGAGAGAGAAAGGAAAGGAGACGAGTGATAGAAAGGTCGAAGGCATTGTTGGACTTGTGATGCTGTGCATGGCAGCACTCCTCTTTTCGTGTCAAGGTTATAATAGAAGTCGGTAAACGCGGCCCATCCTTAGGGCGATTGGAGATGGCAACTCGGGAGGGAACTAGGAATTCAGAGGGTAGAAAGGACTCGAGTGACAAGAAACTCGAGGACATATTGCGCCTGATTGAATTATGCCGCAATATCCAATCGAGTAGCGTTAACCCCTTTGAGGTGGACATCAGAGAAAAGCTCTTGGTCCTCAAAAGGCACCTGCCTGAGTGGAATGTAATTGACGTGATGCTGAAGGATTCAGAGGCGATGCAACAACTTGTCGCTATAGTAAAGTTGCAAGATCAATACATCAAACATCGAGCATCGGCTCTTTACATCGACCCGCTCCTCCTCGAGCTCAAGATACAGCTCATCTCCAAGGAGGAGCTAGCGGAGAGCTTTGCGAAATGCTGGCACCCCATCGCGCAGCTCGACCAGCTCACCCCAAGAGGGCTGGAGAAGGCCTTCGTCTACTGGAGGGAGCTCGTCCCATTCAGCGAGAGGTTCAAGAACCAGTTCGGGAACCCAGGCGAGTCGGCCGGGATGATCGGGCTGGACGAGCTCGAGTCGCTGAGCATCTTCACAAAGGAGGAGTTCGAGGCGAGGCTGAATGTCATCAACAAAGAACTGGCCGACAGGTCCAACGGGAAGGAGATGGACTACCGGGAATTCATCAAGGGGAAGGACCCTGAGGAGACGGCGCTTCGAGGGTACCTGGTGGCGTTCGTGGTCACGGAGGGCAGGGCGACCATCAGGACCGCCCCGCTCACGGAGCAGATATTCATCTCGGTCATCCAGGGTAAGCCCGACGACGAGACGAAATCGGTGGCAATCGTGGTAAGATGAGCGAAAGCACAAACCCGCCCCCAGCCGCATCCAACGCGACACAGGAAGCAGCCGCAGAGAGGGCCTCGCTAGACCGCAAGACTAGGAAGGCCTTCCAAGTCCTTTTGATCCAACGGGGAAGGAACCCGGGAGTGAAGGGCTGGGAGATGCGGAGATATCTCGGTAAAGACTACAAGAAAATCCTAGAGGTCCTCTCCGACGACCTGAAGCCCCTCGGGCTGGAGGTCCACCTGGTCCCGGGACCGGAGGGCACGGACGACTCGACCCGCTTCCTGCTCCGCTTCAGGGACCCGCCGACGCTCAGCGAGGCTGAGACCGCCGGATTCAGGATCGACGACCTTGCGGTCCTCGCCGCGACGATAGCGCTCGTCAACTCCAAGCAGGGGAGGATATCGAGGAAGGAGCTGGAGAGCTTCCTGAAGACCAAGTTTCCGCGCTGGAGGATCGACTACTCGGTCGACAGATACATCAAGCGCGGATACCTCGACGTGGACGACAAGGAGCTCGTCCGGATAGGGTGGAGGACGCGCGCAGAGATAGACGAGAGGTCCCTGATGACGCTGATACTCGCGCAGGGGACGCAGACGAAGACAGCCGCGAGCAAATAGCGTCGAGCGCGCTAGCTGACAAAGTACCTGCGCCTGAGGGCATCCCGCTCGCCCTCTATCACGCAGTCGATAAGGTCCAGGCCCATCTCCTTCCTCTTCCGAAGGAGCGCCGAGACTTCCGAGAGCCTAATCCCCCTCCCGGCGATCACCCAGAGGGCGTCGTCGCCGAACTCGTTCTTGATTTGCGCCGACTTTTTGAGGATCTCGAGCACCCTTTCGGCCTTCCCGTGCATCAGCAGCCTGCTCCTGGCCTTCAACGCAGCGCCGAAGACGGTCTCGTAGGACTCGGTCGTGAAGCCTATCGAGTCGCTCTTCCCGCAGCGGGCACATTTCTCCGGCGCACCGTCTCCTACCCTTCTCAGCTCGACGTACTCCCAGCAGTTGGTGCACGCCGCGACAAGGAAGCTCTCCCGTATCCTCGCCTCCGTGGACTGGCGTATTATCGCGCGGAGCCTCTCAGGAGAGACTATCTCTCCCCTCCTGCTCACCTCCTCGAGCCCGATCCTCGCGATTGGCGACGGCCCTCCCTCCGGCTCGAGGACCGTTATCTCGATCTCCTTGCGCTCGATCTGCGAGACGATAGAATCCGAGGCGGCAGTGTCAAAGTCGTCGTGGAAGATGACGCTGAGCGCCTCCTCGTATACGGGGGTCCCTCTGAGAGCCTCCATCAGCCCCGAGATCGAGATGCTCGCGTAGTCCGCCTCCTTGGCGATAGCGCCGCACTTCTTCGCGACGTGTATCAGTCGCCTCTTGAAGATCCCAGACCGCTCCACGGCGGCGCGGGCTAGCTCCTTGATGTCCTTCCCTGCGAGCTCCCTGATCACCGCTTCCACGAGCCTCGGCGAGGAGTCCACCTCAAGGATGATCCTGTACGGGTCCTGGTGGACCGCGATCGATTGACCCAGCCTCTCGGAGATGATGTGCGCGACCACCCGGGCAAGCAGCCGGTTCACCCTGTGCCCGAAGGTCGCCTGGATCACCACATACTTGTCCCACTTTTCTATCGTGATGAGCCGGTCCGAGGCGACCGCGAGCCCGAGCGACACCTGCTCCTTCACCTCGCTCAGGGACTGGGTTATCGCGCGGTCACCGACAGGGTAGCGCTCGCGGAGAGACTCGACGACCGCCGTCTCTCCCTGACCGCCGCTGCCGAGGGCCTCTGCGTACTCCCTCCGTATCGCGCCGACCTCGAGCGCGACCGGGAGCGGGACCGGTATCTCGTCTCCTACCCAGCTCGGGACCGCGCCAGTGGGGTCGTCCTCCGGGGCGACGTAGACCTTGTTCTCGTAGATTTCGAGTATCCTCCAGCACCGGCCCGCCTCGACGAACTTCACCCCGATCTGCCCGTATTCTGAGACGAACGCCTCGTCGAGGACCCCTATCGCCCGGTCGCCCTCGGCGATGACGATGTATTGCTTCTCGTCGGGTATCATCGAGAGGTTCTCGAGGTAGTATTCGAAGAGCGGCTTGAAGTCCTTGGCCCGCCTGACCAGCCCGTCGTTCTCGGTGAAGAAGAGCAGCCTCGGGTACCTGTCTCGCATGTAGGTCAGATACTTCTGCAGCGTCTCGATGCTAAGTGTGGAGTAGGGGTACGTCTTCCTGAGCAGCGCATAGAGGTCGTCCAGTTTCCACGAGCTGGTCTCGATAAGCAGCCCCGCTATCTGGTGTATCGCGGCGTCGCTCGCGTTGCGGAACGGGAGGAGAGGCTCGAGCTCTCCTCGGAGCGACTTTCTGCAGAGGACCATCGCCTCGAGCGTGTCGTCGGAGTCTTGAGTGATGATTATCCCCCGCGAAATCTGGCCGATGGAGTGCCCAGCCCTCCCGATGCGCTGGATCAGCCTCGAGACTTGTCGCGGCGAGTTATATTGGATCACGCAGTCGAGGAAGCCTATGTCGATCCCGAGCTCGAGGCTGCTCGTGCATATCACGCCAGAGAGCTTGCCCTCCCTCAGGCTCTTCTCCGTCGCCTCCCTGGTCGCCCTCGACAGGGAGCTGTGGTGGATCCCGATGGGGAGCTTCTCGTTCCAAACCCTGAACCGGTTCGCAAGCGCTTCCGCCTCCGTCCTAGTGTTGGTGAAGATGAGCGTGGACCTGTATTTCTCGACGATGTCTCGGATCGTCCTGAGCCTGGCGGCGACCTCGGGGAACGTGAAGATGCTGTCGGCGAGCGCGTTGTCCTCGGGAGTCGGCTCAGGCCTGACGACCGAGAGCTGGAGCATCTTCTCCACCGGGACGCGGACTATCTCGCAATCCCTCGACTCTCCCACCAGGAACTTGGCTATCGTCTCGGGCGAGCCTATCGTGGCGGAGAGACCGATGAGCTGGAAGTCCCTCCCCACTGCGCGCCTCAGCCGCTCCAGCGCGATCGAGAGCTGGCTTCCCCTCTTGTCCTCCGCGAGCTCGTGGATCTCGTCCACGACCACCCACTTTAGCTTCAACAGCCCCTCCCGTATCCTCCTTCCCGTCAGCAGCGCCTGCAGCGTCTCGGGCGTCGTGATGAGGATGTCCGGGGGCACCATGCTCTGGCCAGCCCTCTCAGCTGCGCCGGTGTCGCCGTGCCTTACCCCCAGCCTGATGTCGAACCTCTTGCACCACCACTGCATCCTCTCGAGCATGTCCCTGTTGAGGGCCCTCAGCGGCGTGATGTAGAGGAGCTTGGTGCCACCGGTCCGCGCGAGGCCGTTCCTGATCATGTTGTCGAGTATTGGGAGGAAGGCTGCCTCGGTCTTCCCAGTCCCGGTCGGAGCCATGAGCAGCGCGTTGCGGCCCTCTGCGACGAGCGGGACGAGCTTCATCTGCGGGTCTGTGGGCGATGTGAATCCCCTCTCTTCGAGCGCTTTCAGGAGGGGCGGCGAGAATAGCCTCTGGAAGACGTTTCCCTGGTCGCCACTGGCCTTGTCCTCGGTGAGACTCGCCTCAGGGGTGCCAGACATTTACCAGAATCAGCCGCCTTTTTCTTTGTCCGAGTGGGGTTACTATTGGCTGTATGGGTCGCCGGAGACGACGCAGACCGCCCCCCTCGACGCGGAGGAGACGAGCTTCGCATACTTGGCGAAGACCCCGTGCGTGTACTTGGGCGGCATGGGCTTCCACGCCTTCCTTCGGGTTGCGAGCTCGTCGTCAGACAGCTCCACGTTGAGCGACCGCTTCGCCACGTCGATGGAGACCATGTCGCCATCCTTCAGGAGGCCGATGGTCCCTCCCACCGCCGCCTCGGGGGCCACGTGCCCGACCATGAAACCGTGGGTCGCGCCCGAGAACCGCCCGTCCGTCAAGAGGGCCACGGAGTCCTTCAACCCCTGGCCTACCAGCGCAGCGGTGACGACGAGCATCTCGCGCATGCCAGGACCGCCCTTCGGCCCCTCGTAGCGCACGACGACGACGTCGCCCGCGTTCACCTTCTTCTCCATGATGGCCTGGCGCGCGTCCTCCTCCCTGTTGAAGACCTTAGCCGGGCCGCGGTGCGAGTTCCTCGTCGAGCCTGCCGTCTTGAGGACGCCCCCCTCAGTGGCGAGGTTCCCCCTGAGAATCGCAAAGCCCCCGGACTTCCTGACTGGGTTTGTGATCGGGTGCAGCACATCCTGACCCGCGGGGAACGTGACCGTCGCCAGCCTGTCGGAGAGCTTCTCTCCGGTGACCATCCGCACATCGCCATGAAGCAGGCCCGCGTCGAGGAGCTGTTTCATCACAATCGGGACGCCGCCCACCCTGTCCACGTCCGACATCACGTACTTGCCGGCGGGCCGCAAGTCTGCGAGTTCGGGTACGCCGGTCCCGATCCTCTCAAAGTCGTCCATGGTAAGCTTGACTCCGGCCTCGAACGCGATCGCCAGGAGGTGGAGCACCGCGTTCGTGGAGCCTCCCATGCCCGCTACGACAGCTATCGCGTTCTCGAACGCTTCCTTGGTCAATATGTCCCTGGGCCGAGTGTTGCTCTCGAGAACCTTCATGGCAGCCCACCCCGTGTCGTACGCGAGCTTAGCCCGCTGCTCGCTGGGGGCTACTGGAGCTGCGCTGTTCGGGACCGTAAGTCCAATCGCCTCGAGGGCGGAGGCCATGGTGTTCGCCGTGAACATGCCGCCGCACGCCCCGTAGGTCGGGCACGCGTTGCACTCGAGCTCCTTGAGCTGGGCGACGGTCATCGTCCCCCTTGAAACCTGGCCCATCGCCTCGAAGACGTCTTGTATCGTCACGTCCTTTCCGTTCCACTCGCCCGGTGGGATGCTCCCTCCGTAGAGGTAGATGCTCGGGAGGTTCGTCCGCGCCATCGCCATCGCGCAAGCCGGCTGCGTCTTGTCGCACCCACCAATGGTGACCATCCCGTCGAGCTGATAGCCCGTCGCGACCAGCTCCATCGAGTCGGCGATGACCTCTCGGCTGATGAGCGAAGCCTTCATCCCCTCGGTGCCCATCGCTATCGCGTCGTTGATGGCTATGGTGTTGAACTCGAGAGGTGTGCCTCCTGCGTCCCTGACTCCCTTCTTCACCTGCTCGGCCAGCTCCCTCAGGTTGTAGTTGCAAGGCTGAGCCTCGATCCACGTGTTGGCAATCCCGATTATCGGCTTCTCAAAGTCCTCGTCCGTCAGACCGATCGCACGCAGCATCGCTCGCTGTGGGGTCCTCTCGATGCCCGAGGTCAGCCTGGCAGGGTGCCCCTTCCCAACTCTTTGCAAGAAAATCTAGAAAACTCGCGACTCCGGAGTTTTATAAGCGTAGTCATAAGAAAGCTGAGATTCTAGACTTATATCTCGTCCTCGGGGCGGTGCCCGCGAAGCATATGGCAAAGATGTGGCACGACGACGATGTCAGTTTAGAGCCAATCAAGGGCGAGACCATCGCGGTCATCGGCTACGGTATCCAGGGCGCAGCCCAGGCGAGCAACCTCCGCGACTCAGGGCTGAAGGTCGTCGTCGGTGTCCGCGAGGGAGGGAAGAGCTGGACCAAGGCCAAGAGGGAGGGTCACAAGGTCATGCCCGTCCCCGACGCGGTGAAGAAGGCCGACATCGTCCACGTCCTGATTCCCGATATGGAGCAGGCGCGCGTCTACCAGGACGAGATAAAGCCGAACTTCCAGAAGGGGGCGGCGCTTTCGTTCTCGCACGGGGCTGCGATACACTGGAAGTGGATCGTCGCTCCCAAGCAGTCCGACGTGATTATGGTCGCGCCCAAGTCTCCCGGGCAAAGGGTGAGGGAGCTCTACCTCGAGAACTTCGGGACACCGTCGCTCGTCGCGGTCCAGCAGGACTACTCGAAGAGGGCTTGGGAGAGGATACTCGGAATGGCCAAGGGCATAGGCTCGACCCGCCCGGGAATCCTTCAGACCACTTTCAAGGAGGAGGTAGAGAGCGACTGGTTCGGAGAGCAGGTCGACCTCTGCGGGGGAGTGGAGAGCATGGTGACGAAGGCGTTCGAGACGCTAGTCGAGGCAGGCTACCAGCCAGAGGTGGCTTATTGGGAAACGCTTCACGAGTTGAAATTAATCGTGGACCTAGTGCAAAAGTATGGAATTTCTGGAATGTACAGGCGTGTCAGCGAAACAGCGCGGTATGGTGGCCTCACCCAAGGTAAGCGTGCTATAGACGCGAATGTCAAGAAGAACATGAAAAAGATCCTCGGCGAAATCCAAGATGGGACCTTCGAAAAAGAATGGGTTGGTGCCTACAAGAAAGATGGACAGAAGGCATTCCAGAAATTCATGGACGAACTCGAAGCTCATCAAATCGAGAAAGTCGGAATCAAGATGCGGAAGATGATGTGGCCCAATGATACTGTAGAATAGCGCGTCATGCTCGCGCGACGATTAGATTTCCCGTTGTGTTCTTTGGATCCCAATCAAGCGCCGCCACGAAGGAAGCGCGGATGGAGACTGAAGAGTTACGTCGCTTCCTTTCAACAAGTCTTTTCCTTGCTTCCTTTCGGCCCTGACTAGTTGCGGCCTTGACGTTCTTCCACCATTTCGACTCGAGTAGGTCAACCCCTTTGGGGTCTCCGGATACCAACTCGTAGTCAACCCCATTCTTGTGACAGCCAGGGGTCTTTGGAAACTTCACTGAAGGGTGCTCACGAATCTCCCGGTACCGAAGTGAGAGTATGTGGCAGGCAATCATTTCTCCAAAGCTCCCCTTTCTCGTAGAATGCTCGTTTCGAGAGAGTTTGTCTAGTCTGGAACACACAAACCTTCCTAGTTCTTTATCGACCTCAAAGACATAGCTACCCCAGACCTCTGCAGGCATCGAGACGACCTTCAGCTTGCCCAAGAGGCGCTCGAATTCGCGCAAGACCGGGTTCCTCAGTCTCTGGACCTGCAGGTAGAGTTCTCTTTGAGCAGCAACTACTTTCTCGTCGAACGGACTTTCGAACCTTAACTTTCCGTCCCTCGAGGTCCAAAAACCCGCAACGTCGTCGACCCCGAACCTTGTCTCAAATCGCTCACCGTCGAACCAGAATCTCAATTCCATCTTGTACAAGGCGAGCTTCGTCCTCAAGAGTAACCGTGATGCCGCCCGACTGAGCCTGTACTCCGTAAATGGGAAAAACCTTCCATCCACCTCGATGCCTAGGTTGCTCTCCTGATCCAGCTTCAGCCTCGCATTTCGAGCTCCCTCTGGTTTGCAGCTGTTGAATTCTCTGACAAATTCGCGCACTCCGAACTTCCTAACGGAGGTTACCTCACATATGTCACCCGACCTCCCGCCAAAGTTGTCTGCATTGAATCGGACAAATCCAGTGGCGGGCTGTATGTTTGCGAAAACTCTTATCCGAAGGTCGTCAGAAATCCTTCGAAGTCTGAACTCTATCACTTCCTTCCCTCGCTCGAGGCTAACGATACCCATCGACTGTAAGGTCGACTTCCTAACAGTGACGAGCGCTCGGTCCAGTCGGTGCCTGACCGACAGGCTCCTTCGCTCTTCTATCGAGATTATGCCTATGTCGTACTTGGTGCCTGGAATGACGACTCCCATGTGCGCGGAGGGAACCACGATTACGACAGTCTTACCTCCGAAGTGCCTCTTTTCGAACGCGCAGACGCCTGCTATCGTCCCCTTGATGTGGTAGATTCTCCTCTTTTCGAGCTTTACTCCGGTCTTCTTCTCGAACGCGCCGACGCATATGCCGAATCGGATTCTTTCATGAGGCGTGAAGACACGACATGCTGTCATTGGAATCACTGCCAAGTACCTAGGTTGCGAGACTTGTACCTGAATGTCATCCGACTCTAATCGCTTAGATTCAGATTCATTAGTAGACCTAGCAGCGTTCGCATTTGCAGATTGGGATCCAGTATCGAGGCGAACCAAAGAAATCGAGGGTTCGACAGGAGGGACTGGAGACGGTGCAGCATCTGAGACTGGTATTCCCAACTTACGAGTCGCAGGTATGGACGAGATAATGTCGACCATCGTAACGGGGTAACTGAGGAAAGACGAGGGAGAGGGGAAGGAGGGAAGGAGGAAAGGCTAGGGAGGGTGACGACGAAAGAACGGAGACAATGAGGCAGGAGCAAAACGGGCAGAACGAAACTAAGGAGCTATGTGGAGGGCGACTGGAGAAAGGAGAATGAAGGACCGAGGGGGGAAGAAGGACGAGGAAAGACGAACTAGAGAGGGCAGTAGCTTAATGCGACAGGCAGATACCGAAGGTAACGAGAAATGAACGTGAGATAGTAGGTTTTCTCCGCATATAAGCCCGCGTTTGACTAGTCTCCAGTTGAGGCAATGTCAACAATCGCGTTGACATCCGAGCGTCTCATTGTGTCAATGCCTTGGTAGTCAATTTCAACTGTCGGGTCAACCGCAGGATTGACGCCCAGGAAAACCGGCATATCGCAAATTTTGCAGGCCGGGAGTGTGGTTCATCTTTTCACGACCCTCAGTCAATGGCATGAAGTAGATGGAAGTGTCAGCTACCGCCTCCAAAGGTCTCTCCTTCCCCAAAAGGAGCACCTGTCGAGTTGTCATCTGTTGGTGAAACAATTGTCATCCAAACATATCTTGTGAGTTAACACGCGAGTTGTCTTCCCACCACCAGATGCTGACCACAAACTTCGGGGTAGCCCCGAGTTCCTGCTGAAAAGTCCTTCCTGGCCACACATAAAGATGGTTTAAGGTGAAGGAAATGTTAGCATCACTGGGATATCAATTTCGCGACGCCAAAACGAAGCAAGGGCGCCAATCCTGTTCGCCCGCCGCTGACTTTCATCGACGTGGCGCCCGTAATTGCCATTTTCGCAGTAATCGGAGAACTGGATTGACGATTAGTGGCGTTTAAATAGTGTAATCACCTTCAAGCAGATGATTTCCTTGCGCCCCCTGAAGTCGGGGTCAAGACTTCTAGCCCTGCTACTGCCGATTCTGCTTCTTATGCAGCCTGTGAGCGCCATCAGCCCGCAGCTGTTTGCCGCAAATCCGAGCGAAGGAAGTCTATCGGCCTCCGCAAGTGCCGCTTCGTCGCGGTCCGCAATTCCGGCCCGGGATGGCGCGTCTTCCAAAGAAATTGACCTCGTGGCGAGCGCAGCGGCCCAGCAACTCCTGATGGCTTCTCCTACAGGAGCTCCCAAAGTAGTCCAGACGCGGGACTTTAACTTCAAGATCACGACACACGAAATCTCAACAACCACATCGTATACCTTCGTGACTCCCGCAGGAAATTATTCATTCTCGAAGCCGCTCCCATGGGCGATGAGCTATGCCTCGCTCGTAGCTGGCTCAACAGGACTTTCTACATACGGTGTCCAAGAATCAGGCAGCTTTCTAACTCCCGGCCTATCCAATGTAGGAACTTCTTCAACTAGCATTTCGATTAACTCGACCGAGTTGACAAGTCAAGCTATTCTGCACGGGTACCTCTCGTGCACATATGATTTCTCGAAAGCGCCCGAGAAGACTTCGTGCATCTATAGCCCTGTCAAAGGGCTTTCGTCTGACTACAATATTGTCTGGCTGATTTCGGCCGATTACATTAGCGTCGATGCAAAGAACGCAGAGAACACCGGTGCGCAGAATGGTCTCGTATCCCTAGGCAGTCGTTCAGCCCTAAGGATCGGAGGCAGTCCATCCCCCACGGACTGGACATCGTTCCTCACGGCTGATTGGCGTGACTTCGGGGAGGCTACGGTCCTCTATGGCAAGTTCTCATTTGCCTCCCAATCCCTTAACGGCGCACTAGTCGAGTTCCCTCAAGACGTGGCGACCATCGACCCGACCCTGGTCCAGCACGGAAGCTGTGGCTTCGCCTCGAGCGTCACAGCAGGGGACCTCCTGATCGCAACGGACATCTATGCCTTCAATCCCTCGGATTCGCTAGGAACCACCTTCTCTCACGTGAACTCCGGGTCGACCAGCTGGCGAGATCCGTCAACAGTGCAAGCCTTCATCTATTACGGGCGAGCTCCCTCCACCGGGAGTGATTCCATCGGTCCGTCAGGCTATCTCACCGACTGCATGGAAGTCTCGGGGGTTGTAACCACCATAGGAGGTTCATCTGGAGGGTCGGGCAATATTCCGAGCTCTGGAGGAACGACAGCGAGCGTTGGCTCCTTCGCTCCTACGAGCTCCTCGTCTGTCTTGGCCGAGTTGTACACAGGCGCGTGCAATTACGCTTCGGCGAGCCTTCCATCTTCGAGTTTTTCCACCTTGACCTCTTTTGGCAACGGTGATGTAGACACCGGAGACACCTGCATGGGCTGGGCAGACTGGACCCTTGATTTCGGCAGTGAATATTCGAGCTCTTGGGGAGGCGGCTCGACTACAGCAAGCATTGCAAGTGTGAGCCAAGCACAGTGTTGCGCTGGACTTGGAGCCTGGGCGGAGGAGGCGGTCTACTTCGCGGCCTCGGTCACCCAGACGATTGCCGCAACGCCAATCTTTCCTGGGCCTGGCGGCTTGGTCGGATATTGGCCGTTCAATGAAGGGAGTGGTAGCACTGCACTGGATTTCTCGGGTAATGGCAATGCGGGCACTCTCAACAATAGTCCGACATGGAGTAGCGGAAACTCCTGCAAACTCTCAGATTGTTTGACCCTCAACAGCGGCTCACAACAATACGTTAGCATGTCTGCCTCCACGGACCCCACGGGTAACTTCACCCTTGTGGCATGGTTCAAGACCAGTTCTGGCAGTGGCACCCCGCCGATTGTCTACCACGGCTACTCATCCACACAAACAGGTTATCTGCTGCACCTAAATTCGGGCAAGCTTGAGTGCGAGATTCACGCGTCTCCAACGACAACTGTTGCTACAAGCTCTTCGACGTATTCCGACGGCAGCTGGCACCTTGCCATATGTATCCTAGATACCAGGAATGGAGAGTTGAGGTTATACGCCGATGGCACCTCAGTTGCGAACACAACAACCACCATCTCCGGTATCGCCAACTCAAACGCTTTCTACATTGGCTACGATGGAGCAAGCTACTGGTCGGGTAGCATAGATGATGTCCGCATGTACCGCCTCGGCCTCGTGCATACTGTTTCCCTATTCTTGGTTTCACCGTCTTCTCCCCAGACCATCAACCTGTCGGGTTGCAGCGTCTACCCGACCTCGATTAGTGGGGATGGAACTATCAATAACGTACATGCCAGTCCTTCGTGTACGATAACGATGACCACCCCAGGAGCTTTCGCTTGGCTAGGCGCGAGTAATTCCACCACGCTCAGCACATGTTCATCAGGGACCTGCTCGACCAAGACTCGAATCTACCAACAGTTCGCATCAGCTGCGAACGCGTTTGTCGGCAGAGCCCCCTCGAACGGGTGCTCGGTGGCGAAGGACCCGAGCGTCCAGCTCATATTCAATGCTTCGATGAGTACCTCAAGCACCAATCACGACCGATGGGGCGCACAAGTCAATGCCTACCCTCTCACCAACACAGCGGGCGTTACCTGGACGCAGTATGTAATGGCTATCAATGCAAATGGGCAGGTCTACGGACGTGTTGCCTATTGGAACGGCGCAGGCGTGGTTGCTGACAACTTCACAAACAGCATAATCAACCTGAGCGGAGGATCGATTCAATCGAACGATGAGTTCACCATCAAGCTGTTCGAGAACGACTCTAGCTACGGTGGAGTCGGCATCGCAGAGTTCTCTTATTATCAGGCGTCGATGGGCAGAACCCTTTCAATAAACTTCACGGTCTTGCCGAGATACAACACAGTTTATGCTGCTGCCTGGCAACTCAACGTGGTTGCAGAGAATAGCGCCGTCGGGTATGTGCACTTCAACACAGGCGGAGGGTCAACAGCTCATTTCAGTTCTTCAAATGGCATAACATGGAGATCAGGTGTTCCTTCCTGCGTGCAAGGGACCACGTTCGTCACCGCGGAGCATTCCAACATGGTGTACAGTTACGCCCAGCGTTAGCGGAACTCCGCCATATTTCTCTCAGTGGGAGGAAAAACGATGACTGCTTCTTTTGCAAGAAAAGGAATGTCAACGGTCGCGGTCGTAGTCGCGGTAGTCGCAGTCATAGTCGTCGCTGCGTTTGGGATAACCCTGCTACACTCGCCACCTGCGTCCTCCGGCACACAATCGACAAGCCCAGCAACTGGCGCGATTGCCGCGCAAGGACCCTGCGCCTCCCATACTCCTTCAAACCCCATCTTTTCGAGCCCTGGAGGGACTGGTGGGCGGGGAATCGCATATCAACTTACAAATGGCAGTATGAGCAAAATTGCATTCATCATGCTCCCTGGAACAACTGGAACGATTTGCGTGACGTACGGTATAAATGTCGTAAATGATGCGCCTTTGCCGAACTCAAGCGTGTTTAGAGCCGAAGTAGACAAAGTTAGTGCCTCGAAAGGGACGAATGGCTATGATTTCTCTTACTCTCCGGCACCTGGGATGAGCATCACTTCAAACGCGTCGTCCATTCAGAGCTTCGTTCCGCGAACTCATAGTGACGAGGTGACAATAGTTTACACCATCACTACCTCTAGCAGCGCAACGGGAGTCTTCGACTTCGCGTATCCATTTGGATGTCCGCCCCTCACGCCCCTCGCGGTCCTTGGCGCTGGTCAGACCCTCAATCCTTCCGACTTTCCTGGCTTCTTCTGGCCAGCCGACTGTGTTCAGGATACGCGAGTCTCTTCAGGGGTTATTACAGGGTATGGCAGTATCACGGCGACCTGGGTTACCGGGTATAGCGGAATCACGCCGCCCTGGATATCGAAATAGAAGAACGGCCAAATGGGCATTCACTGACGAATCAAACGACGACATGATTACATCGGAATCAAGATGAGATGAACCGCTCCGTTCAGAAGCACCCAGCCCACGAGGAAGTCCAGCATGGCGTCAGCGACGGCCTGCTTCCTCTGCCACTCCTCTTCATCTGGGGCGGCTCAGTCAAGCCACTTGATCAGAGTCTATCCAGCTGAGATGTTCTGGGAGGCAGCCTGAATATATGAAGGTCGTCTCTATTGGGAGTCACGGTTGGGCCCCGATGAACGCAGATGCTACCAGGTGTCGGCTAATGATTCGGGTGAGGCTTGAAACCCTTTAGCTGAAATGACCCGGGTCCTTTTGAATGAAGTTCCGCATCTAGTTGCACGAGGTCCCGATAACATGAGGAAATCCAAGAGAATACCTCGAGCAGAGCCGCGTCTGCGGGCTTGATTTCATGCCGGCCTGCAGACAAGTGGATTCTGTTGAGGGAAAACGCGGCAAAATCCGCTAGCTGTAGAATGTAGATGCCCCGGGAATCAGAGAAGAAGACCTTGTCCCGGGAGAAAACTTGAGGCCAAAAGGAGGGTACGGCCATCCCATGCCTGAGGATGCCCGAGTCCACAATTACGTACGCTCGCGAGTCATCAGTTTGTCTGTGCTTTTTCAAGTGCTTGGACACGCGATTGAGCAGCGACAGAAGCGCCATACCTTTCGCAGTCGTCAAGTCGAAAGGTCCCAGACGCGGAGGCAGCGACGGAACATCGGCCCGAATCGTATTGACTATGTCAGGATCAAGATTTTCCGTCAGGATTTGAGCGTCGTATTTCTTCAGGAATCCTGCCATTGCCCAGAGTAGGTTAAGGCGCCTCTCAAAGTCGACTCCTTTGAAGGGCCCTGTCCCCGAGAAAACGTCCGTCGAATGGAACTCATCCGCGCCGTAGAAGAACTTCAAGCCTGAAAGAAACAGCTGTCGATATCTCAACATCATCTCTGGAAGATGTTCGGGTTGAATGATCACTGCCACCCATGTGCTTCGGTTTGGGTGCAGATATTCCGGGACTTCTCGTGCACCAGGAGAACCAGTGTCATCAATGAACACTCCCGTGTACCTGCCCGAGCCAAGGTCCTCGTCAATCTGGTAATCCTCTTCGGCCAAGTTGAGTCCCTGTTGTGCCCAATTCAACAGGAAAAGGCGCGGTATAAATGCAAGAGAGTAAGGAAGAGCGCTGAAGCTCATCGTGGACCTCGTCCAGAAGTATGGAATCTCGGGGATGTATCGCAGGGTCAGCGAGACCGCCAGGTATGGAGGCCTGACGAGAGGGAAGCGGGCCATAGGCCCCGAGGTGAAAAAAGGGATGAAGAAGAACCTGAAGGAGATCCAGGACGGCACCTTCGCGCGAGAGTGGGTCAGCGTCTACGAGAAGGAGGGCCAGAGATCCTTCCAAAAGTACATGGACGCGCTCGAGGCCCACCAGATCGAGAAGGTCGGGATGAAGCTCCGCAAGATGATGTGGCCCAACGACCAGGTCTCCTGACCGCACCGCTCTTACGCTAGCGGGCGTTGAAGGTTGAGGCTTAGAAAGTCCCACGTCTCGCTCGAGATTTCCCACACGCCGTTGACGTGGATGTAAGCAACCCTCAACGACACCTCGCCTGTGAGGATCTGGACCTGCGGACCGCCGCCTAGCAGGCTGAAGGTCCCGTTCACGGTCGCGCCGCCACCGACTATCTGGACGGCGGATGTCGAGTTCTTCACTGAGACGTTCGTGACCTTCGAGAAGAACGTCGAGTAGAACTGGCTGATCATGTTAGTCGTGTTGTAGGTGCCTCCCAGCCCCCGCGTGGTCCCGACCCATTCGAGGGTCGCGTTGGGCGCGTAGTCCCTCGTCAGCAGCGTGGTGTTTTCGGAGGCAAAGTTCGAGAGGTGCTGCGTGAAGGTGCCGCGGACCTCCGAGGTCGTCGAGGCGGTCGCGCCGTTCCCGCTCAACGTGAATGCGAAGATCCCTCCAAGGACGACAAGAGCCGAGACCGTGACCAGCGCCACGCGCAGCAGTCGCCCGCGCCGTGCTGAGCCGTCGCCCGTGCTCATCCTCACCTGAGACGCCTTCCTCGTTATTATGGGTGAGCCGATTGGGAGAATCGTTCCAGCCGAGAACGCTTTATTACACTACGGCCCCTCTGCCTCACGGCCGACACATTTTGATATCCGCATGCATCCTAATCAGGACCGAGCGAGGAAGGATGGAAGAACTCGCAAAGAAGCTTCAACAGATACCTGAGATCAAGAGGGCGTTCCCGGTCTTGGGCCGCTATGNNATCGTCGCAGACGTGGAGGCGGCGAACGGAAAGCAGCTCGCGCGCGCCGTCACCAAGACGATGAGACTGGGTGGCATCGTGTTCACGGAGACTCTCCCGGAGGTCGAGGAGTGACCTTGACGCTCAACACCTGCATCCTAATCAAGACCACGCCCCTCGAGGCGAGCGACGTCCTCGCAAAGTCGAGGAAGGTCAAGGGCGTGAGAAAGGCGTTCCTAGGCTACGGGCGCTACGACATCATCGCCTTCGGCGAGGCTCCCGGATACCCGGAGCTCCGGAAGATCTCGGAACTGATTAACGAGATCGGCGGGGTCCGCAGCACCGAGACGTTGGTCGAAGGCTAGACGGGCGCTCTCGAAAGGCTCAGAGAATCTCTGCGAGCAGCAGCTTCGGGTCCTGAATCACGCCGATGACCTTGTTCACGAACCTTGCGGCGTAGGCCCCGTCCAGGATCCTGTGGTCGAAGCTCAACGACAGATACATCACGTCGCGGACCTCTATCTTTCCCTCCCTCACCAGCGGCCTCTTGGCTATCTTGTGGGTGCCGAGAATGGCCGCTTCCGGGTAGTTGATTATCGGCGTCGCGAAGAGCCCCCCCACCGAGCCCTGGTTGGTGATCGTGAAGGTGGACCCGTGCACGTCGTCCAAGGTGAGCTGCCCCGCGCGCGCCTTGGTGGCGAGCTGCTGGATCTCGGCTGCGATCTCGAAGACGTCCTTCTTGTCCGCGTCTTTCACTACGGGGACGACGAGCCCGTTCTCGGTGTCGGTCGCGATTCCGATGTTGTAGCTCTTCTTTAGCACTATCTCGTTGGTCTGCTCGTCAAGAGAGGCGTTGACGTAGGGGAACTCCTTCAGCGCCGGGATGACCGCCTTGATCATCAGCGGGAGGAAGGTGAGCTTCACGCCCCTCTTCTCGGCGCTGCCCTTGAAGGCCTCCCGGAGCAGGACGAGCTCCGTCATGTCGGCCTCGTCGACGTGGGTCACCTGCGCCGTGGTGTGGATCGACTTGGACATGCGCTCGGCCACGATCTTCCTGAGGCCCCTGACAGGCACCCTCTCCTCGTTAGGCCTTCCCGTGGTGGGACGCGCTGCACCGGCCTGCTGCGGGGGACTCGTCGCGCCCTGTCCCGCGGCCTTCCTCACGTCTTCCTCTGTAATCCTTCCCATCGAGCCTGACCCATGCACCTTTGTGACGTCGACTCCCATCTCGCGGGCGAGCTTTCGAGTCGCTGGCGTAGCAAGGACGCCCTCCGCGCTCGCGGCTCCCTGCTGCGGCTTGGCTTGGATTTGCTGGCTGACGGCCGCGGTCGGCTTGGAGGCCACCTCTGCTGCCTCTGGGCCCGTGGCCTGTCCTGCCTCTCCGGAGTCTATCGTCAATATCACCTGCCCGACCTTCACAATGTCTCCTTCCTTTGATAGGATCTTGGTGATCGTGCCTGTCCTGGGGGACGGGATCTGGACGTTGACCTTGTCCGTCATCACTTCGACGAGCGGCTGCTCCTCGGAGACCTTGTCTCCCTCTTTAACCATCCACTTTAGAATCTCTCCCTCCGCAATCCCTTCGCCAATGTCCGGTAATCGAAGTTGGAACAAGCTGACTGGGATACCTCTTAGTAGCTTGTCGCCTTTCTTATCGCCCTAAGTATCCTTTCCGGAGACGGGAGATACGTGTTCTCGAGCGCGTAGGGGAAGGGCGTGTCGAAACCCCCCAGCCTCACTATCGGGGCCTCGAGGGAGTCGATGGCCCTCTCCGCTATCTGTGCGGCTATCTCCGCGCCGAAGCCTGAGATCTTCGTCGCCTCGTGCGCCACCACAACCCTGCCCGTCTTCTTCACTGAGGCTAGCACGGTCTCGATGTCGAACGGCATGAGGGTCCTCATGTCTATCAGCTCAACCGAGATGTTCTCTTTCGACGCGAGTTCCACTGCGGCCTTACACGTGTGGACCATCGCTCCCCAACTGATTAGCGTGACGTCGGTCCCCTCTTGCAGGATCTTCGCCTTGCCGAATGGAATGACGAACTCCTCCTCCGAGGGCACCTCCTCCTTCAAGGTGCGGTAGATGCGCTTCGGCTCGAGGAACATGACGGGGTCAGAGCCTCTCATCGCGGTGCGGAGGAGGCCCATCGTGTCCGTCGGTGTCGACGGCGTGACCACATACAGCCCCGGTGTGTGTATGAAGTATGCTTCGGTGCTCTGCGAGTGGTAAAGGCCGCCCTTGATGCCGCCTCCGGAAGGAGCCCTGATCACAACATGCGCGGGGTAGTTCCCCGCCGACCTGTACCTGAGCTTGGCGAGCTCGCTGACTATCTGGTTGAACCCGGGATAGATGAAGTCCAGGAACTGGATCTCCACGACCGGCTCGAGCCCGTTCATCGACATACCTATCGCCGTCCCTATGATTCCGTCCTCTGCGATGGGCGTGTCGATGACCCTCTCAGGTCCGAATTCGTTAAGCAATCCGGCCGTGGCTCTGAAGACTCCGCCGCCCTTGCCTATGTCTTCGCCGAGTAGGACTATGTTGCCGTTCCTTCGCATCTCGGTCTTGAGCGTCTCGTTTACGCTCTGGACGATGTTGATGAGGGCCAAGATGACACCACGCCTCTCCTATTCTTCTCCCTTCTTGGCACCGACGTCTCCCTCATCTCTCATGAATTCCTCTGCTTCCTCGCGGATGTGCCAGGGCATCTCTGAGTAGACGTCGGTGAAGAGCGTCGATTTCGCTGGCGGAGGGATGAGCTCACGCTCCTTGATCACCTTGGTCATGTCGGCGTCGATCTGCTGGATCATCTTCTCGTTCTCCTGCTCGGAGATGATGCCCTTGTTAATCAGATACTTTGTGAACCTCACTAACGGGTCTCTCTTCTTCCACATCTCGACCTCCTCCGCGCTCCTGTAGATGTTCGCGTCGTCTGAAGTGGAGTGGGCTCCTATCCGGTAGGTGATGGCCTCGATGAGGGTCGGCCCCCCTCCGGAGCGGGCCGTGTCGACCGCCGACTTTGTGGCCTTGTAGACGGCGAGGATGTCGTTCCCGTCGATCTGGACGCCCTCGAAACCGTATGCCTCGGCCTTGATCGCGATGCTCTCTGACGCAGTCTGGCGCCTAACCGGGAGGGATATGGCATATTGGTTGTTTTCGCAGAAGAAGACCACCGGCGTCTTGTAGACGCCAGCGAAGTTCATGGCCGAGTGGAACTCGCCCTGGGACGTCGCCCCTTCTCCGAAGGACGCCAGGGCTACCGACTTTTCGCCCCTGTACTTGGCGGCATACGCGACCCCGACCGCGTGGAGGAGCTTGTCACTTATCGGGCTGGCAACCGAGACGATCTTCCACGGCTTGAAGCTCCAGTGCACCGGCATCTGCCTGCCCTTGCTCTCGTCGGCGGAGTTGCCCATTATCTGGTCCCAGAGGGCGCTCATGGGCACTCCCCTCACTAGGCACGTGCCTGGGTCCCTGTAGCTGGGGAACGCCCAGTCGATCGCCGTGAGCGTATAGGACATCCCGATCTGGCATGCCTCCTGCCCAGTGGACTCCATGAAAAAGCCGATTCGACCCTGCCGTTGCAGGGACATGCCCTTCTCGTTGAACTTCCGCACGGTGAGCATGTACCTCTGCATCTTGAGGAGGTCCTCGTGACTAAGGTCTGGTTCGACTTTAGGATCAAATTCGCCGTCCGCCTTGATCACCTGGAGCATTTCCACTCTCGGTCGCGCTCGGCGATTCGAGCGGTCTTTTTCTGCCGTATAAGATTTTCTGATTATTGCCTAGAAACTTCGTTAATCGTTGTGCGTTTTTGCCGCAGAAGGGAGCCGATGAAGAGCTCACCCGCCCTGTAGCTGGATCTTACCAGCGGCCCCGACGCGACGTACTTGAAGCCGTACTCCTGCTCGCCTATGCGCTTGTAATCCTCGTAAATCTCCGGCTTGACATATTCCTCGACGGCGAGGTGCCTCGAGGACGGCCGCAGGTATTGCCCGATGGTCAAAAAGTCCACGCCAGCGTCTCTCAGGTGCATCATCGCGAGCCTGACCTCCTCATCCTTCTCGCCCAACCCGAGCATTATCGACGACTTTGTGAACATGGACCCGTCGAGCTTCTTGATGCTCCTCAGCACAGAGAGCGACTGCCAGTATCCTGCGCGCGGGTCCCTGACCCCGTCGCTGAGGAAGAGCGTCGTCTCTATGTTGTGCGCGATGACGTCGGGTCGGGCATCCACGACGGTCCTGATTGAATCGAGGTCGTTCTGAAAGTCCGGGATGAGAACCTCCACTAGGATGCCGGGGTTCATCTCCTTCGTCGCGCGGATGGTCCGCGCAAAGTGCCCGGCTCCGCCGTCGGGCAGGTCGTCCCTGTCGACCGACGTGAGCACGACGTAAGACAGCCCCATCTTGGAGAGGGTAAGCGCGACGTTCTCAGGCTCGAGCGGGTCGGGGGCGTTCCCGGCTGGCTTTCCTGGCGTGACCATGCAGAAACGGCATGCCCTCGAGCAGACGTCGCCCATCAGCATCAGGGTCGCAGTGCCGGTCCCCCAGCACTCGGCGACGTTGGGGCAGTGGGCCTCCTCGCAGACGGTGTGGAGCTTGAGCTCGGAGAAGAGTCCTTTGAGCCTGCGGTAGTTGTCGCCCTCGTCCTCCACCGCGGTGGGAGGCAAGACAGTAAGCCATTCAGGCTTGGGTTCCATCAAGGCGACGCGGCATCCCTTTCCGGGTTGGCGCTTTTAGCTTAGCTCAGACGCCGACCTTGAGCTTTATCGTCCCGCTGTCTGGGGGAAGGCTACCAAGGCACGCGAAGCATCCCTCTGAGCTGAACCCGGGCTCCAGCTCCTCGTGCAGGCCGCAGAGCGTGTGGTTGAACCTGACGTAATCGCAGACCTCTGTCATGAGGCGCAGCGCCTCCCTCTGGTCCGGCTTGTCGGACGCCAGCAGCTCGGCGACCCTGTCGGCGGCCTTTGCGATGTTCTCGTCGATCTCGAGGTCAATCATCATCCCCCTCGCCTTTCGCGCGTAGTTGCACACAGAGGCTTGCGTGACGCCCAGCCTCGTCGCGACCTGCTGCTGGGTCAAGTTGTAGTTGTCTGTGAGCCGCTTCGAGATCATCGCCCTAAAGGCGGGTAGCGCCGACTTGGACACTATCTCGTAGGGATGAATCAATCGATTCTAATATTAGGCCGTTATACTTAAGTCTGCCGAGAGCAGCGAAGTTCTCGCTCGTTACCCGGCGAAATCCTCTCGGCGAAATCATCACCCTTAAATATTACAGAGAGCGGATGAGGTTTAATGCAACGCATCAGCGCGGGAAGTTCGAGTCAAGGATGTTTTTTGCTCGACAACAAGACAGTTGCGTTGTTAGTTTTAGTCTAGAGCCTCGCTCAGAGGTTTTGCATATGCGAGGCTATAGTGAGTGTTGCAATTTTGGTGAATCGATAGAATGACACAAAAGATGTCCGGCGCGCGGGCCACAGTGGAGGCTCTGGAGCGGGAGAAGGTCGAGTACATCTTCGGCATGCCGGGCGGGGCGAACCTCCCATTCTACGACGCGCTTTGGGATTCCAAGATCAAGCACGTTCTGGTGAGGCACGAGCAGCTCGCGGCCCACATGGCCGNNACGCGTTTCAGGAGACCGACATCATCGGGATAGCGACGCCCATCACCAAGTATACCTTGCAGCCCCTTTCAGCGGCAGAGGTTCCCTTCGCAGTCAAACAGGCATTCTTCATAGCGACCACCGGAAGGCCCGGTCCGGTCCTGCTGGACCTGCCCAAGGACGTGCAGCAGGACGAAGCCGAGATGACCTTCCCCGACAGCGTCAACATCAGGGGGTACCGGCCGAGCGTCCCGGTCGACGCCCAAGACGTCGAGCGGGCTGCAGCGATGATAGTCAAGGCCGAGAGGCCCATCCTATGGGGAGGCGGCGGAGTGAGGATCGCCGACGCGGCGCAGCCCTTCGCGGCCCTCGCCGAGCTGTTGATGGCACCCGTCATCACCACGCTCCAGGGCAAGGGCGACTTCCCCGAGGACCATCCCCTCTCGCTGGGCCCCATAGGGATGCACGGCAGAGCGGAGGCGAACAAGCTCGTCTCTGAGTGCGACCTGCTGCTCGCCGTCGGCGTGAGATTCTCCGACCGCTCGACGGGGAACTTCGGGGAGTTCGCACCGAGCGCCAAGATAATCCACATCGACGCCGACCCGACCGAGTTCAACAAGAACAAGGCCGTAGACCTCTCAATCCTCGGTGACGCAAACCAAGTCATGGCGATGCTCTTCGACGCGGTCGCGAGCAAGCTAGCTAAGAGCAAGCACCCGGCCGACAATCCGTGGCTGAAGCGGGTGAACGACGTCCGCGAGGAGCTCAAGGGCATCCCCGCTTACAAGGACTCCTACGCGGAGCTCTCAGGCCCTAAGATAGTCAAGAGGCTTAGGGACATACTCCCTCCGGAAGCGATACTCACCACCGGAGTCGGAAGGCACCAGATGTGGTGCGAGATCCACTACAGGGTCCTGAGGCCTAGGACGTGGATCACCTCCACAGGGCTAGGAACCATGGGATTCGGCCTCCCCGCGGCAGTAGGCGCGAAGTACGCTGCGCCCGACGTGCCCGTGGTAGACTTCGACGGCGACGGCAGCTTCGTCATGACCGAGCAGGCCCTGGCGACCGCGGTCGAAGAGAAGCTACCCATCATCACCGTCATCATCAACGACAGGAGCCTGGGGATGGTAGAGCAATGGCAGAGGCTCATGTATAACAGGCGCTACATCGGGATAAAGTTCCCGAACGTGCCCGACTTTGTCAAGCTCGCGGAGGCCTATGGCGCGCATGGCAAGACCGTGGGCTCGCTCGACGAGTTCGCCAAGGCCATGCGCGAGGGACTCGCGATGGACGGCCCTTCGGTAATCGAGGTCCCCGTCTCACCGGAGGAGGACGTCTTCCCGTTCCTTCCCCCCGGGAAGGGCATCAAGGACACCGTCTACGGCTCCTCCAAGGAGATGGCGGTCTTTTGACGAGGTCCTCGAAGGTCCTGTCTGCCCTCGTCGAGAACAAGCCTGGGACGCTCTTCCGCGTAGTCCACCTAGTGAGGCTCATGCGCCTCAACATCGAGGGGCTCACGCTAGGCGTCAGCAGCGGGGGCAAGGAGTGCAGGATGACAATGACGCTCAACGGGGACGACGCGGCGGTCGAGCACGTTGCCAAGCAGCTGATGAAGGTCATAGACATCCTCGAGGCGCACACCTACGGGCCGGAGGAGGTCACCTCGAGGGAGCTCGCGCTCGTGAAGATAAACACTGACAAGATCTCGGTCGCCGAGATCCAGAGGAACTCGGGCTGCAGGATAGTCGACTCCTCTCAGCACTCGGTCGTCGCGGAGATAGTCGGGTCAGTCAAGCAGATCGACGAGTTCGTGGACAGGCTGGGGGTGAACGTCCTCGACATCGCGAGGACCGGGGCGGCGGCCCTCCCAAAGGAGAGCGCGTTGCGATGACCGAGAGGATAATCCGGGTACTCGACACGACGCTCCGCGACGGGGAGCAGACCCCTGGAGTGTCGCTCACCCCTGACGAGAAGCTCGAGATAGCGGAGGCGCTCGACAAGCTCGGGGTCGACGTCATCGAGGCCGGCTTCCCGATCACTTCCAAGGGAGAGCAGGAGGGGGTCCGGAGGATAGCAAAGGCAGGGCTCAGGGCGGAGGTATCCGGCCTCGCGAGGGCGGAGAAGGTCGACATCGACACGGCGATCAACTGCGGCGTGAAAGGCGTCCACGTCTTCCTCGCCTCCTCGGACATCCACCTCCAGCACAAGCTCCACCTGACGAGGGAGCAGATGCTGAAGCAGTCCGCGGACATGGTGCTTTATGCGAAGAGCTTCGGCGTCAAAGTAGAGTTCTCGGCGGAAGACGCGACGAGGACCGAGATCCCGTTCTTCAAGCAGGTCGTCAAGGCGGTCTCCGACGCAGGCATCGACCGGTTCGACATCCCCGACACCGTCGGGATCGCGACGCCCCAGAAGATGATGGAATACGTGCAGGCAGCGCGCTCGGTCTCCGACGTGATGATCAGCGTCCACTGCCACAACGACCTGGGCCTCGCGACGGCGAACACGCTCGCGGCGGTCCAGGCGGGCGCCCGCCAGGTCGAGGTCACGATCAACGGCCTCGGCGAGCGCGCCGGCAATG